>JAUYQQ010000009.1:0-300000 GCA_030697165.1 Acidobacteriota bacterium
GCATATGGCGGCCTTCATCGATGGCCGCCAGATTGACGACCGCGTGTCGCTCAGCGACCCGGTCGCGGCCACGGCCGTGGTCGATGTCGTGCAATCGTTGTCCGGAGGCTAGCCGTCATGACCGAGCGGTGTTTTGTCAGCACGCGGAAAGGTCTGTTCACGCTCGAGCGTGGCGCCGGTGGGTGGCGCATTGAGCGCGCGAGTTTTGTCGGCGACAACTGCACCCTGACCATGCCCGATCCGCGCAGCGGCCACCTGCTCGCCGCGCTCAACCATGGACACTTCGGCGTCAAGCTACATCGCTCGCAGGACGGCGGCGCCACCTGGAAGGAAATCGCGGCGCCGAAGTATCCCGAGAAGCCGGCCGGCTACGTGCCGAAGGTGCCGGTCGAAGGCGTGCCGGCCGACTGGTCGCTGAAGCTGGTGTGGGCGCTCGAGCCCGGCGGCGCCAATGAACCGGGCGTGGTGTGGTGCGGCACGCTGCCGGGGGGCCTGTTCCGTTCAGAGGACGGCGGTGATTCATGGGAGCTGAACCGGCCCTTGTGGGACGACCCGCTTCGAGAACAGTGGTTCGGCGGCGGCGCCGAACAGCCTGGCATCCACTCCATTTGTGTTGACCCGCGCGATGCGCGACACGTGAAGGTCGGCGTGTCATGTGGCGGCGTGTGGACGACGCGGGATGGCGGCGCGCATTGGGACATCACCGCCAAAGGCATGCGGGCCGAGTTCATGCCGCCCGAGAAGCAGTTCGAAGAGAACGTGCAGGATCCGCATCTCGTGGTGCAGTGCCGCTCGAATCCAGACGTGCTGTGGGTGCAGCATCACAACGGCATCTTCAAGAGCGTCGATGGCGCCGCCACCTGGAGCGAGATCACCGGCGTCCAGCCGTCGGCATTCGGGTTCGCGGTCGCCGTCCATCCCGACAATCCCGACACTGCGTGGTTCGTGCCTGGCGTCAGCGACGAGAAGCGTTATCCCGTGGACGGCCGCGTGGTGGTCAACCGGACGAGCGATGGCGGCCGGACGTTCGAGACGTTGACCCGGGGGCTGCCGCAGGAACATGCCTACGACCTGGTCTTCCGGCACGCGCTCGACGTGGACACCGCCGGCAAGACCCTGATGATGGGTTCCACCACGGGTTCGTTATGGTTGAGCGAAGACGGCGGCGATTCGTGGCAAACCGTGTCGACGAACCTTCCCCCGGTGTACGCGGTTCGGTTCGAGAAGCCGATCTAGCGCAACAGCATCGACAGGCCGAGCAATCCAATCAGCACGGCCACCACCGGGCGAAACACCGCCTCAGGTATTCGCCTGAGCACGCGCGCGCCACCAAGTGTGCCGGCGGTGACGCCGGCGCATGCCACGGCAATCAGCCACCACAGCTCCGCGATCTGCGGGCCCATGACCACCGCGTAAACGGGCATCCGGGCCGCGTCAACCATCAAGCCGATGGCGGTCGCGGTTGCGACAAACGCCTGCTTCGGCATCGAGAACCCCAGCAAGGCACCGGCGCGAATACCGCCCTGATTCCCGACCAGGCCACCGAGCAGGCCCGAGAGCGAACCGGCGAGCCAGGCCCAGGCGCCGGTGAACTTCAAGCGCTTCGATAGTCCGCTCAACTCGGACGCGGCCACGAACAGCAGCAGCATCCCAAACACCAACTCCAAGGCCGGGCTGGTGGCGCGCGAGTGCAACAGTGCGCCGGTCAACCCGCCGGCAGCGCTGGCCAGGCCGAAGCTCCACAGCACGCCGCGATCGACGTGCCCCTTCACCAGCCAGAACCGGATCGCCGTGCCGAGCAGGTGGGGAATGGAAACTGCCGCGACCGCGAGGCGGGTGTCCGCCCAGAGTGCGAAGGTCGGCGTCAGCAGGCTGCCGATGCCGAAGCCGGTGATGGTAGCAATGCCGCCGGCGACGATGCTGACGATGAAGATGAGCGGTGCGGCCGCGTCCGGGGCCATATCTGGCTCATGCTAGCATCGCAGTCTGTCGATGCGAGGACACGCCACATGCTGAACCGTCACGCTGTTCGTGCGCTCCTGGTATTCGCCGGCTTTTTGACTGCCGGCGCGTGTGGATCGCCCACGCCTTCGACGGCCCCGCCGGCCGCGGCGAGCACCGCACCCGCCGACACCGCCAACGCCGAAGTCACCGGCACGGCGCGCAAGGGCGCCATCATCTCGTTGCTGCCGGCCGCCGGTGAGGTGCCGTTGCCGGAAGGACCGGCGGTGATGGATCAGTATGCCAAGCAGTTCGTGCCGAACATGCTCTACGTCCGGGTCGGCCAGCCGGTCGAGTTCCGCAACACCGAAGACATGGGTCACAACGTCACCGTGAACCGCCGCGACACCGGCGCCGGCATCTTCAGCGTGGAAACCGATCCGCAGCAGAAGCACATCCACACTTTCGACCGGGTCGGCCAGTACGACGTCACCTGCAGCATGCATCCCGGCATGCAGGCCACCGTCGTGGCCACCAGGAGTCCGGTATCAACCACCGTTGGCGACGATGGCCGCTTTACGTTAAGCGGCGTGCCGGCCGGCGACTACACGTTGAGCGTAACGTTCGAGGGGCGGACGGTGGACCAGGCAGTGGCCGTGAAGGGCCCGCGCACCGAGGTCAAAGTCCAGTAGATGTGGCGTTCGCTTTGTCCAGTAATGTGGCGTCCGGCTTCTTGACCGCCGTAGCCTTGGCGAAGGTGGTTAGCCGGACCGTTCAGGCATTAGCGGCGGGGTGGTGGAGCTTGAGCAGCGTGACCAGATCACGGTGCGCCAGGACCGCATCCGGCACTTCCTGCAAGGCCGCCTGGTAGCGTTCACCGTAGGGGGTTCCCGCGACCGGCGAGGCCAGTTCCCGCGCCAGGGCCACCAGCGGCGTGACCGGCGGAGCTTCCGGTGGCTTGGCGTCCAGGGCCTCGTCGATGGCCACGATCAGGCCCGACATGGGCCGGAGCCAGGCGAAAGAATTGTCATTGAATATCACGTGCAGCAATTGGGTGGGGGCCATCGGCCCGTGATCCAACTCGTAGGAGGCCCGCTGCCAGTCGAGCAGCGTCTTGTGCAGGTGCAGGAGGGCGTTTCTGAGCTCGCGGAGCAGGGAGCGATCGGCGTCGTTCACGGAAATTCCCGCACCAATCTTATCAGCGAATGAATCGCCGCCCGGCGTATGATGACCTGACGCCCCTGCGGCTGCGGCGGCGGTCCCCTAGCTGACTATGACCATACCGAACCTGAACTTCCTCTCGTTCGAGAGTCGCAAGAACAACTCGTTGTCGTTCCCGATGTTCACGGTCTTCATCGCCCTGCATCCGCTCGCGGCGTTCCTGATCATCCGGACGTTCTTCCGCCCGACCTGGGACGCGCAATTGTCGGCCGGCCCCGTCGCCATCATCCTGACCACGCTTGGCTGCAGCCTGGTGTTCTGCTTTGGCGAATACTTCTTCCATCGCTACCTGCTGCACGCCAACTCGGTGAGTTTCCTGGGCAAGCTCAGTTTCAGCCACCTCGCCCATCACAAGCTGACCTCGATCACCATCGTCGACGACAAGGTGAAGAGCGCCTATCCGATCGAGGATGAGGTTCACGACGAGTTCGCGACGTTCCCGCCCTATGCGCTGCTGGCGTTCATGGCGTTCTGGACGGTGTTCTTCCTGCCGGCGGCGTTCTCGTTTCCCACCTTCCCGATCCTGATCGGCGGCTACATCGCCATCAGCATCGCGCACTATCTGTACGAGACGATCCACGTCGCGCACCACACCCCGTACGACCCGTGGTGGAAGCGCAAGATCGAGGGTCCGGTGTTCGGGACGATGTGGCGCAAGTTGTACGGGTTTCACCAGGCGCACCACGCCAACTACAAGTGCAACATGAACATTGCCGGGTTCTACGGAATCCCGCTGGCGGACCTGGTGCTCGGCACCTACGTCCAGCCGGAGGTGTTGCTGCTCGACGGCGTGCCGGCGAAGAAGTCACTGGCCGCGAACCTGGGGGCGACCCCGCCGTGGCCGGTGTCGGCGCTCGACCAGGCCAACCTCAAACGCCGCCGCCGCATGTCGAAGGAACAGTCGGAACGGGCCGCCAGGCGCAAGGCCGCCGAACGAGCCGAAAGTCCCAGCCCGGGCCGCGCCGTGGTTGATCCGGTACGCCCCGGCGAGTTACGATAGGAACTTCCCCAGGGGGCCTGTAGCGCAGTTGGGAGCGCGCATCAATGGCATTGATGAGGTCACCGGTTCGATCCCGGTCAGGTCCACCATTCGACTCGCCTGTCAGCCCGCCTTCCAGGCGGGCCGAAGGCTCGCTCATGGCGAGCCCATTCCACTCACTTCTTCGCTCACCCCTGCATCCGATCGCACTCCACCTTGTACGCCTCGAGCAACTCCGTGAGCGTGGTCTGCACGAGGTTCTGCGCTGAATAGACCTTGCCGAGAGGAACCACCAGGTTCTTTTGCTTCAGCTCATCTTCGACGGTGAGCGCCAGTTCCGCGAGCCGCTCGAGGTGGGCGCGCGAATGGAACTCCAGGTCCTTGAGCTGGGCGAGCACCACCAGCGACCCTTCAAGTGCGGCATTCGGCACCAGCGCGGCCGTTTCGTCAGGGCCGACGGCCGCCGGCGTGGCGGGACTCTCGGCCGGCTCATCCTTGGCGCGCTTCTTCTCCTGGCTGACTTTCTTGGCGTGGGCGTCGTTACGCGGATCAGACATATGACTCCATGGGAAGAAGGGGTCTCCACACATGGTGGCAAAGGGTCGCGATTCCGTCCGTTCAATTGTGAACACCCTGGACAGGGGACCGTTCGCCCGCCGGGAACCATTTCCTGTCCCGCTCGTCTGAGGACTGGAGACCGCATGAACGAGACCGCCTTCTTCGACAACACCATCGGCGACGTGCAGTACGCCCTGCGCAGCTTCAGGCGGACGCCGCTGGCCGCCTTCACGATCGTGCTCACGGTCGCGATCGGCCTCGGCGTGGTGGCGGTGATCTTCACCATCCTGAACGCGATGCTGTTCCGCGTCGACCAGGTGCCGGACGTCCGGGCGTTCTACGCCGTCGAGCGCGCGCAGCTGTCGGACGGCGCCGGTTCGCTCTTCACGCGGCCGCGCTTCGAGGCGTTGCGAGCGGAAACCAGCGTCTTCACCGACGCCTACGCCGCGCTGTCCGACATCGACCTGCGCGTCGATGGGCGAGTCATGGACGTCACACTCGTCACGGGCAATTTCTTCCAGGTGGTCGGCGTCACTCCCGTGATGGGGCGCGCCATCGGTGCTCAAGACGACGGGCGATTGGGCGGGAACCCCGTGATCGTGCTGAGCGACAAAGGCTGGGAGCGCCGCTTCAATCGCGACTCGAACGTGCTGGGACAGACGGTACTCGTCAACGGTGCCCCCTTCCAGATCATCGGCGTCATGCCGGCCGGCTTCCGCGGGCTCGCGGTGAGCGCGCCCGACTTCTGGGCGCCGCTGTCGCAGCTCGGCCAGTTCAGTCCGGACGACCGGGGCCGCGAAGACAGCGTCGGCGTAGAGATCATCGGCCGGCTGAAACCGGGGACGTCCATGGAACGCGCTCGCGCGCAACTTGCGGCGTGGGACTCGAACCAGTCAGCCGGCGGTGCCGCTGACCAGACGATGAGCATTGAGCTGGCACCGCGTTGGGGCACCGTTCCGCAGCCGCTCGAAGCCGTTGCCGTCTTCACGCCGTTGTTCCTGGCGTTCGGGTTGATCCTGCTGATTGGCTGCGCCAACGTCGCCAACCTGCTGCTCGCGCGCGGCGTGGCACGGCAGAAGGAGATCGGGATTCGGCTGTCGCTCGGCGCGTCACGGCGGCGGATCGTCCGCCAGCTGATGACCGAGAGCGTGCTGCTGGCGCTGGCCGCGGCTGCCGGTGGCTACCTGATTTCACGCGTCGTGCTCGAGGGCACGGTCTACTGGGCCCTCCGCACCATGCCGCTCGATCTCGGTGACGTCAACCTCGGCGTGCCCGCCGCCGATTGGCGCGTCGCGCTGTTCCTGGTGGTCGCCGCCGTGGCCGCCACGGCGTTGTTTGCGCTGCTGCCGGCGCTGCAAGCGACACGGATCGAGGCGGTGCGGACGCTGCGCGGCGAGCTGGTGAAGGACGCGCGACCCGGGCGGGCGCGCAATGTCCTGATTGGCGTGCAGGTGTTCGCCTCGGCACTGCTGCTGATCTGCGCCGCGATCTTCCTGCGCAGCGCCATCGCCTCGTCGCAATTCGAGCCGGGATTGCGCACCGCCGACACGATCTTGATTGACCCCTTCAACGAGCCCAAGCGGGCCGCCCTGGTCCAGGCCCTGGCCGGCGAGGCCACGATCACCGCTCACGCCGCGCTCAGGCCGGCGCTCCTGGCTCCGCCACCCCGTGGGTTTGCCGACACCGGCGCGGGTAAGACGCCGCTCGCCTACAAGTTCGTGTCGGGAGCGTACTTCGACGTGCTCGGCATCGCCATCGTGCGCGGGCGCTCGTTCACGGCGGCGGAACGTGACGACTACCCGGTGGCGATTGTCTCGGAGTCGACCGCGCAGGCGCTATGGCCGAATGGCCAGGGCGTCGGCGAGACGTTTCGGCTGGAGCCGGATCTCACGACCCAGTCAGGTGGCGGCGCGCTGCTGACGATCAACCCCGGGCAGGAGGCGGCGGCGCCGCTCACGCCGCGCATGGTCACCGTCATCGGCGTGTCACGCGACGTCGCCGGCTTTCGGTTCACCGATATCAAGGAGCCGGGTGTCTACCTGCCGACCAGCCTCGACGTGGCCAGGACCTCGGTGGTCGCACGCGTGCACGGCGACCCCGACCTGGCCCGGCAAGCACTCATCGAGCATCTCACCAGGATCGATCCGAACCTGGGCATGATCGTGACCATGCGGACGGTGGCGAGGCTCGAAACGTTCTTCCTGCAAATGGCGTTCTGGGTGTCGGTGATTCTTGGCGGCCTCGCGCTGTTGCTGACGGTCTCGGGGCTGTTCAGCGTGCTGTCGTACCTCGTCGCACAGCGCACCAGGGAAATCGGCGTGCGCATGGCACTCGGGGCGTCGTCACTGAACGTGACGCGGTTGATCCTCGCGCAGACCACCCGGCCGGTTATTTACGGGCTGCTCGCCGGCGCCGGACTTGCGGCCACGCTGGCCACGGTGCTGTTGGCCACGCCGCTCGGCGCGCTCATGTCCGAGATCGTGCACGTGACTGATCCCGTCGCGTACGGGGCTGGCGTGATCTTGATCATTGCGGCCTGCCTGGCCGCGGCCTGGATCCCTGCCGCGCGCGCGGCGCGCGTCGATCCGATGCAGACGCTTCGCCAGGAGTAGACAGGAACACGCAGGCCGCCGATCCTCAGCCTGCTGGTGCGCGGCGCCACCCGCGAGCGCGAATTGTCGATTCGGGCGGCGCTCGGCGCCGGCCGGCGCAACTTGATCGGTTATCTCTTCTTCGAGGCCGTGTTGCTGGCCGCGGCCGCCGGCGCGATCAGCGCCTTGGTGCTGTTCGGCATTCCGGCCGTCATTGGCTGGCGCCTGGGCGTGCCCGTTCCTCCAGAGATCGATCCCGACCTGACCGGCATCGCGATCTCGTCCGGGCTATGCCTGCTGGTCAGCGTGCTGTTCGGGCTGTTGCCGGCGCTGCGCTTCAGCCGTCCCAGCCTGATTCACGCACCGAAGCAGGACGCCGGCGGGGGCGGACGCCAGAACATTCGCGTGCATCGCGTGGCCGCGCTGGTTCAGATTGGCATAGCGGTGCCGTTCCTGGTCGTCAGTGGTGTGATGCTCGACCGGGTGAGGACTGCCGAGCTGGGCTTTCAAACCCATGGCCTGGCGGCCGCGCGCCTGCCGGCGTCAGCGGGACCGGAGCGCGAGGCCGGATTCGCGATCCGGAAAGTCCGCGACGATCTCAAGCACACCGCCGGTGTGCTCTCAGTGGCGATCGCGGAAGGCATGCCGGTCGATTTCGACTACCGGATGTTCCGGGTCGCCAACACGGCGCAAACCGACTTCGTCTCGGCGCAGGTCACGCGCGTGGGCGAGAGCTTTCTGGAGACGATTGTTGCCGGGGGGCTGGTGCTGATTCTCGCCGCGCTCGGCATCGTCGGCGTCGTGGGGTTCATGGTGGCCACGCGCACGCGCGAGCTGGCGGTTCGAATGGCGCTCGGGGCCACGCGATTGCGCGTGCTGAGGATGATGCTGTCGGACGTGGTGAAGCTGGTGATCCCCGGCGTGGCCGGCGGCCTGTTGCTGGGCGCGGTGCTGATTCGCACCGTGGAGAACGTGATGGGCACACCGCTGACCGTCGGTCCGACACCGCTCGGCGTGATGGAGCCCATCATCGATATGGGCGCGGCCGCGATTGCGATTGCGGTGGCCCTGCTGGCCGGGCTGCCGGCCGCTCGCCGCGCCACGACCGTCCAACCGATGGTCGCGATGCGATCCGAATGAGCGGCCGGCACCGGCCCTGGTTCAGAGCCGGCCCGTAAGCGCCAGGATCACGATAATGATGAGGATCAATCCTCCCAGTCCGCCACCGACGCGCGGCCCGCCGGCATAGAAGCCGCCGCCGCCGAACACCACGAGGAGAATAATCAGTATCAACAGCAAGCTCATGGCTCCCTCAATTCCTGTGTTGGCGGCTCGACTGATTTGCCGAAACGCCTGCCCACCACAGTCTCGTAGGGACTCGCTGCAATAAGCTCGCCGCACTTCCAGGCCCGCGGCGAGGGCCGGAACACCCGCCCGCGCGGCTCATCTGTTTCCACCCCATGGGTTATCTGGTTCCACTTTCCGGAATCCAGGCCATCACCGCACAGCTGTCTCGTTGTTCAGCTACAAAGTTACGCGTCTATCCGAACGAAAGGCGGATTCTACTGGGACCGTAGCGCCGTCGCCGGAGCAATCCGCGAGGCGCGCCAGGCCGGCCCGACAATCGCGAGTCCCGTCGTGAGGCCCAGTACGATCGTCACCGCCGCGAACGTCAACAGATCGAGCGGCTGTACGCCAAACAGCACGCTCGTCAGCAGCCGTCCGAGCATCGCCGCCAGCAGCAGGCCAATCGCCGCGCCGATCGCAATCACCCGGGTCGCACTGCCCACCACCAGACGCAGCACGTCCCCGGTTGATGCGCCGAGCGCGCGTCGCACGCCGAAGTCGCGCACCCGCAGCTGCACCGAGTACGCCAGGATGCCGAACACCCCGACCATGGCGAGGACCACGGCCAAAGCCGCGAACGCGGAGACCATGATCGCGCGGAAGCGGTGGCGGCCGGTGGCCGCCCAGGCGACGTCCTCGAGGGTGACCACGCCGGCCACGCTGACCAGTTGCTCCCGGTCGATTCGCGAGATGGCCGACCGTACCGCCGGCGTCAGGTCCTCGGCGCCGCTGGTCTTCGACCGCACCATCAGGATCATGTCGTCCGAGGGGTCCTGGACCATCGGCACATACATCTGGACGAAATCAGCCACTTCGTCGGGCCGCTGCTTGACCTGCCTGGCAACGCCGACGATCTCGACGACCTGCGGCATCTCGCGTTGCTCGGGTTTCACGGCGACCCGCATCCCAATGGGCGACCGGCCGCCCAGGCTGCGGGCGAACGCTTCGTTGACGATCGCGACGCGGGGGGCGGTGGCCGCGTCGCGGCTGTCAAACGCGCGGCCCGCGACAATCGGCAGGTCCAGCGTCGAGAAATAGGTGGGGCTGATCAGCTGAACGTTCGTGGTGGGCCGGTTCGCTTCGTCGAGCGGGGCGTCGCCGACCACCTCGTAGATCCACGGATACTCACCGAAGAGCGAGTCGCCAAGCGGCAGGCCGCTCGTCCAAGCCACATCCTGCACACCCGGAACCGTCCGGACTTCCGCTTCAACCTGGTCGTAAAACTGCTGCAGCCGCTCGGGTGTCGGATAGCTCGAGCCCAGCGGATCGACCACCATCGTCAAAACACTTTCAGCGCGATAGCCACGGTCGAACGACTCGACGGCCATCAGCGTGCGCAGCAGCAGGCCGGCGCCAAACAGCAACAGCACCGCCGTGGCCACCTCGCCGGTCACCAGCAGGGTGCGCAGCCGCCCACCGCCCCCGATGGTCGTGCGGCTATCGGCGCCCATGGCTTCCGACGCCGAGATGCTGGTCGCCTGCCACGCTGGGGCAATGCCGAAGATCACGCCAATCAGCAGCGCGGCCGCGATGCAGAACGCGACCACGCGCGCGTCGAACGCCAGCGTGACCGTGGCCGGCAGCAGCCCCTCGGGAATCAGCGTTGGGGCCACCTGTAGAATCGCCGCGCCCACGCCAAGGCCCAGGCCGCCGCCAATCAGCGACAGCACCACGCTCTCGGTCAACAGTTGCCGGATGATGCGACGGCGTCCCGCGCCGAGCGCCGAGCGGACGGCGAGCTCGCGCGACCGCGCCGTGGCCCGCGCCAGCAACAGATTCGCGACATTCGCACAGCAGATCAACAACACGAAGCCGACCACGCCGAGGAACAACAGCGAGGTGGTCCTCAGGTCGCCGCCGATCATCGTGGCGTGCATGGCTTCGAGCCGAACGCCGCGGCCGGCGTTGGTCTGCGGGAACTCGCCCGCCAGCCCGCTGGCCACCGCCGCCAGGTCCGACTGGGCGGCCTCAATGCCGACGCCCGGCTTCATGCGCCCGACCGCCTGCAAGGCGTACGAGGCGCGCGCCCGCGGCGGCAGGTTCATGATCGGCCGCATGGCCCACACGCTGGTGCGGCCGAGGATCTCGAACTCCCTGGGCATGATGCCGACGACGGTCCACAGGCCGCCATCGAGCGTGATCTCGGTGCCGACGAGGGCGGGATCGCGGTTGAAGCGCGTCTCCCAGAACCCCTCGCTGAGCATCACCACTCTGGCGCGTTTCTGATCCTCTTCAGGCAGGAAGGCGCGCCCGACAATCGGCTGCACGCCCAGCACGTCGAAGATGCCGGCCGAGACCCACTGACGCGACACCGTCTCGGCGTTGCCATCGCGTCCCGCCATCACCATGCTGGCCACCTCGGGAGTGAAGCCGGCAATCGCCTCGAAACTCCGGCCGCGTGAGTGAAAGTCGGTCATGTTCAACGGCGACACGAAACTGCGGTTGTTCGTCGCCGCGGTCTCCCAGACCGTCACGAGCCGATCCGGCTCGGCATACGGCAGCGGGCGCAGCAACGCGGCATCCACCATGGCGAAGATGGCGCTGTTGGCGCCAATGCCCAGGGCCAGCGTGGTGATCGCGACCAGCGCGAAGACCGGCGCGTTCTGCAACTGCCGCACCGCAAAGATCACATCGTCTCGAAGTTCTTCCAACCACAACGCCATACTCAGCTCCCGATCTCGCTTGCGGCCAACGTTGACCATTGTTTGTTTCACGCGGGCCAGGTCGCCCATGCGGCGGATGGCAGTGTCCCGCGCCAAAGCGGGGTCCATGCCGCCGGCGATGAGTTCGCGGGTGCGCATCTCGACATGGAACGCCAGTTCCTGGTCCACTTCCTGGTCGAGTGGCACACGCCACAACCACGAACGAAGCGATCGCCTCACGTGGCCAACACCTTCGCGACACCGGCCGAGAAGCGCCGCCAGTTGGCCACCTCGGCCGCGAGTTGCGCCCGCCCCGGCGCGGTCAGGCGATAGAGCTTCGCCCGCCGGCCCAGTTCGGAAGTGCCCCACTCGGCCGCGACCCAGCCGCGGCGTTCAAGGCGATAAAGGGCGGGATAGAGCGACCCCTCCTCCACCAGCACGGCCTCGCCGGTCGTGTCTTCGATGAAGCGGGCGACGGCGTAGCCGTGGCGGGGACCATGCGCCAACGTCTTGAGAATCAAGGCGTCTAGCGTTCCGTGCAGCAGGGCGTTGGTCGACTTTGATGACATGCGCGTCCGTTCCCGAATACCAAGACATTCTTGGTATGAGGGATTGGACGGAAAACAGGTGGAGAAGGTTTGCTAGGCGCTCAGTTCGCTCATGACCTGCACCTGGCAATCGTGGCACAGGCCGTGGGTCAGCTGGGGAACGGGGGCATCAAAGAGCCGGAGTTCCGCCACGACCTCTTCAATTTCGGCCCAGCGGTTGCCGATCCGGCCGCGGTTGCACCAGCTGCACACCGTCAGCATGGCGCCGGAGCGAGACACCTGCGGCTCGAGCACTCGCACCGCCGGCCGCGTGGCCAGGTCCAGCAGGCGCGAGCGGAACTCGAGCTCGGCGCCGACCGCGACAATCGTGAGGGACATGCGACGCCGCAACATGGGGCTGTCGCAGCGGTAGGGCAGCTCGATGCGGACGCCGGCCAACGCGCGCTCGCGCAAACGGTCGTAGATCAGCCGCGTTTCGATGCCGGCAATGCCGTCGGCCACGCGACGGCCCAGGACCGCCGGGCCGAGCAGTTCGGGCGTGTCGTTCAGCACGGCGAACGCGTTCCAGCCCTCGTTCACGAAGGTCAGGTTCCCGGCGGCGTCAACGCGGTAAACCACGTCGGAAGGGTTCTTCGTCACGAGAGGCCGGTACTATCGTAACCTCGTTGCCGGATCGATGTCCTCATGAGAGCCAGGCCCCAGATTACCGACCAGATCGAAGAGCATCGCGACGAGCATTGGCGGCGTGGGGGCACGCGCCAGGTCGAGACGGCCGCCGACGCCGAGCGTTTCGTCGAGCGGGCTGGCTTTGCCGCCTGCCTGACGGATTCGCGCAAGCCGGGGCCGTCGCTCTATGTCGCGGTCTGCGGCCGGCGCGACGCGGTGATGCCGCGCAACGTCCAGAAAGATCCCGAGGCGTCGCTGACCTGGGTGATCAAGGACGAGGTGATCAAGCGCGGCAAGGTCTATTACGGCAAGCTCGCGCGCGGCAAGGCCACGTTTCTCGCACCGCGGATGATCCCCTACTTTCATGCCGTCTGGGGCATGCGCAAGTCGGAAGAAGCCGAACGCCTGAGCCCGGCGGCACGGGCTATTCTCAAGGTCTTGCGCCGGGAGTGGGAAATGGCCTCGTCGGACCTGCGCCACGACTCGGGGGTCGGCGACCGTGGCGCGTTCACGAAAGGCATCGACGAACTGCAGGCGGCGATGATCGTGATCCCGAGCGAGGTGCTGTACCTGCCCAGGTTCACCTACATCTGGACGCTGGCGGTCGGACGCTTTCCCGACGGCTTGCGCCAGCGCGTCAGGCGCGACGTGGCGGTCCGCGAGATCGCCCGCTGCTTCCTGGCCGGGGCGGGCACAACGATACCCGGCGAGCTGGCGCGGGTCACGGGGCTCTCGCGAGCCGAGGCCGGCCTCGGCAATCGCGCGCTGGTGGCTGAAGGCTCGGCCACCATGCTCGCACCGGGACACTACCAGTGGGGGCCCTGACGGCATGAGCGCCCGCGTCATCATCATCGGCGCCGGCCCTGGCGGACTGGCGGTGGCGGCCTGCCTGAAGCGCGAGGGCATCAGCGACGTGGTGATCCTGGAAGAAGCTGACCAGGTCGCCTCGTCGTGGCGGCGTCACTACGAGCGGCTGCACCTGCACACGCCGCGTAGCCGCTCAGGTCTGCCGCACTTTCCAATGCCGGTCGATCTTCCGCGCTATCCCGGCCGCGCACAGGTGATCGACTACTTCGAGGCCTACGCGCGGCACTTCTCGCTGACCCCGCGGTTTGGTGAGCGCGTGAAGTCGGCGCGGCGCGTGGGCGAGGCGTGGGAGGTCACCACGGTCCAGGGCGGCTACCAGGCGCCGGTGCTGGTCGTGGCGGCCGGCTACAACCGCGAGCCATCGATTCCGGCGTGGCCCGGCATGACGGATTTCGGCGCCCCCATCAAGCACAGCTCCGCGTATGTGAATGGCGGTCCATACCAGGGCCAGGACGTGCTGGTGGTGGGCTTCGGCAACTCCGGTGGCGAGATCGCCATGGACCTGCATGAGCACGGCGCGCGGCCGGTCGTGGCGGTGCGCGGTGCCGTGAACATCATCCCGCGCGAGATCCTCGGGGTGCCGGTGCTCGCGCTTGGGCTGCTGCAGCGGCTGCTGTCACCAGAGATGGCCGACGCCCTCAACGCCCCGCTGCTGCGCGCGCTGATAGGCGACGTCGAGAAGCTGGGGCTGCGCAAGCTGCCCTACGGCCCGGCCACCCAGATCCGCAAGCACGGCCGCATTCCGCTGATCGACGCCGGCACCGTGGACCTGATCCGGCGCGGCGCCATCACGGTGCGCCCTGGCGTCAGGGCGTTTCAGCGCGGGGCCGTCGTGTTCGATGACGGCAGCCGATCCCGTTTCGATGCGGTGATCCTGGCGACCGGCTACCGCCCTCGCGTCGATCAGTTCCTGGAGGCCGGCGCCGGCGTGATCGACGCCGTCGGCAAGCCGGCGTCGAGTGGCCGCGAGAGCGCCGCGGCCGGCCTCTACTTCTGCGGCTATCACGTCTCGCCCAACGGGATGCTGCGGGAGGTGGCGCTCGAATCGCAGCGCATTGCGCGGGCCATCAAGCTGGCGCGCTGACGCTCAGCCGCCTCAGGGGCGTCATAGTTGCGATCCGGCGGTAACGCGCTAATATTCGGCACATGAAACGAACCACCCTGCTCCTGGTCGGCCTGCTGGTCGTGCTCGGCCCATTCGTTGACGCCCGTCAGGCGGGGCTGATCCCCGCGCCGGATCGGCAGGCGGGCGAGGGCGCCGGCCCCTTTCCCTCCCTCACCATCCGTAACGTCATGGTGATCGACGGCACTGGCGCCCCGCCATTCGGTCCGGCCAACATCATTGTCGAGAACAACCGGATCGCGCGGATCGTCAGCGCGGGGACGCCCGGAGTGCCGTCGAAGGAGCCGCCGCCACCGGCCGCGCCGAACATGATCGACGGCACCGGGATGTACGTCATGCCCGGCTTCGTCAACCTGCACGCGCACCTGGGCGACCCGAGCAAAGCGCCGCAGAACGAGTACGTCTACAAACTCTATATGGCCCACGGCGTGACTACCCTGCGCGGGGTCGAGCTGACCGCGCAGCCGATGGCGGCCAAAGAGAAGGAACGCAGCGCCGCCAACGCGATCGTCGCACCCCGCATCTTCAACTACCAGCGCCCCGGCGCCGGCTGGGCGAACGGTCTCGTCGATACTCCCGAGAAGGCGCGCGAGTGGGTGCGGTGGTGCGCGGCCAACGGCGTTGACGGCATGAAGCTCGTTGCCCATCCGCCGGCGATCATGGCGGCGCTGCTGGACGAGGCCAGGAAACACGGCCTGGGCTCGACGGCCCACCTCGAACAGCGCGGCGTCGCGCAAATGGACGCGCTCACGGCGGCGAAGCTGGGCCTCGGCACCGTCACGCACTTCTACGGCCACTTCGAACCGCTGATGCGTGACTACCGCGTGCAGCCGTGGCCCGACCAGATGAACTACAACGACGAGCAGTACCGATTTAGCCAGGTCGGCCGCCTCTGGAACCTGATCCATCCGCCCGGCAGCGACGAGTGGAAGGCCTATCTCCAGGGGCACCTCAAACTGAACACGATCTTCGACCCGACGATGACGGCGTACGCGGCCACCCGTGACGTGATGCGCATGCGCACCGCTGAATGGCACGAGGCCTATACGCTGCCCTCGTTGATGGACTTCTTCACGCCGAACCGCGAGCTTCACGGCGCCTACTACTTCGACTGGACCTCACAGGACGAAGTAGCGTGGAAAAATTTCTACCAGGTGTGGTTCCGACTGGTGAATGACTACAAGAAGATGGGTGGCCGCGTCACGGTGAGCGACGATGCGGCGTACACCTACAACCTGTGGGGCTTCGGCTACATCCACGAGATGGAGCTGCTGCACGAGGCCGGCTTCCATCCGCTCGAGGTGATTCGCGCCGCCACCATGCACGGCGCCGAGGCGCTGCACGAGCCGAAGAACCAGCCGCTGCAGTTCGGCATTGTCCGCGCCGGCATGCTGGCCGACATGGTCCTGGTCGACCAGAATCCGATCCGGAATCTCAAGGTGCTCTACGGCACCGGTCACTTTCGACTGAACGACACTACCCGTCGCACCGAGCGAGTCGGCGGCATTCGCTACACCATCAAGGACGGCATCGTCTACGATGCCAAGAAACTGCTGGCGGATGTCGGCGCCATGGTCGCGGCGCAGAAGAAACAGCGCAAGCCAAGCTAGCGACAGGCCGATGGGCCGCGCGTCGCGGCCCATCCGGTTCTGCTCAGCGGAAGATCAAGTAGTGCTGGCGCGGCAGGAAGTCGTGCTTGCTGTCGAGCGCGTAGCCGGCCTGCGTCATCTCCGCTTCGATCTGCTCGGCGGTGAACCGGAACTCGACCGGCGGCCCCTCCGGCGAGTCCGTGCGGAAATCGACGATGGCGATGCGGCCTCCGGGCTTCAGGGACTTCTTCAATTCGCGGAAGTACGCCGGCCGGCTGCCGATGTGGTGATAGGTGTCGACAATCAGGATGACATCCACCGGCTTGGGCAGGTTTGGGCTCGCGGGCGACGCCAACACGGCGGTGACGTTGCCCAGCTTCTCACCGGCGGCCCGGTGGGTCAGGTGCTCCACCATCTTCGGCTCGATGTCCACGGAGTACACCGACAGGCCCGGCGACACCCTGGCCAGGCGCATGCTGAAGTAGCCGGTGCCGGCGCCGATGTCCGCGACCGCCATGCCGCTCTTGAGGCCGAGCGCATCGATCACGCGCGACGGCATCTGCCACTCGTCGCGCTTGGGGTCGTCGAACTGCTTGGCGAACTTCGCCGGGTCGTCGAAGCGGTGTTGCATGTGGTCGGGCTTGGCGCCGGGCTGTTGGGCGCCGAGCGGGGCCCACGCGCACACGGAAATAGCCATCGCAGCGGTCAGTCGTCTGGTCATCGTCATCATCAAGCCTGCCTCACCGGTCAGTTTGCCCTGTTTTACCCCGATTTGGCCATGCGGCGAAATGTCGCGCTCAGCCACCGGTGACATCGACGACGCGCCGCTCGATTTGCAGTTCTCGCGCCGGCGGGATCAGCAACTGGCCGACGCGGTTCCAGAAGAATTCCTTCACCGTCGCCCAGTCGTCCGGTCCTTCGCCTGGCAGCGCGGCTTCGCGCTCGGCGTCATCGAAGAACGTGAGCGCGCGAAGCAACAGCAGCTCGTTCACGTCCTGCCGGTAGACCTGGCGCATGGCGGCCAGGCACTCTGCAATCCCCAAGGCGTGCCGGTGAAGCGTGACGTAGAGGTCAAAGAAGTCACGGCGCGTCCCGCGGTCGAGAATCGCGTGCAGCTTGGTGGCGAGCAGCCCGGTCACCGACAGGCGGCGCTCGGTCACGAACGGCGACAGCATGACGAGCACGAAGATGGACACGTCGATGCCGTCGAAACGCAGGTGAACCGTGTCGGCGGAGCGCTCGGCAATCTCGACGCGCCCACGGCGTTGAAGTTGCTGCACCAGGTCGTCGAGATCGCGCGCGCTCGTGACGCCAAAATCCACGTCGCGACTGGGCCGGTACGGGCAGAAGCAGCGCATCGCCTGGCCACCGATTACGAACCAGTAAGGCAAATCGGCCACCGCGCGACCGACCGGCGCAGGCATGACGTCCACCGGTTCGCGCGCCATCACGCCAGTCCTCGCGCCCGCATCACCGCCTCGAACAGTCCACGACTCCGCGGCCGGAAGCCGGGCAACCGCCCGGCCTGGTACAGCGCCAACCACGGCAGCCCGGCGGCGAAGCTGACCGCGGCCAGATCGCCGTAGTTGAAACAGTAGAACGCCAGCTGATGGCCGGGAACCTCGCTGTCGGCCGTCAGGTTGTACAGCGCGTCGCGCACCGCCGGTGGCAAGTCGGCCACCTTGTAAGTTGGGGTCGGGAGGGTCGCGAGCAACTTGTAGATCGAGGCTCGCGACGGGCACTTGAGACTCTCGCTCCGACAACGCTGATCAATGGCAGAAAGCAGGTCGGCCGTGCGAGGCCGGTCGTAGTTACCCACCGCGTCGGCGAGCACGGCCAGGGTCCGTGGCGCAATTCTGGAAGTCCCGCGGTCCGACCGTGGCCTGCGCCCGGTCACCGCAGCCCCTTTTAGGCGTGTTTCCGCACGTCCAAGGGTGGCTGCCATGTCAAAGATGGACATAGGTGGTATTAATTATAGACGAATACCATCTAATCTCGACATGTTAGCTGGCGCCAAAGGCGTACAGGGCCTGCGTGGTCCTGACGTAGATGCGGCCGTCGGCCACGGCCGGCGTGGCATACGCTTCCTCGTTCAGCACGTTCACCGACTGCACGGCCAGATCACCACCGGGCGACACCACCACCACGGCGCCGGCTTCGGTCGTGATGTAGACGTGACCATCCGCAGCAATCGGCGATGCGAACACCGCGCCGGGTGCGCCGGTCAGCCGGCCCTGCTTGATCACGGCACCGGTGTCGGGGTTCAGCGTGGTGACAATGCCGTTGTCGTTCACCATGTAGAGGACGTTCCGGAACAACAGTGGCGACGGCAGCTGCGGCACGCTGCGCTGGTACTTCCAGCGGATGGCGGTGTCGCTCATGTCACCAGAGCCGCCGAGACGGATCGCGAGCATGCCGTTCTCGGAATCAAGCGCCGCGCGATAGTACGCCCACTCGTCCTTGTTGAGCGAACCGTTGGTGTCGAGGTCGGCCACGTCGAACCAGAATGCCTGGGTGAACTTCGGAAACTCCGTCTTCTGGATCACGCCATCGCCATTGGCGTCGGCAGTCTTCCACACCTCGTCCGCGGCCGGAATCGAGATCTTGTTGCCAGGATCGTTCACCGGCGCGCCGTATCCGTTCACGTAGATGGTGTCGCCGCCAATCACCGGCGTGGACTTCATCTCGAACGACAGGCCACCCACCCACCACAGCTTCTTGCCCGTGGCCGCGTCGTACGACGTCAGCAGGAACGAACCCGGCAGCAGCACCTGGTCGCGACCGTCGGGACCGCGCCACAGGATGGGCGTGGAGTGCCCGCTCTTGGCCTCGGGCCGATCGATCTTCCACACCTGCTTGCCGGTGCGCTTGTCGAGCGCCATCACGTACGAACCCAGGCTCTGATCGCAGGCGAGGATCAGCAGGTCGCCGGCAATCACGGGCGAGGCGCCCATGCCGTAGATGTTGTTGAACGGCCCGAGCGGCAACTTCCACAGTTGCTTGCCCGCGGCGTTGTAGGCCACCAGCCCGTAGTCGGGGAAGAACACGTAGACGCCATCCGCTTCGACCGCCGGGCTCGGCGAGGCCGGGTTGTTGCGCTTATCAACGACCTTCGTCGTGACCTTCGGCGCGACTCGCTCCCACAGGATCTTGCCGCCCAGCCGATCGATGGCCATGGTCACCAGGTCGTCACCGCGTAGGGCGGTGAGATAGAGACGGTCCTGGTACAAGATTGGGGACGAATGACCTTGCGGCAGCGCCAGCCGCCACAGCAGGTTCTTGTCCGGACCGAACTGGGTCGGCACGCCCGTGGCGGTGGACAGGCCCGATCCGTTGGGACCGCGAAACCGTGCCCAGTCGGGCTCGGCCGCAACTAATGAGGTGGCCGCAAGGACGGCGAACACGCCAGGGACAACGACGGATCGGATGTGAGTCACGCTGGCAGTGTAAACGCCACCGAACGCGAACGCTACCCCACCGGACACATAATTAGTCACCGTGTTGACCTTCGACGACGACCGGGCGTTCGCGCTGCTCGACTTCAGGATGCGCGTGCTCCTGCCCGCGCAATATCAAGATGCCGCCGACGCCGTGCAACCGGTGCCCATGCGCTCGGCCGGACTGAAGTTCGACGCCGGCGGCAAGGTCGCCTGGGACGAGATCTGGCAGAGCTTCTGCGACCTGGCCATGGCCGGCGGGCCGCCCCACAAGGGAACGCTGCTCGAACCGGGACGGCCGGACGCGATTGCGGCGGAACCGGATCGCTACCAGGAGGTGGTGGACGAGATCTGCCGGGGCGTCACCATGGCGAGCGAGTTGTTGGCCACCGAATCACCCGTCCCCGGTCGCGTCAGGGTCAGCTGCTTCAGCGACACCATGGCCGATTGGCTGCTGCGCGCCATCACGATGGAGAATGTTGCCGTGACGCGCGCCGGCGACCTGGATCTCGACCTCCCGGCCGCGCCGCATTTTCGCCTCGACAAGGAAATCAAGAACGTCGTCACGGTCATTGCCAAGACGACGCATTACTGGATGGGCCACCTGGGGCGGGTGCACAAGGCCGACATCGGCGGATTGTTTGCGTTGCTATCCGCGGAGCTTCCGCTACTCGAGCCGGAGCCGGCCGACGGACCGGAGACCGCGACCACCCGGCGCGCGGTGGCAGCGGCGATCGAGCAGGACGGCCTTCGCGCGGTTGATGATCGCTACCAGGGCTGGATGGGTCTGGAGACCACAAGCGTCGGCACCGCCGTCTGGATGATGCGCGCGCTGGTGGCCGGCAACGTGCTCGCGAGGCGCGAGGAGCAAACGCTGTTCGTGCCGGTCAACGCCGCGATCGATCCGGCTGGCGAGATCCTGGTCCCGCGCCTGGCGCTCGTCCATCGACTGGCCGCGCGGCGGGGCAACCCGCCTACTTAGCTTCGGCGAGTTCGTCGGCGATGAACTGGTTCATGCGCTGCTCGAGCACCGGCAGCGGCACCGAGCCGATCGCCAGGATCGCATCGTGAAAGCGCCGCTGATCGAACTTCGCGCCGAGTTTCTCTTCGGCCTCGCGACGATGCCGGCGGATCTGTATTTCACCGAGCTTATAGGCCAGCGCCTGTCCAGGCCAGGCGATGTAGCGATCGATCTCGGTCGTGATCTCGTGCTCGGACAGCGGTGCGCGATCGCGCAGGTAACTCATCGCCTGCTCGCGCGTCCAGCCGAACTGGTGAATGCCGGTGTCGATCACCAGCCGGCACGCGCGCCACATCTCGTAGGTCAGCCGGCCCATGTCCTCGTACGGCGTTTCGTAGATCCCCATCAGGGTGCCCAGCCACTCGACGTAAAGTCCCCAGCCTTCGCCGTATCCGGAAAACGACGTGCCTCGGCGGAAGTCCGGTCGTTCCGGCCCTTCGAGCGCCAGCGCCGCCTGGAAGCTGTGACCCGGCGTGCACTCGTGCAGCGTGAGCGCGGCGAGAGTGTAGAGCGGGCGCGCCGGCAGGTTGTAGGTGTTCATCAGGCACGCCTCGAGACCGCCACGGCCACCGGTGTAGATGGGCGCGATCGCGTCGGGCACGGGCCTGATGCCGTGCCGCCGCCGCGGCAGGAAGCCAATGGTTTCAGCAAGCTTGTCGTCGGCCTTCTTGGACACGTAGGCCGAGTACGACAGCAGTTCGCGCGGCGTCTTCGCATAGAACTGCGGGTCGGTCCTCATGAACCTGAAGAACTCGGCCATCGTGCCCTTGAAGCCCGCCTTGTCCTTGGTCGCGAGCATCTCCGCTTCGAGGCGGGCCACTTCTTTCAGGCCGATGTCGTGAATCTCTTTCGGCGTCAGCGCCAGGGTGGTGTGCTTCTCGATCTGCGCCTGGTAGAACTTCGTGCCGTCCGGCAACTCGAACGCGCCGAGCGTGCGGCGCGCCTTCTCGAGATACTCCTGCCGAATCATCGTCAGCAGTTCCGCGTAAGCCGGAGCGACCAGCTCTCGAATGACGGTATCGGCGTCAGCGCGCAGCGCCGCCTGCTCTGCCGCCGGGATGCCGGCCGGCATCTGGGTAAACGGAGTGTAGAGGGGATTACTGGCATCGGCCGTCACGTACGGCTCGATGGTTTGATCGCGTCCAATCACCGACACCCGCGGCACGCTGTAGCCGCGCGCCAGGCCGGCGCGCATGTTGGTGATTTGCTCGTCGAAATATCGCGGCACATCGCGCAGCCGCGCGAGATACGCGCGATACGCGGCCGTGTTGGCGAAGCCCTGGCGCGGCGTAAACGAGGTCCAGAAGAACGTGTCGCTGTTGAAGGGCGCTTCGTAGGTGCGGTACTGGACGTCGCTGATCAGTTCGCGCAGCGAGGTGCGAAAGATCTGCGCGTTGATCTGCTCCTCGGCCGACAGCTGGTCAAAGGGAATGGTGTCGAAGGTCGCGAGCGCCTTGGTCCAGTAAGCAAGCCGCGCCTGCTGTGTCGCGGCGTCGACGGGCGCGAAGCGGTCACTCGCCGCGGCGCCGCGGCCCAGTTCCTTTTGCCGCCAGTTCCATTCCTCGGTATACAGCGCCCGAAGCCGCGCGTCGGCAGACGTGTCGGCCGGGGCCTGCGCCGATGCCGCCGAGAACAGGGCTACGGCGAGGAGGACCGCCATCAGTGGGACGCGCGCGAGGGCCTTCAACATGACGGAATTATCGCCCATCTTCGCGCAGCGCGGCGGCGATGGCCGCGCGCACCGGCTCGTAGCCGATCTGCGCCAGCGGCTTGCCGTTGACGAAGAACGTCGGCGTGCGCGTCACGCCGAGCGCCTCGGCGTCTTCGGCATCCTGCTTGATGCGCCGCTCGGTTTCGGCGCTGGTGCTGGTGACGCCGAGCTTGGTCATGTCCAGCGCCAGGTTTCGCGCGTACACCGCGAGGAGATCGGGGCGCGGCGCATCGTGGCCCGCCCACTCGTGCTGGCGCCCGAGGAACTCGTCCATCAGCTCCCAGTACTTACCCTGTTCGCGGGCCCCTTCCAGCAGGCTCGCGGCGTAAGCGGCGTTCGGGTGGAACGTCGCGTAGCGCACCACCAGCCGGACGCGGCCATCGAACTCGCGCATCAGTTGCTTGACGATCGGATGCATCGCCCCGCACGCTTCGCATTCAGGGTCGAGAAACTCCACCAGGGTGACCGGCGCATTGTCCGGACCCAGGGTCGGGCTGTGCGGCCGCACCAGCCGGTCCGACGCCTGCGATGCCGTCTGCTCCGCCTGGGTGGTCTCTTCGCTGCGATACCGATTGGCCGCAATCACGAACGCGGCCACCAGCGCGACGGCCACGCCACCCATCACGAACTTATTGATCTTCATCGAGACGACCTCTGAGACGCTGCTGGCAGACAAACAGGGTGGCGACGATCAGCGTGAACGCCGCCAGCGACAAGAGCGGAATGGTGACGAACCCCAGCCACTCGATCTGCCGGTCGGTGCACGACACGCCCGTGGTGCACGGCGCAATGCTTTCCGGAATCAAGTGGTAGTAGAGCAGATTGTGGTACACCGCGACGGCCAGCCCGCCCGCCGCGAGCGGCCACGCGTATCGCAGCGCGCCCGGATCGCGCCCCAGCAACCCGACGGTGGTCACCACCACCAGCGGGTACATGAAGATTCGCTGGTACCAACAGAGCACGCACGGCGGCAGCCGCATCACCTCGCTGAAGAAGAGGCTGCCGAGGGCGGCCACCAGGCTGATCAGCCAGACCGCGAACAGCGGCTGCAGGACCGAGTCATCAATTGCCGGTTTCGGCACGGTGACCGATTATGCCTCAGGACTTGGCCGAGACTTCGATAGTTGTACAAGTATATGTTATATACTTGGCCTCGTGGCGCAGATCACCCTCTACCTCCCCGACAAGATTGCCGGCCGTCTCAAGCACGCTGCTCAGAAGTCCGGCCAGAGCGTTTCGGCGTTTGTCACCGCTCTCGCCGAGCGCGAGCTCTCACCGGGCAAATGGCCAGCCTCGCTCGAGAAGCTCTACGGCGCGTGGGAGGGCGACTTCATCGTTGGGCCAGACGCACCGCCTGATCACGTCGAGCTGCCGTGACCTACCTGCTCGATACCGATATTTGCATCGACTACCTGCGCGGGTCGAATGCCATGGTGCGCGACCGGCTGCTGGCGTGTGCGCCTGGCGACGTGTGCCTCTGCAGTGTGGTCAAGGCCGAGTTGCTGTTCGGGGCTCACAACAGCCAGAAGGTGGCCGCAAACCTTCGCCGGCTGCGCGACTTCTTCGAACCGTTTCAGTCGGTCTTCTTCGATGATGGGGCGGCCGAGGTCTATGGTTCGCTGCGCTCACATCTTCGCCGCGAGGGGTCGGAGATTGGCTCGAACGATCTCATGATCGCGGCCATCGCCGTCGCTCTCGACCTCGCGCTGGTGACCCACAACCGCAGTGAGTTTGAGCGCGTGCCAGGGCTTCGTTTGGCCGCGTGGCAGGCGGACACGCCCTAGCCGCCCATCGGGACGAACGCGATAGACTGCCTGGTAGGCGGCTGATCGTGAACGGCCGGGAGGATGATGTGATGACAAGACGACAACTGATGTGGCTGCCGGCAGTGGGCCTCGCCGTGGTGATGTCCGGGGTGCTCGGACTGTCGGCGCAGTCGGGCGAGCCGGTTGACCTTGGCGCCGTTCAGCGCATCAAGGAAGAAGGCTTCGATCGGTCGCAGGTGATGGACACCGCGTGGTGGCTCACCGAGATCCACGGTCCGCGCCTGACCAACTCGCCGCAGATGCGCGCCGCCGCCGATTGGGCGGTGAAGAAGCTCGCCGAGTGGGGTCTCGCCAACGCGAAGCAAGAGCCCTGGGCCGCCGAGTTCGGCCGCGGCTGGAGCAACGAGCGCACCGTCGTCCACGTCATGAAGCCGACCCCATGGCCGGTGCTCGCGTACGCCAAGGCCTGGACACCGGGCACCGGCGCCGCGGTGACCGCCGACGTCGTGCTGGCACCAATAGCCACGGACGCCGACCTCGAGAAGTTTCGCGGCAAGCTCAAGGGCAAGGTCGTGCTACTGCAGGCGGCGCGCCCGGTGCCGCCGCTGTGGGAGGCGCCGGCGCGGCGCTACACCGCCAAGGACCTCGACGACATGCAGGAACAGCAGGTCGGCCCCGGGGGCGGCCCCGGCAACTTCAACCCCGGCCAGGCCCAGGCGTTTGCCGCCAGGCGTAACGCGTTCCTGATCGCCGAGGGGGTGGTGGCGGTGCTCGAGCCGGGCAACGGCCGCGGCGACAGCGGCAGCGTGCTCGCCGCCGCGGGCGGTCCGCGCGGCCTGAAGGACCCACCCGTGCCGCCGCAACTGGCTGTGGCCACCGAGCACTACAACCGGCTGGCGCGCATGGCCGACAAGGGCACGCCGATCACGATTGAAGTTGACGTCCGCAGCACCTTCCACGATGCCAACCTCGGCATGTACAACATCGTCGCCGAGATTCCCGGGACGGATAAGGCGGACGAGGTGGTGATGCTCGGGGCCCACTTCGACTCGTGGCACGCTGGCACCGGCGCGGTCGACAACGCGTCGGGCTCGGCGGTGATGATGGAGGCCATGCGCATCCTCAAGCAGTCGGGCGTGAAGCTGCGGCGCACGGTGCGGCTGGGCCTGTGGACCGGCGAGGAGCAGGGCCTGATCGGCTCGCGCGAGTACGTCAAGGCGCACTTCGGCGATCCCGCGACCATGCAGCTCAAGCCCGAGCACGCGAAGCTGGCCGCGTACTTCAACATGGACAACGGCACGGGCGCCTATCGCGGGGTTTACCTGCAGGGTAACGAAGCGGTGGCGCCGATCTTCCGCGCCTGGATGGAGCCGTTCGGCAACATCGGCATGACGGACCTCACCATTCGCAACACCGGTGGCACCGATCACCTGGCGTATCACGCGGTCGGCCTGCCGGGGTTCCAGTTCATCCAGGATCCGGTGCAGTACTCGAGCCGCACGCACCACTCGAGCCTGGACGTGTACGACCAGTTGATTCCCGCCGACCTGATGAAGAACGCGGTGATCACCGCGGCGTTTGCCTACCACGCCGCCAATCGCGAACAGATGCTGCCGCGACGGCCGGTGCCGAGGGCGACGCCGTCACGGTAAGGAATTAACCGCGGATCTTGGCAATCAGCTGCGACATCACGGCCGGTGCGAGATCGCCGGCGTAGAGCCGCTCCAACAGCATGACGCGCTGCTCGGTCTCGCTGAGACCGGCAGCGGCGTCGCCGAGACCCGCTCGCGCCATGCCGACCGCGGTCGCCCACATGCCGCACGCCATCTCGATCCGTTGCCCCGGAGTCAACGCCTGGTAGCGTGCCGCCAGGTACGCCTCGGTCGTCGGCAGCGTGTCGCTCATGAGCGCACCCCTCGTAGCGCCTCAGCCAGATAAAGCATGGCAGCCCATCGGTCCACATAGGACCAGTCCAGTGTCAACGCCGCAAGCTGGCGCGCATCGCTTATCTGGACGGCAGAGCCCGACTCTGCGCCCCAGATCAGTTTCGAGAGGAGCAGGTCCTCCGGCGAGACAATGCGCACGTCGCGACCATGCACGGACACCGTTCCGCGGCGATCGAACTCCGCTTTTCGAAACGGCTCGTCCTTGCGAATCACAAGGTCGACTTTGACGAGCGTTTCCTCATGTACGGCGTTGACCAGCCGGCGTTCGGCCACGGCACGACGAGCGGCCTCATCGTCCAGATAGTAGCCGTCCCGAAACGCCCGAGCGAGTAAGTCCGACTGACCAGGCTGGACGTCGATGACGAGGTCGATGTCCCGTGTCATCCGCGGGCGGACGTAGGCGCTGAGCGCGACGGAGCCGCTGAGCATGTAGGGGATGCCCTCGCGATCGAGGCGCTGCACGACGTCGAGCAGAACCCGGGACTGGTCGTCGAGCGGAGGCGGCGCCACGCGACGATTATGTCAGAAGGGGACCGAGCGTCCCTTAGCCCTCACGGTGGCAGGTGGTCCCGATACCCGTGAACTTGCCCGTGCCGGTGAACGGCGTGTGGCCAAATGCCCCTGCGACAATTCGCCGCCCCCCCGGTGCCGGGACGACCGGCTACCATGGGTGTATGCCGCGTCCCATCGCTCTGCTCGCCCTGCTCTTGGTGCTGGTGACGGCGTCGCCGGTGCGCGCCCAGGCCAACGTGGACCAGGCGGCCGACCGCCTGTTCAATACCGTGATGAGTCCGTACTGTCCCGGCAAGTTGCTGGCGACCTGCGGCTCCGGCCAGGCCGACACGCTGCGCCAGGAAATTCGCCAGGACCTCGCGGCCGGGAAGCCGGCCGACGAGATCGAGGCCGGGCTCTACTACCGGTTCGGCGACTCGATCCGCAGCGAACCTCAGGCGCGCGGCGTGGGGCTGGTGGCGTGGGTGTTCCCCGCAGTGCTGCTGCTCGGGACCGGCGCGTGGCTGGTCCTCTGGTTGCGGCGCGCCCATCCCGCTGCCGAAGATCCGGCGCCGGCCCTGGCCGCATCGCCGCAGATGCGCGACCGGCTGGACGATGAGTTGCTGGAACTGAATTAGAAGGCCAGGTCCGCCTAAAAGGCGAACGCTACATTCCGAGCGGGTCTCGATGCTTACCGGCGTCACCGTGTTGAATCTGCCGGACACTCGCCGCTCCTGAAAACAGCCGCAAATTGGCGAGATTCCAGTCGTGGGATCGCGCCGCAAACCAACAAAATTCCGAGGACAACACCACCGGCACGTCGTGGTATGGTCTTCGGCACCATTCCAGACAATCGAGGCGTGAAGGCGGACGCTGGCGTCGATCCCCTCGTGGGTCGGAGGCTGCTGCATTACGACGTGCTGGAGAAATTGGGCCAGGGCGGGATGGGCGTCGTCTACAAGGCCCGCGACACGCGCCTGCAGCGCCTGGTCGCCCTGAAGCTGGTGCCCGCCGTTCAAACAGGCGATCGGGTGCAGCGCGAGCGGCTGGTGCGGGAGGCGCAGACCGCCTCATCGCTCAACCATCCGCACATCGTCACCATCTACGACATCGTGCGGGACGGCGAAGTCGACTTCATCGTGATGGAGTACGTCGACGGCCGCCCCTTGAACCACCTCATTCCCCACCACGGCCTGCCGGTGCGTCACGCCCTCGAATATGCGGTGCAGATTGCCGACGCGGTTGCCGCCGCACATACCGCCGGCATCGTGCATCGTGATCTCAAGCCGGGTAACGTGGTCGTCGGCACGGACGGGCGCCTTCGGGTCCTGGACTTCGGCCTGGCCAAGCTCGTGGCACCGGAACTGGGTGACGAGGGGCGGACCATGGCCGTTCTCACCGAAGCGGGGTCGGTGCTCGGCACCTGCAGCTACATGGCGCCGGAACAGGCCATTGGCGCCGTGGTGGATCACCGCGCCGATATCTTCTCGTTCGGCGTGATGCTCTACGAGTTGCTGACGGGCCTGCGGCCGTTCCGGGGCGCCAACCAGGCGGCAGTGATCCATGCGCTGCACTACCAGACGCCGGCGCCGATTCGGGACCTGGCGCCGGGGGTGCCGCAGGCACTGGCGGCCACCATCGACCGCGCGCTGTCCAAGCTGCCGGAGGCCAGATTCCAGAGCATGGAAGAGCTCCTGGCCGGGTTGCGGGCGATCGCCGCGCAGCCGAACGAAGCGGAACTGCTGTCTTCCGATCAGGCCACCGGCGCCCCGGCGGCGGCACGGTCAGAGGCCGATGCGTCGTCGGGCGGCCCGGCAGTACGGCCGCCGAGAGTCGGCAGCGAGCGCGCGTCGATTGCCGTCCTGCCGTTTGCCAGTTTGTCGTCGGACAAGGAGGACGCCCATCTGGCGGCCGGGATCGCGGCGGAACTGATTAGCGCGCTGTCGGGCGTACCCGACTTGCGCGTGGCGTCACACCTGGCGTCGTTCAGATTCCATGGCGCCATCCCCGAGCTCAGCACGGTCGCCGCGGCGCTCAACATCCGCTATGTGTTGACCGGCAGCATGCGCCGGGCCGGGTCGCGCATTCGCGTTATGGCGGAACTGACCGACGCGGTGCCGGGCGTGCAGCTGTGGGCCCGGACCTACGAGCGCGGGATCGAAGACGTCTTCGCCGTCCAGGAGGAGATCGCGCGCGAGATTGTGGGCGCGACTGGCGGCCAGATCATCCGCGCCGGATCGGAGCAGGCCAGCCGTAGCGCGCCCGAGAGCCTCGACGCGTGGGGTCTGGTGCGCCGCGCCTACCATTTCTGGAATCACGCGTGGACACCCGAGGGCGTCGAGGATGCGCTCAACCTGCTGCGACGCGCCGTCGAGATGGATCCCGGGTACGCAGCGGCCCGGGCCTTTCTCGGGCTGTACCTGATTCAACGGGTGGTCAACTTCCTCTCCCCGAATCCGCTGGCTGACATGGCTGAAGCGCTGTCCGCCGCGGACGCAGCCATCAGCCTGGCGCCGAGGAATTCGGAGGTGCTCGAGAACGCGGGGCTCGTCTACTTCAACTCGGGACGCTACGAGGACAGCGTGCGGGTGCTCACGCGCGCGGTGGAGATTGCGCCCTTCAACCTGGTCGCGTGGGGGTACCTCGGGCTCGCCCACGTTTGGACGGGCGACGACGCCCAGGTCGGCGAGGGCCTGACGATCCTCGAACGCCTGCTCAAGACCGCGCCCGATCATCCGTCAGTGCCGTACTGGCTGTACTTCAAGAGCTCGGGCTGCGCGAGCCTCGGCCGCTACGAGGAGGCGCGCGCGGCCGGATTGCGCTCGACCGAACTGCAGCCGCACTTCTTTCTCGCGCGGCTCGAATACGCCAACGCGCTGGGCGCGCTCGGGCAGACGGCCCAGGCGATGGCAGAGATCAACCTCGTCGTAGCCGTCAACCCGACCATCCAGCCCGACGCGGTCGAGCAGTATGTGCGATTGCTGAGCCGGACCACCGAGCGGACGGAGCGGCACCTGATCGGCTGGCGCGCCGCCGGCTGGTTGTCCTAACGAACGCCAGGAGCACCGATGTCATTCAAGACCTCCGATTTCAAAGTGATTTGCTCGGGACTGGGCTACCCCGAGGGTCCGGTGGCACTGCCTGACGGCAGCGTCCTCGTGTGCGAGATCTCGGCCGGCGCCCTCTCCCGCATCACCCCTGACGGCCAGCGCACCGTGGTCGCGCAGCTTGGCGGCAGCCCGAACGGTGCGGCGATTGGGCCGGACGGCAAGGTCTACGTGTGCAACAGCGGCGGCTTCGCTTTCCTGTATTTCCGCCAGGACGGATCGCTGGTCATGCCCGGGAGCGCCCCGCCCCCGGGGGCGATCTGCCTGACCGGTGACCAGCCGCCCACCTACACGGGTGGGTCGATTCAGCGTGTCGACCTTGCGACCGGCACATTCGAAACGCTCTACACGCAGTGCAGCGCACCCGATTTTCCCGGCGCCCCGACCAGCACGACGCATCCGCTGCGAGGGCCTGACGATCTGGTGTTCGACGAGCAGGGCGGCTTCTGGTTCACCGACTGGGGCAAGTCGCGTCCCCGCGAGCGCGACATCCCAGGCCTGTACTACGCCAAGGCCGACGGCTCGTCGATCATCGAGAAAGTCTTTCCGCTCAATGCGCCCAACGGCGTCGCGTTGTCCCCCGACGGCCGCCGCCTGTACGTCGCCGAGACCTACACGCGCATGGTGCGGTTCTGGGAGCTGGACGGGCCTGGCCAGATCGCCAAGACCGGCCCGGCCATCGACCATTCCCATGTGCTCACCTCCCAGGTCCATGGCGTCGGCATTCTTGATTCCATGAAAGTCGACGAGGACGGCAACGTCTACGTGGTGACCATGCTGGATGACGGGTACGTGGTGCGATCCAACGGCGGCCTGACGATCATCTCACCCGAGGGCGAGCGGCTCGAGTTCATCGATCTGGAGGTCGGCGAGTGGTTCGATCCGTTGCCGTCCAACTTCTGCTTTGGCGGTCCCGATCGCAGGACGGCGTTTATCACGCTCGGCGGGACCGGGCGGCTGGTGTCGTGCCAGATGCGCGTGCCAGGCCTGAAGCCCGCCTACAACGTGACGACGACTTGAGGGTGAGACCCGAACGGGCCACCAGGCGATCTTTAAAATTCGTCACATCTTGCAGGAGGACCGAATGGTCGACAGCGACAGTGCCCCGGAATCCCCGAAGCGCGGCACGATGCTGGCGCGAATACTGGCCCTTGGGTGGACCAGCCTTCGGCGCACCGTCCTCGCGATCGGCCTCACCATTGACGGTTGGGCCAGGAGGACGATCAGCAGGACGGGGCGGCTCGGGATTGGCCTGGCTTCGCGGGTCGGGAACGTCAAGGTCCGGGATGTCCTGAAGTGGAGCGCCATCACCGCGGTGTCGGTGATCGGCCTGGCCTTCCTGATCACCCTCGTCCTCGTCTTCTACCCAGCGACGCAGATTCCCGCCTCCGAGCCTCCGGCCGAGACCCGGTATCTCGATCAGGGCTGGGGCGTTCAGCGCGAGTCGCCCGAGCGCGAAACCTACTACTACACCGCCCAGGGCTCCACCTTGCAGGGCCTGCCGATGCGATACAACTGGCTGGTCAATCTCGAGACCCCCTGGGGGCGGCGCCGCCTTGCCGATCCATCGCACATGCGCAGCCTGGGCTTCGTCGTCGACCCCGTGCCGACGCGCGCCAACCCCGACCTGTTGCCGGTCGGGTTCAGCCGGCACTTTGATGACGCCCTCGGCGAGGATCTGCTCGATTTGTCCTGCGCGGCCTGCCATACCGGGCAGATCAACATCACGCGAAACGGACGCACTGTCGGCATCCGTATCGATGGGGGCGCCGCGATGCACGCCGCCACCGCCATGGAGATCGGCCATTTTGGTCCGGTGATGCTCGGTTCGGTCGCGAGCACTTATTTCAACCCCCTCAAGTTCAACCGGTTTGCCCGGCGCGTACTGGGGGAGGAAGCCTATAGCCGCGGCAAGTCCGAGCTGCGCCGGCAGATGTGGGCCTTTCTCAAGGCGGGGGTGGACTTCTTCGCGATGGAGCAATTCAACCACCTCTATCCCACCGCTGAAGGCTTCGGCCGGCTGGATGCGGTGGGCCGCATCTCCAACACCGTGTTTGGGCAAAATCTCGATCGGAAGAATCTCCATGTCGCGGATGCGCCAGTCAGCTTCCCGTATCTCTGGAACATTTGGAAATTCGACTGGGTGCAATACCTGGCGTTCGTCAGCCAGCCGATGGCGCGCAACGTCGGCGAGGCCCTCGGCGTCGGCGCCTCCTACAAGCTCATCGACCGCTACGGGCGGCCGCTGCCGGCCGCTGAGCAGTTCAGGACATCGATCCGCTTCGATGGGATCCACCAGATCGAATCCGCGCTTCAGAAGCTCAAGCCGCCGCCCTGGCCCGAGGACCTGCTCGGACCGATCGATCAGGCGAAGGCGAGCCGCGGCCGGGAGCTGTTCCAGAACCACTGCCAGGGGTGTCACGGGCCCCACGTCGCGGCCGACGCGATCAAGATGCGCGACGCGCCCGGCAAGGGTCCCGATGCGCCGCAGTGGACCATCAAGACGATCGACATCCGCGACATCGGCACCGATCCGACCGCGGTCCTGAACGCCACGCAGATCCTCGTGGACCTGTCGCGCGCCGGGTTGCCAATCGACCGGGTGCGGGCGCTCATGGGCGATCAGCTGCAGCAACTGCAGGAGCGATCGGCCTCGGCGATCGCGCAGCTGAAGAACGACATCCGGAGTGCCGACGCGGCGCAGCGGGCAGCACTGCAGAAGGTGCTCGCCGACGCTGAGCGCTACGCGCCGACCGCCGACTCGATCCAGCGGCGCCTGGACAGCATCAACCTCAGCGCCGTCTCGATCCCGGACGGCCTCAATATCCTGGGGCTGCTGGTGCGCGATCGGTATTACACGGAACACGGATTCACGAAGGCGGACCGGGAGTGTTACGACGGCTTCGGTACGCTCGACATGCCGGAGGCGAACACGGGGTACAAGCCCCGCCCGATCGCGGGCGTCTGGGCCACGCCACCGTTCCTGCACAACGGATCGGTGCCGACCCTGTACCATTTGCTGTCGCCCGCGAGCGAGCGGCCGCGGAAGTTCTTTGTCGGTCGCCGCGAGTTCGATCCGGTGAATGTGGGTTTCGTCACCGAGCCGTTGTCGAAAGGGGGCTTCTGGTTCGACACACGAGTGCGCGGCAACGCCAACACCGGCCATGAGTTCCGGGCCGGTTACGTGCCGTATGACCCGCAGCATCCCGAGCGCGTGCAGTATGGGGTCATCGGTCCCGAACTCACCATGGAGCAGCGCTACGACCTCATCGAGTACCTGAAGATCCACCGCGACGATCCGGAGGACGCGAAACCGTACACCCCGGCGGTCTGCGGTCCAGCCCAGGGAGGTTCCCGATGAAGATCCTGCGCAAGGTGCTTGCCGTTCTCGCCATCATCCTCGCCGCCGGCGCGGTCACCATCATCATCGTCGAGCGCGGCCGCAGCACGTCGGTGATGGGTGAGGAAATTTCCGCCGACGAGAGCGTCTATACGGCCAGCATCGTCGCCGCGGCCATCGACGCGGTGAACTACCCGGAAGGTGAGCATCCGCCGTATCGGCGCGACGTGCACGCCAAGGCGCACGGGTGCGTCCGTGCGACCGTCGAAGTCGATCCCCAGGTGCCGGCCGCCTACCGGGCGGGCGTCTTCAGCCAGCCAGGCCGGCAGTACCCGTCGTGGATTCGGTTTTCGAATGGCAGTCCCGGAAACCCCCTGGGTGACGGGGAGCGGGATGCGCGCGGCATGGCCTTGAAGCTGACCGGCGTCGCGGGCACGAAACTGCTCGAGGGGGAGCAGGACGCCGAGACCCAGGACTTCGTCATGGTCAACAGTCCAGTGTTCTTCATCCGCAACGTCGCGGACTACGCCAAGTTTGCGAGGGTCCTCGCCGACGATGGCGGTATGGCAATGGGATATTTCCTCGGCGGCGCCAACCCGCTGGGGTGGCACCTGCGCGACGCGTACCTGGCGCTCGGCACAAAGCGGAAAGCGCCCGCGAGCCTCCTGCACGAGCAGTACCACAGCTGGTCGGCATACAAGCTCGGCGACCTGAACATCAAGTTCAGCGCCCGGGCGTGTACCAAGCAACCGGTGGCCACCGTGGACCGCCGACAGCCGGATTTCCTGCGCGCCGGGCTGAAGGCTGAACTGAACAGCGGCGAGGGCTGCTTCGATCTGCTGGTGCAGCCGCAGGTGGCCGGCAAGAACATGCCCGTCGAGGATGCGACCGTCCGGTGGAAAGAGTCTGATTCGCCATTCGTGAAAGTGGCCACGGTGAACGTGCCGAAGCAGGAGTTCGACACCGAGCGGCAGAACGAGTTCTGCGAGAGCCTGTCGTTCACGCCCTGGCACACGCTGCCGGAGCATCGGCCGCTTGGCGGCATCAACCGCATCCGCCTGGCGGTGTACCAGGAGGTGGCTCGCTACCGGCGCGCCAAGATGATCGACAACAGCGGCAAGCCGTACCTGGCAAAGACCGAGCCCAAAGGATGGTGCCTCGACTTGTCGGGCGCAACGTGCGAGGCGACCAAGCCCTGACGCCTCGGCCAACGGCGAGGTCAGCGCGCGGCGGGGAACTTCGACAGCTTGCGCTGCAGCGATCGACGGTGAATGCCCAGCAGGCGCGCCGCCTGCGAGACGTTGCCGTCGCAGTCGTTGAGCACCCGCTGAATGTGCTCCCATTCCACCCGCGCGAGCGAAGGCACCTCCACGGTTGGTGGTTCCTGCGCCACGTCCCGTCCCTCGAAGGCCACCAGCACCTGATCGGCATCGACCGGCTTGGTCAGGTAATGGGTCGCGCCGAGCTTCATGCTTTCGAGCGCGGTCGCAATGCTGCCGTAGCCGGTGAGCACCACGATGCGGGTCGTCGGATCGATGGCGTGCAGGCCGCGCACGACGTCGAGGCCGCTGCCGACGGGCAGCTTCAAGTCCACGACGGCGAGTTCGGGGCTCTCGAGGCGCGCCGCCGCCAGGGCCTCGTCCACCGACGCCACCGCTCGCACCTCGCAACCGCGCGCCGTCAGCGCGCGGCCCAGGCGCTCGCGAAAGCGCTCGTCGTCTTCAACCAGCAAGACGCTTGGCGCGGAGCGATCGGAAGCGTCAGGCCTGATGTCCATCACCGCCAAAGGATACTGCCGCGACCGTGCCCTGGCCGGGTTCAGACGACAGCGAGAACTGGCCGCCCCACTGCTCCACGAATGTCTTGGCCAGGAACAAGCCGAGGCCAAACCCGGCGCCGGCGGGCTTGGTGGTAAAAAACGGCTCACCGGCGCGGGCGAGCGTGGCTTCATCCATGCCGCGACCGGTGTCGCGGACTTCCATCGCCAGTTGATCACGAGAGGCGGTGACGGTGAGCTCGACGGCGCCGTCATGGTCGGACGCGTCGAGCGCGTTCTTGATCAACGTCGTCAACAGGCGTGCGGCACCCAGCCGTGGAATTCTCACTGCGGTGGCCGTGCCCTCTATGCTGACGCGCACTCGCGACGCGGCACCGGCCGGCAGCGCGTCGATGGCCTCGCGCGCGACCAGCGCGGGCTCGATGGCGGCAGGCGGATCGGCGGTGGACGCATCGGCGCGTCCGCTCATGTGATCGAGAATCTGCCGGCACCGTTCCACCTGCGCCCGAATCAGACTGGCATCTTCGATCAAGGCCGGGTTCGCGGTCGCCTCGGCCTCGCGCATCAGCTCCTTCGACGCCACGGCGATGGTGGCCAGCGGCGTGGCCAGTTCGTGGGCGGCGCCGGCCGCCAGGGTGGTCAGCGAGGCCAGCCGTTCTTGCGCGGCGGCAACGCGGCGCGCCTCGCTCAGGGCGCGCTCGCGTTGGTCGAGCGCCTCGCGCACTCTCGTGACGAAGAAGCCGATCAGCAGGGCCGCCGACAGGAATGCGACCCACATGCCGGCCAGGTGTCCGGCCAACTCGTCGGCGGGTAGATGTGCGGCGTGCGGATCGGCCGGCGGCGTAATCGCAAACAGCGTAGCGTAGGCGGCCACCGACAGCGCGGCGATCGTCCAGGTCCACCGCGATCCCAAGGTCACGGCAGCGAGCGCGATGTAGACGAGATAAACAGTGGTGAATGGATTGGACGTGCCACCGGTCAGCCACAACAGGGCCGTGAGCAGCGTGACATCAAGGGCCAGCACCACGCCGAACGCCCGCGGCTGCGTGGGACGTCCATGCGCGACCCATCGGCCCAGGGCCAGGTTGCTGGCGGCCAGAAGGAGAATCAGAAAGGCAATCGGCGCCAGCGGCAGGGCCAATCCCAGGACCTGGACCGCGACTGCCACGCCGATGCCCTGCGCCAGCACCGCGGCCCAGCGCAGGCGGACCAGCCAGGGACCGGTCACGAGCGGACCCGCCTCGACTGGAACCTGTGTCATGTCGACCCAAGTGTAACCGCCGATTCACCACACCGTCGATCCGGTCTTGGGTGACGTATCCTCGTCGTGTGAGGGGAGACGAAGACGATGGCCGGCAGGCGCTCAGAATGCGCCGGCTCCTGATGGCGAGCGGCACGTCACTGATGGTGATTGCCCTGCTGGGCATCGCCTACCTGTTCGGCGGCCTCGAGTGGACCGGGTTCGCGCAGGGCACGGCGCTGATCCTGTTCTGGAACGCGGTCTTCTTCACCATCCTTCGCACCGGTCTCAATCTCCGCTTCGCCGATCCCAGCCTGACCCTGCCGCAGATCGCGTCGGCCATGGTCACGATGGCCTACGTGATGTACTACGCCGACCGCGGCCGCGGCGCGCTGCTGGTGGTGTTCCTGGTCGCGTTCCTGTTCGGGGTGTTCCGGCTGCGGACCCGCCAGTTGCTGCTGCTGGCCGCCACCGCCATCCTCTCGTATGCCGGAATGGTGCTGGCGCTCTACCAGTTCAAGCCCGAAACGGTCGAACCCGCGGACGAGCTCCTCGAGTTGATCGTGCTGACGGTGACCCTGCCGTGGTTTGCGGCCATGGGCGGCTACGTCGGCCGGCTGCGCGACCACATGCGCGACACCAACCGGCAGCTCGAGGCCGCCAAGACCGCGGCCGAGTCGGCGGCGCTCGCCAAGACCACGTTCCTGGCCAGCATGAGCCACGAGATCCGGACGCCGATGAACGGCGTGATCGGCATGACCAGCCTGCTGCTCGACACCAAGCTCAGCCCGCAGCAGCGCGACTACGTCGAGACGATCCGGTCCAGCGGCGAAGGGCTGCTGTCGATCATCAACGACATCCTCGACTTCTCGAAGATCGATGCCGGCAAGATGGAGGTCGAGCGCCGGCCGTTCGAGCCGCAGGCCTGCGTCGAAGATGCGTTCGACCTGCTGGCGGCTCAAGCCGAGCTCAAGGGGTTGCAGCTGAGCGCCGAGATCGAGCCGTCGGTGCCGCGCGCCATGATCGGCGATGGCGCCAAGGTTGGCCAGATCCTGATCAACCTGCTCGGCAACGCCGTCAAGTTCACCGACGCGGGCGAGATCACGGTGTCGGTCAGCGCCGCGCCGCGGCTCGGCACGCCGCTCGTGGATGTGACGTTCGTCGTCACGGACCCCGGCATCGGCATTCCCGCCGACCGCATCGCCAAGCTGTTCGATTCGTTCAGCCAGGTCGATGCCTCCACCACCCGAAAGTACGGCGGCACCGGGCTGGGGCTGGCGATTTCGCAGCGGCTGGCGAAACTGCTGGGCGGCCGCATCTGGGTGGAGAGCACGCCCGGCCAGGGCACGCGCGCCTCCGTCGTGATCGCCGCCGAGGCCGCGCCGGAACGCAGGGCACTGGGCCCGGAGCGGCCGTCCGACGAAGAGGCGCGCTTCGCGGGCAAGCGCGTGCTGATCGTCGACAACCACGCCGGGACGCGGCGATCGCTGCAGCGACAGTTCGAAGCCTGGAGCCTGTCGGCCAAGACGGCCGCCTCGGGCGAAGAGGCGCTGCGGTGGCTGGACGAAGGTCAACGCTTCGACATCGCGTTACTCGACTCGCACCTGCCGGTGATCGACGGCGTCGCGCTGGCCACCGCCATCCGCCAGCGCCTCGAAGGCGCGACGCCGCCGATGATCCTGCTGTCCACCCTGGCGGGTCCGGAACCCGAATCAACCGGGGAGTTCGCGGCCTCGTTGACCAAGCCGTTGCGGGCGTCGCGCCTCTACAACGCGGTGTCCGACGTGCTGGCGCCTGACGACGCCACCCCGCCCCCGCCGGATACGAGTGCGGCGCCGCCTCTGGCCAAGCGGCACCCGCTCCGCGTGCTGGTGGCGGAAGACAACCTGGTGAACCAGAAGATCGCGCTGCTGATGCTCGAACGCCTCGGCTACCGCGCCGATCTCGTCGCCAACGGCCGCGAAGCCGTTGACGCCGTACGGCGGGTGCCGTACGACGTCGTGTTGATGGACCTGCAAATGCCGGAGCTCGACGGCCTGGATGCGACGCGCCAGATCCTCGCCGAGCACGCACCCGGACGGCGGCCGCGCATCGTGGCACTGACCGCCAACGCGTTCGAAGACGACCGCATCGAGTGCCTGGCGGCAGGCATGGCCGACCACCTCAGCAAGCCGCTGCAGAAGGAGCGTCTCGAAAGCGCCCTCCTCCGCAGCAGCCGCATCAGTCCTCCAGGCTGAAGGCAACCGACACGTTCATCAGGACCTCAACCGCCTCGCCGTTGAGCAGGGTCGGGCTGAACTGCCACTGGCTCACGGCCTCGGCGGCGGCCTTGCCCAGGTCAGGATGCGCCGGCGAACCGATCACGCGTACCGACGAGACCCGGCCCTCGGGATCGATCAACGCGGTCAGCGACACGACGCCCTCGAGACCGGCGTCGCGCATCGCCTGTGGGTAAATCGGACGGGCATCGACCAGCTTGCGCGGCGGCTTGATGTTGCCGCCAATGCGCACAGGCGCGCGCTCGACGCGGCCGGGCGCGCCCGACGGACGCTGGTCCCTGACGGTGATCGTCTCCTGGAGTGTCCCGACCGGGATCGTCAGGGTGACGTCCCAGTGCCTGGCGCTCTCCAGGCGGACATCCTGCGCGAGGGACATGAAACCGGGCAGCCGCGAGCCGACCTGGTAGCGGCCGGCCGCGACGGAACCGAAATCGAAACGGCCATCGCGGTCGGTCGTCGCCGTCAGCCGATTCCCGGCGGCGTCATCGAGCGTCAGGGCGACGTTGGGCAACACCGCTCCGGTCACGTCGTAGGCGGTGCCGGTCAACGGCAGCGGGCCCACCTGTTCGTTGGCGCGGAAGCTCGCCGTGGTCAGGGTGATGCCGACGATGACGGCGAAGACCATGGCCAGGGCGCGGCGTGTGGGGCGGGTGCGAATCAGCGTGTGGTTCAACATTGCAGCAATCCTCCATTCAAGCGTGGACCGGCGAGCCATCGGGACGAGCGTCGCCATGGGAGACGGCCGGCGGCACGTCCTGGCAATCGCAAGCAAGTGAGAGGCGTACTCTGAAGCGGGCACGCCGGCCTCGAGCACGGCGTTGTCGCAGGCGGCTTCGCTCTCGCGGCGCAGCCGCGCGCACGCCAGCCAGAACAGCGGGTTGTACCAGAACACCGCGCGCACGACGTCGGCGGCCATCTGGATGGCCCAGTCGGCGCGGCCAATGTGCGCGAGCTCGTGGCCGAGAACGATGCGAATGCGTTCGTCGCTCCAGGTTTCGCAGCCCGCCGGCACCAGCACTGCCGGCCGGCGCCATCCCCAGGTCCCGAGGGTGGTCGGCACATCCGTCTGCCTCAGCTTCACATCGTCCCGGACGTCCAGGCTCCGCGCCAGCATGTGCGCCATGGCAAGCCAGCGCGGGTCGGCCAGCGGCCGCGCGGCGGCGGTCAGTCGTGACAGCCGCCGCAGGCTGATGACCATGGCAGCCATGCTGATCAGGAAGCCTGCGGCCCACACCGTCTCGACCATGGTTGAGATCGAGACGCGTGACGGCGCTGCCGGAAAAGTTGAGGGCGGCGCAGCCGGCGACCCTGCCGGGCGTGGTGAGGCATCGCCGCTGATGGCGACGGTCAGCGGCGCCGGGGGATCGGATTGGAGAGGCAGATTCCAGGCCGGCAGTGCGATACCCAGAGGCGCCACCGCGAGGGCCGACAGGATCCCCGCGGCCAGCACCGAGTGACGCAGGGCCGCCGAACGGCGGCGCAGCAGCAGAGACACGGCCAATGCCACCAGCACCACGACCGACGCGCGTACGCCGAGGTCGAGGGCGATCATCGTCCCGCCTTTCTGGCCGCCGCGATCAACTCGGCGATGCGATCGAGATCCTCGTCCGAGAGCCGCGACCCGTCGCTGCCGAGCAGCGTGGTCACGACCTTGGCGTGGGAGCCGTCGAAGAAAGTGTCAACGAGGTGATTGAGCGCCGACCTGCGGGCGGTGTGGCGCGGCACCGTCGGCATGTAGACAAACCGCAGGCCGAGTTCCTCGTGACGGACGTGGCCCTTCTCCTCGAGCACGCGCAGCTGCGTGCGGACGGTGGAATCGCTGGGGCTGCCGCTGAGGCTTTCGCGGATCTCGGTCGCAGTGGCGCGGCCGAGCCGGTAGAGGAGGTCCATGATCTGGCGTTCGCGCTTGGTCAGGACGGCGTGGCGGTGGGCAGTCATGTTATTTTTATAACAACTCCGCGAGAAAAATAGCAGGTCCCGCCGCCGGCTGTCAAGCCCCCGAACCCGGCTCCGATGCCTGACCCCTGATCCCCGATCCCCTGATCCCTGATCCCTGATCCCTGATCCCTGATCCCTGATCCCTGATGTAGGATGCGCGCATGCGTATGCCCCTCATCGCCGCTCTCATCCTCGTTGCGGCCGCCTCGGATGCAGGTGCCCAGGGCTTCGGCGTCGGTGGCCTGCTGCCCTTCAACGAGAAATGCGCCAGTTGCCACGTCGATCCCGCACCCGGAAGCCGCGCGCCGACCCAGGCGCAGTTGCTGGGACAGCCGCCCGAGACGATCCTGGCGGCCATGACCACCGGCAGCATGGCGCCCATGGCGTCGGGCCTCAGCGAAGGTCAGTTGCGCGCGATCGCCGAGTACGTCTCGGGACGGTCGTTCGGCACCGCGAAGGCCGGCGATGCCTCGACGATGAAGAATCAATGCGCGCCGAGGCCTCTCGGCAATCCCATGGCAGGCCCGGGCTGGAACGGCTGGGGCGTCGACACGGCGAACTCGCGCTTCCAGACCGCGGCCGCGGCCGGATTGACGGCCGCCACCGTGCCGAAGCTGGCGCTCAAGTGGGCGTTTGGTTTTCCTGAAGGGCGCCAGGCGTTTGGGCAGCCCACGGTCATGGGCGGCCGCATCTACGTCGGCTCCGACAATGGCTTTGTCTACTCGCTCGACGCGGCCAGCGGTTGCGTCTACTGGTCGTACCAGGCCAAGGCCGGTGTCCGCACGGCGATCACCGTGGCCCCGATCAAGGCCGGCGCCTCGCGGTTCGCGGTGTTCTTCGGTGACGTCAGGGCCAACGTGTACGCGATCGATGCCGAGAGCGCCGCGCTGATCTGGACCAAGCACGCCGACCCGCATCCGGTGGCGCGCATCACCGGGGCTCCGACGTACCACGATGGCCGCCTCTACGTCCCGGTGTCGTCGATCGAGGAAGCCCTGGGCGGCAACCCGGCGTATCCCTGCTGCTCGTTCCGCGGCAGCGTGATCGCATACGACGCCAGCACCGGCGAGCAGCGCTGGCAGTCGTTCACGATTTCCGAAGCCGCCGTGCCCATGCGCAAGACCTCCACCGGCACGCAGTTGTGGGGACCCGCCGGCGCCGCCGTGTGGTCGGCGCCGACCATCGATCCGGAACGAGGCCGCATCTACCTGTCCACCAGCAACGGCTACACTTATCCCGCCGTCAACACCACCGACGCGGTGATGGCGGTGGACCTCGCCACCGGCAAGCGGCTGTGGACACGCCAACTGACGGCAAACGATGCCTACGTCATTGGCTGCGGCCCCAACGCCAAGTCGGAAACCTGCCCGCAGGAAACCGGACCTGACTTCGCCGTCGGCACGTCGCCGATTCTTCGCTCGCTCCCCGGCGGCCGGCGCATTCTCGCGGTCGGACAGAAATCGGGCATTGCCTGGGGCATCAATCCAGACGATGGCACGGTGGTGTGGCAGCACCGCGTCGGCCAGGGCTCGCCGCTCGGCGGCATCGAGTGGGGCGGCGCCGCCGATGATCGGCTGGTCTACTATCCCAACGCCGACGGCTTGCTCGGCATGAAAGCCGCCGGCGGGCTGGCCGCGATTCGGCTGGCGACCGGCGAACGCGAGTGGTGGGCGCCGCCGATCGCCACCTGTCCTGATCAATCGATGAAGTGCATCCCGGCGCAGTCGGCCGCAGCCAGCATGATTCCCGGAGTCGTGTTCTCCGGCGCGACCGACGGCATGATGCGCGCCTACAGCGCCACCGACGGCAAGGTGCTGTGGGAGTTTGCGACCGCGCGCGACTTCGAGACCGTCAACGGCGTGAAGGCGCGCGGCGGTTCCATCAACGGCCCGGGCGCCACCATCGCCAACGGCATGGTCTTCACCAACTCCGGCTACGGCTCGTTCGGCCAGATGGCCGGCAATGTGCTCCTGGCGTTCGGCGTGAAGTAGCGGCGACGCGGCCGAAGATATCTCGCCGAACGGCTGGGCGCTCAGGCATAGTACTTCCTGCCATGAAGGTGCTCGGTACTGCTGAGCTGAAGCTGCTCGCGCTTAGGGTCCTTGCGACGCCCCAGGGTGCCGTCTCGGACGCGAACGCCGTGGCGGTGGCGGCCGAGCACGCCTACGATGACCTGACGCGCGTGTCAGTCCCGCTGATTGGGCAGGTCGGCGTGGCCGCGATCACGGGTCGTGCGCTGCATCTTGTGGCACGCGACTACCCGTGGTTGCGCCGCGGCAGCGAGCCCGCCGACGCCGAAGGGTCATTCGCAAACCTCATTTCCTGCCTGAAGCAACAGGAGCCCACCGTCGCCCTTAACGCCGCGGCGGCGGTGTTCGCTGCTTTCCTCGGTTTACTGGTCTCGTTTATCGGCGAACCCCTGACATCGGGCTTGTTACGCAAAGCGTGGCCCGATGCCTTTTCCGACGCGGAGATCTAAGACATGACGGACCGGGTTGCCATTCGCCAACTTCCCACGGGCGTTCCTGGACTCGACCAAATCCTGGGCGGAGGCCTGCCGGAGTTCTCCTTCAATGTCATTGCCGGCGCGCCCGGCGCGGGCAAGACCACGCTCGCACAGCAGATCATGTTCGCCCTCGCCACTCCCGAGCGGCCCGCCCTGTACTTCACCGTCGTCGGCGAACCTCCGCTCAAGATGCTGCGCTATCAACAGCAGTACGGTTTCTTCGATTCCGCTCGCGTTGGTGGCGCGATTCGCTACATCAATCTGAGCGAGGACGTGGTCAACGGCACGCTGGAGAAGCTCCTGGCGCGCATCGTCCAGGAGGTCGAAGCCTCGAGCCCGGGCGTGGTGATTGTCGATTCGTTCCGCACCGTGGCCCAGGCCGCTGAAAGGAGACAGAGCAGCGCGCTCGATCTCCAGCACTTCGTCCAGCAGCTGGCCGTCCGGCTCACGAGCTGGCAAGCCACGACGTTTCTGGTTGGCGAATACCAGCCGGGAGAGGCGGAACATAATCCGGTGTTCACGGTGGCCGACGGTCTGCTCTGGCTGGTGCAAAGCCTGGATCGCAATTCAATGGTCCGCAAGATCCAGGTCATGAAGATGCGTGGGCAGGCGCCCATTCCAGGACTGCACACCTTTCGCATGACGGGCGACGGGGTCCAGGTGTTTCCCAGAGTGATCGTCGGGCCAGAGGAAAAATCGCAGGGAACGGGCGGCGGCGCGAAGGGAAGACCGCGAAAGCGACTCTCGATCGGCGTCAAAGGGTTGGACGAGATGCTGGGCGGCGGCATTCCCGCCGGCTACTCGATGCTGCTGGCCGGGCCGTCGGGCTGCGGCAAGAGCGTGCTGGCCGCCGAGTTCATCGCCGACGGCGCGCTTCAGGGCGAACCGGGCATCATCGCGGTGTTCGAGAAGCGCCCCAACGAGTACTCGCAAGACAGTCCCATGGGACGGCGATTTGACAAGTTCGTCCGCGACGGCAAGGTCGGCATCCTGCAGACGCGCCCGCTGGATCTGTCGATCGACGAAATGCTGAGCGAGATTATCGACGCCATTCATCGTCTCAAGGCGCGCCGGGTCGTGATCGATTCGCTCTCGGGCTTCGAGCTGGCGCTGGCGCCGACCTTTCGCGAGGATTTTCGGGAATCGCTCTATCGCATGGTCACCGTGCTCACCGGCATGGGCGTCACCATGATGATGACGGCGGAAGTCGAGGACAGCTACACCGACCTGCGCTTCAGCCCGCACGGCACGGCCTTTCTCACCGACGCCATCATCATGCAGCGCTATATCGCGTTCCAGGGACAACTGCAGCGGATGATGGCCGTCGTGAAGGTGCGTGGCAGCGCCCACAGCAAAGACATGCGGGCGTTCGAGATTACCGAACACGGCATTGTGATGGGCGACAAGCTCGGTGGTTACGAGGGCTTGCTCACGGGCAACCCGGAGTTGGCCTCGATCGTTACCAAAACCGCTCGAGCCAAGAAACCACGCTCGCGGCCGGCGCGGCGGTGACTATGTCCGAGGCCAACAAGCCGACCCACGCCACCCGCGAAGACGCGGTCACCGCGCGCGAGCAGACCGCCACCGTGCGCGAAGGTGCGGCGACGGCGCGGGACAAAGTTGCCGATCAGCGCGACGACACCGCCTCGTTGCGCGACGATGTGGCCGATCAGCGCGACGACACCGCCTCGCTGCGCGACGATGTGGCCGGCGTGCGCGACGAGGCCGCCGGATTGCGCGAGGACACATCTACCGTGCGCGAGGAGGCGGTGCGGGCGCGGGAAGAGGCCGCTGAAGCGCGGGCCGAGCTGGAGCAGCTCATGGTCCAGATGCGCGAAGCCAACGAGCGCCTGATCGTCGGCTCGCTGCGCGCCCAGACGATGACCGAGGTCGCTGAGGAGGCCAACCACCTCAAGGATGAGTTTCTGGCCACCGTCTCGCACGAGCTGCGCACGCCCCTGAACGCCATTGTCGGCTGGGCGCGGATCCTGGCGAAGTCGTCGTCGCCAGAGCTGGTGGGGCAAGGCGTCGCGGCCATCGAGCGCAACGCCTGGGCTTTGGCTCACATCATCGACGACCTGCTGGATGTGTCGCGCATCGCCGCGGGCACCCTGCAGATGTCGACGCAGCCCGTTGACCTGGCCGCCGTTGCGCAGACGGCGCTCGAGACGTTGCAACCGGCAGCGCAGCACCGGCACGTGCAACTCTCGCTCACCGCAGACCCGGCCGCGGTCGAAACGGTCCGCGGCGACGCCGTCAGGCTCCAGCAAGTGATCTGGAACCTGCTGGCAAACGCAATCAAGTTCACGCCTGAGGGTGGGCGCGTCGACGTCTTCCTGGAGCGGTCGGGAGACTTCATGCAGATCAAGGTCGTCGATACCGGGGAGGGCATCGACCCCGGCTTCCTGCCACACATTTTCGACCGCTTCCGCCAGGGCGCCGGCGCCACCACCGGACGCCAGACTGGTCTTGGCCTAGGGCTGTCGATCGTCCGGCAGCTCGTCGAGCTTCACCAGGGAACGGTGCAGGCCACCAGCGAGGGCCCGGGACGCGGCGCGACGTTCACGATCCGCCTGCCGATTTCAGCGATCGATCCAACCACCGGCCTGCAAGACCGGCGGACGGGCAAGTCAGACCGCCGGCCGTAAATGCTGATCTGTATTGCGACGGAACTCGAAGGCGCTTTGCTGCGCGAGCGCCTCGACACCAACCGGGCCATTGAGATCGTGACGATGGGCGTGGGGCCGGTGAACGCCGCCCATGCCGTGACCCTGGCAATCTCGCGCTCGCGACCATCCGCCATCATCGTGTGCGGCATCGGTGGCGCCTATCCGGGCTCGGGGCTCGCCATCGGTGAGGTCGTGTGCGCCGACACCGAATGCTACGGCGACCTCGGCGCCACCAGCCCGGCCGGGTTTCTCGACATGCACGCCCTCGGCTTCCCCATCGTCGCCGGCCCGCCGCCGATCTACAACGACCTGCCCATGCAGGTGTTTCCGGCGTCCGCCCGGGTGCGATTCGTCACGATGTCGTCGTGCACCGGCACCGCTGCGGCGGCGCGCGAGATCGAGGCGCGCACCGGTGGCGCGGTCGAGAACATGGAGGGCGCGGCCGTCGCGCACGTTGCCGCCATGCACGGCATCCCGGTCGGCGAACTGCGCGGCATCAGCAACATGGTCACCGATCGCGACACCGGCGCGTGGCGGATCAAGGAGGCCGCCACGGCGGCCCAGGAGGCACTGCTCACGTGGATCGCCCGGCGCTAGCAGCTCCGGCCAAGGCCGGGCACCACCTTGATTTCGGGTTCTCGTCGTGCCCGAACGACACGTTCGCGTTCCACGCCGTGGTCCACGGGCTGGTGCCGGGACCGGCGGTGACGCCGTACCTCGACGACGTCGAGGCGCTCAATGCGCGCGCCGAACTGGGCGGCGCCGAGGTGACTAAAGTCTCGATCGCGGCCTACTCCCGCATTCGCGATCGCTATGCGCTGCTGCGGGCCGGCGGCGCGGCCGGCTACGGCGTGGGGCCGATCGTCGTGGGCCGGTCGCCGCGGGCGGTGGGCGGACGGGTGGCGATCCCCGGCCAGCGGACGACGGCCGCGCTGCTGCTGCGATTGCTCGGCCAGTTTGACACCGTCGCGATGCGGTTCGACCAGATTGAAGGTGCGATCCTGCGCGGCGAGGTCGACTGCGGCGTGCTGATCCACGAAGGCCGGTTCACGTACGAGGCGAAGGGCCTGACGCTGCTGGCCGATCTTGGGGCAGTGTGGGAAGAGCGCATGCAGTCGCCGCTGCCGCTGGCCGCGATCGCCATTCGTCGAGACCTGGTGGCGCCCATCGGCACCGCCATCGATGCCGCGCTTCGGGCGAGCGTCGAGTACGCCTTCGCGCATCCACACGCGAGCCGCGCCTACGTGGCCGCGCACGCGCAGGAAATGGCGCCCGACGTGGTGCAGCGGCATATCGAGCTCTACGTCAATCGCTACACCGTCGAGTTGGACGAACGGGCGGTGCAGGTGATGCTCGACTGGCAGGCGCTGATCGCAAGCGGCCAGCCTGGCAAGACCATGCCGATATTTGCCTGAACCGCGACAGCTCATCAGCAACCGCGCGCTTGGTACGTGGCTTGCAGCGTCTCCTGTTGGGAGAAACGCTTCAAATGGCTCAGTCGAAAGTTCGCTATGCCGTCGTCGGGCTCGGGCACATCGCGCAAGCTGCTGTATTGCCAGCATTCGCGCACGCCAAGCGTAACTCCAGCCTTCACGCCCTCGTCAGCGGCAGCGTAGAGAAGCTCAACACCCTGGGAGATCGCTACCGCGTACCGGTGCGCGCGAGCTACGACAACTACGAGCGATGCCTGAAAGAGGTGGATGCGGTGTACATCTGCACCCCTAACTCGGAGCATGCCGACTTCGCCGTGCGCGCCGCCAAGGCCGGCGTCCACGTGCTGTGCGAGAAACCGCTGGCCGTCACCGAGGCGGAATGCTCGCGGATGATCGAGGCGGCGGCCGCCGCCGACGTGCGGCTCATGACCGCCTACCGGCTGCACTTCGAGCCGCTGTTTCTCGAGATCGTGGAGATGGTCCGCAGCGGGAAGATCGGGGAACCTCGCTTCTTCAACTCATCCTTCTCGATGCATGCCAAGCCGGGCGGCATCCGCACCAAGCGGGAACTGGGCGGCGGGACGCTCTTTGACCTCGGGGTGTACTGCATCAATGCGGCCCGGCTGCTGTTCCGCGCCGAGCCAACTGAAGTGTTTGCCTACTCTGTCGACGGCGCCCGCGCGGACATGCCTGAGATTGACGAGATGACCTCAGGTGTCATGCGTTTTGACGGCGACCGGCTCGCGACGTTCACGACGAGCTTCGCGGCTAACGGCGTGTCGGACTTGCGAGTGGTCGGCACCGAAGGCAACATCCACGCGGAGCCCGCGTACCAACACACTGAAGCGCTCGGCTACACGCTCACGGTGGGCGACCAGGTGACGCGAAAGAAAGGCCGGCGGCGCGATCAGTTCGCGGCGGAGCTGGTCTACTTTTCTGACTGTGTGCTGAACGGCAAGAACCCGGAGCCCTCGGCCGAAGAAGGCTGCTGGGACGTGCGGGTGGTGGATGCGCTGTGCGAGTCGGCGCGGGTTGGAAAGCCCGTCTCGTTGCCGCCCTTCGGACCCGAACGGCGGCCGACCCTCGACCAGGCCGAGGACCTACCGCCGGTGGCGCGCGAACCAGAACTGGTAGCGGTCGAGAAGCCGCACGACTAGGGTTACCGTCGGCAACTACTCCCGCGTCGCCGCTCGGCGACCGGCCGTCAAGGCCAGGGAATCGGGCGGAATATTCATAAAGCTGAGCCTTTGCGTGCACATCATAGCACTCCATCTACAAGCTTCATTGATCAGCTACTCCCCTCAGTGTTAGGCTCTGCGCGACACAAAACCTCGTCAGCCGGCCGTGCCCGGACGGGCTGTCATGTCCATAAATTTCGAGCGCTGCGGCCGTTACGAACTGCGCGAGGTGCTGGGCGAAGGTGCCATGGGCACCGTCTATCGCGCGTGGGATCCGGCTTTGGCCCGCGCCGTCGCCATCAAGGTTATTCAAGCCCGGGCACTGAGTGAGGACCTCCTCGAGCGGTTCCGTCGAGAGGCGCAGGTCCTGGCCAAGCTGCCTCACCCTCATATCGTCGGCGTGTTCGATGTCAGCATGGCCGGTGATGATCCGTTCATCGTCATGGAGTTGGTCGAGGGCAGCAGCCTCGCGGGCCTAATCAAGACCCGCGCGGCGTCGACCACGGCGCAGAAGCTGCGGATGATCATCCAGGTCTGTGACGCCCTGGCTTGCGCCCACTCTGCGGGCGTCGTCCATCGCGACGTCAAGCCCGGAAACATTCTCATCACGGCCGGTGGCTCGGCAAAGCTGGCCGACTTCGGCATTGCACGGCTCTACGACTCCACACTCACCTCCACGTCAAAGATCGTGGGCACGCCGGCGTACCTCGCGCCCGAAGCCTTCTCTGGTGGGCCGATCGACGCGCGCACCGATATCTACGGCGTTGCGGCCAGCCTTTACGAGTGGTCCTGCGGATCGCGGCCTCACGAGGCCGGCGACCTCGCCTCACTCGTCGCCAGGGTGACCAACAGCGAGGCGCCGTCGCTGGCCGCGGTCTGGACGGAGTGCCCACCACGATTGGATCGCTGCCTGCAACGCGGGCTCGCGCGCAATCCCGAGGAGCGGTATCAGCGGGCGGTGGACTTTGCCGACGACCTGGCGCGCGTGCTCGAGGAGCTTGGAGCGTCGCCGGTTGAGGGAGCACCGGACTTGACGCTACGTCTGGATCCGCCGGTCGCCGAGCCGGGGACACGGCCGCGCAAGCATGTGATCGCCGCGCTCGCGGGCACGGCCACGCTCGTCGCGCTGCTTCTCGCATGTCCGAGGAACACCGCCTCTCCGCCGGCGTTCGCGACTAATCCAGAGTCGGCCTCCGACACGAATCGCCCACCGGACGCGTCGGACACGGCAGCGAACCAACCTGAGCCACGCACGACCTCCGGAAACGAGCCCATCAAGACGTCGTCCGGCAGTGACGCGCTCGCGGCTGGTCGGGGCCGCCCGACGCGGGGCGGCGCAGGTCGGTTTCCGCCCGGAAGGGACTCGGCCGCAAGCTCGCCGGCGCCAATAGTAGTCGAGGAAGAGGCGGATGAACCGGTGCGGCGCGCCGTCCCGATCGGCACGCGCGTGCACGTCAGCCTGCTGACCGAGTTGCGGACCGATCGCAGCCAACCCGGCCACGAGTTCGAGGGACGGCTGGCGGAGCCCCTCCTCTTCAACAATGAGGTGATCGCCCCGGCGGGCACCGGGCTGCGAGGAATCGTTGACGAGGTGCGCACCGGCGGCACCGGTCGTCCGCCGTCGATCCGGCTGTCGCTTTCCGAGTTGCTGCTGGCCGGCGCGCCGATGAAGATTCGCACCGCGCGGTACGAGGTTGTCAGTCCAACCGACAGCAACCATGACCCCTCCTTGACAACCCTGATTCTCGGCGCTGCCACCGGCGCCCTCATCGGCGGCGTGACCGGCGGCAGCCGCGGCGCCGCGACCGGCGGCGCCATTGGCGCATCCATCGCGGCCCAGCCCTTGGCACCGCGCCCGGGCGACATTATCTTGACCAACCCGTTGATCTTCAGGCTCGCAGAGCCCCTGCAGCTTGCGGCGACCCCGGAATGAGGAGGATCAGAATGCGTCCCAGGAAATTTCTTTGCGGATTGATCGTCGTGGCCCTGCTCGTCCCCACCGAAGTAGCGGCGTTATCGTCCTCGGGCGCGACGCAGGCCCAGGACGATCGGGCGGAACGCGAGCGCAAGCGCAATGCCGACCGCGCCGCCAAGCAGGCCGCGGAGCAAAGCAAGGATTACGCGGAGACGATGCGGGAGGTGGCCGACGAGCTTGAAGAGCTCGGCGCCAGCCTCCTGCAAGACCGTTACGACGACCCGTTCCTCCAGGACTACGTCAATGAGATGGGCCAGAGCCTGGTTCCCAAGGAGACGCCGGCGGGGACGCTGTTTTCATTCCGTGTGCTCGACAATCCTGAGCCCAACGCCTTCGCGCTGCCCGACGGGCGAATCTACGTCAACAGCGGCCTGTTGATGTTCGTTGAGAACGAGGCGCAGCTGGCCGTGATCCTCGGGCACGAGATCGCGCACGTGATCGAGCGGCACTACGTCGAGAGCGTGCGCGCGCAAAAGAGGGAGCAGTTGGTGACGTCGGTGCTCGGCGCAGCAGCAGGCGCGGTACTGGGCGGCCTGTTTGGCGGCAAGAGGGGCGCGGCGGACGGAGCCGTCATCGGCGCCGTGTCCGGGCTGGTGGTGGCCAAGCTGCGGATGAACAACTACAACAAGCGCCAGGAAGATGAAGCCGACGCGCTCGGCGCGACGCTGGCTCTGGACCGCCGCTACGACGCGCGGGAAGGAATCGCGCTCTTCACCAAGCTGACCAACACCTACGGCGATCAGGGCCGCTTCGCCAATGCGCTCTACGGCAAGCACTCGCGCAACAAGGACCGCATTGCCTATATCGATCAGTTGCTCTCCGGCAACCTCGGCGCGCGGTACAACGAACTGCGGACCGCCGGCAACCTGACCACCGGCACCGGCCAGATGCACCTGTTCGCCTCGCGAATGATCCGCGAAGTAGCCATCAAGCTGATGGACTCCTATGATCAATATGGCGTCGCGAAGGAGCACCTCGAACGCATCGCCGACTTCCGGGCGTCGGACCCGCGGACACAGTGGGCGCTCGGGCGAGCCTACAAGCGGGTCGGCCGAACGGACGAGGATCGGGCCAGGGCCCTCGACTTCTTCCAGCGTGCCGTCCAACTCGACCAGCGCAACCTGTACCCGTACCTTCACTTCGACCTGGGCCTGATGCACGCGCGCCTGGGAGCAACGGCCGCCGCCATCGAGAGCCTCAAGAAATACGTCGTCGGCTACGTCGATCGGTATCACGTGCATCCGAATGACCTGTTGACGACTTACGATTACCTGCTCACCTTCGGCGACGGCAACTGGACGGCCCCGGCGGTGGACCCGACCATCGTGCGGGCCCTTTATCCCACGAGTGCCGCTCCGACGCCGCCAATGAAAACCGAGGATGATGCGGGGCTAGCGAAGGGGCTCCTGAAGGGGCCCACGCCGAAGCCGACTGCCAAACCCGAGACCAAGAAGCCGGATGTAAAGAAGCCCCCGTTCAAGCCTGGCGGAGACGGACAATGAGTGTCTCCTGGCGAGTCCGCTGGGTGACGCTGCCGCTGGCCATCCTGCTGTTTGCGGCCACGACCGCGACCGCGACAGCGGAGCCGAAGGTTACGCTGCGCGTGCCTGCCTTTCCGGCGGCAGCCTTTGCCAACTTCGGCAGCATCGTGCTGCCGGCCTCGGGATACGACTCACTCGAGATCATGCTGGCCGACACCCTGGCACCGGTGCAGACGTCAACGGTGCGGGTGACGCTGAACAACATGCCAATGACGCCCTTCGTGGCGATCAACCCGGTGCCGGCCGGGGTCCGGGTGATCATCAAGCTGGGCGTCTCACTCAGTCCTGACTACGCGATTAGACCTGAGGGCGAATCGCTCTTGACGTTTGAGGCGAGAGACACCGGCGGAACCGTCTACCGAGGGCAGTTCTATCTGGCCATTGATCCGGCCAAGACCGCTCCCGAGGCGGCGCGCTCGACACGCGCGCGATCGCAGGAGGCCACCACCATCGCGCCGCCCCAATTCAGGGCGCCGGTGGTGGTGATTACGTCGAAGGAGGGCGGTCGCACTGTCGATCGCGTCTATTGGCTGGAGGCCGAGGTGTCAGATGCCGAAGGCCTCCGCAAGGCGGTGATCGAGTTGAACGGCCGCGACATCGAGGAAGTCGTGCTGCAGAACGAGCGGCCGGTCCGCTATCGCGACGGCCGCATCGCCAGGGCCGCCGTGGCGGGCGAGGTCGGCGGCGATGGACAGCGCGTGACGATTCGCCTGCCGCTGACGCTGGCCAACAACCGGATCAATGTGATCGCCATTCGGGCCGAGAACATGCACGGCCTGACCACGCGCGCCGACCGCACCGTGGAGGTGTTCGGCAAGTAGAACGGCCGCCTGCGGTTCAATGGCGCCGCTTGATCATGTCCGGATCAGGGCGCTCGTTTGCACGGCGTGGGCCAGGTCTCGCACGGTCCGACGCCGGTGACCTTCGTGTAGATCAGCGCACTCGTCGCCGTCGCGGCGGCCGTGGTGGTGATCTGCACCATCAGCACCTTGCCATCCGCGCTGAGCGACATGACTTCCTTGACCGTGGTCGTGTCGCCGTTGGGTGCCTTCATGGCGCCTTCGCTCACGAGCGTGCGGCCATCCCACCTTGTAGTCATGGTCACCGCGCCACCCTGACCAGCGGGCGTCGAAGTTTGTCCGCCCGGCTTGTAGATCCGGACGTGCTGCTCGTTGACCTGGCTTTCGACGACGACGCTCCCGTTGGCGGGCTGGGTGATGTGCAGCGTTGCCGGCGCGCCCGCCGAGATCAACCCGGTGAAGCCGGCGGTGGCCACCACCTGGCTCTTCGCCTTGTCCAACACCCACGTTCCCGATAAGTCCGGCGCCTGCGCGGTCAGCGTCGCCGAGGCGAGCAATGCTAGTACGAGGCAGCCCAGCCCCCTGATCCCCGATCCCTGATCCCTGATCCCTGATCCCCGATCCCCGATCCCTGATCCCCGATCCCCGAACACCATTACTGCGCCCCCAGGTTGAGCGCGACGATCTTCTCGCGGTCGCGGGCGTACAGGGTCCTGCCGACCAGGGTGGGCACGGTCCACGAGGTGGTGTCGAACACCTTCTTGGCCTCCGCGAGAATGGTCACGCCCTCAGGCGCCAGCCTGGCCAGCGCGAGGTCGCCATCTTCGTCCATGATGATCGCCTTGCCGTCGGCGTAAACCAGGCTCGCGCGGCCGAAGCCGCGGTGCTGCCAGGCGGACTGCCCGGTCTTGATGTTGAGGGCGGTCAGGAACGCCGGGCCAAAGTCGCCGGTCGTGCCATAGACGTGATCGCCCACCCGGATGGAGTTCAGGAACATGAAGCGCACGCGATTGGTGAACCAGAGTTCATCGGCGTGGGTCGCCGCGCCTTGCTGCTTCAGCTGGATGGCCCGGCTGCCCGCCCGGTAGGCCGACGAGACAAACAGGATGTTGTCGGGCCCGAACAGCGGCATGCCGCAGTTGAGGTCGTTGCCGGGATCATGGGGATGCGACCACAGGATCCGGCCAGTGGCCGGGTCGAGGCCGTTGACGGTGCCGCCGCCGACGATCACCAGCTGCTGGCGGCCGCCCATGTCGATCAGGATCGGCGGCACCTCCGACGTCAGGAAGTCGCCGCTCTTCCACACCACCGCGCCATCGCGCTGACGGAAGGCCATGACCGATTGTCCGGGACCGCCGACGCTGCAGATGATGGTGTCGCGATACGCGATCGGGCTGCAGCCGTAGCCGGTCTTGACCACCGGACGAATCAGCAACTCGGGCGAGTTGAACTCCTTGACCAGGTCGTGCGACCAGAGAATCTTGCCGCTCGTCTTGTCGAACGCGAACAACTGCTTGTTGGTGCCGATCGTGAACAACCGGTCGCCGACGATCAGCGGCGTCGAGTGCGGCCCGGCGCCAAAGCTGAAGTCTTCACGGCGCGATGGGTACTTGTGCTCCCACAGCGTCTTGCCCGACGCGGCATCCATGGCGACCACGGTCTCTTCGGCGTCCCAGGGTCCCTGCTTCGCGCGTCCATTGCCGGCGCGGTACATCGTGTACAGCCGACCCTCGTCCGCGAGAATCGCGGAGTGCCCAGGGCCGAGCGGCCGGCTCCAGATCACGGGCGGGCCCGTCTCAGGCCACTTCTCGGCCAGGCCGGTGGACGACACCATGAAGTCGCGCGTCGGCCCGCCCCATTGACGCCAGGAATCGGACGCGGCCGGGGCCGCTTGCGCGAGCACGGGAACTGGGGGCGCCGGCACGGCCGCCAGCCCGGCCACCGCGAGCACGACGAACAGGATGCGCATGCGCGGGACTATGCCACAAGTTGGCGCGCGAAGACGAGACCGAGCCACCCGGCCACCAGTCCTCCGGCGAGCGTCACGGCCACGTTCAGCGCGGCGGCACCCGCGGCGCCGTGCGACAGCATCGCCAGCGTTTCCTGGTTGAAGCTGGAGTATGTGGTGAAGCCGCCGAGCAGCCCAATGGCCACGGCCGCGCGCAGTTCGGGATTGCCGACTGGCACGGCCGAGAGATGGGTGACGATGCCCAGCAGGAAACACCCGATGAGGTTGACCGCCATCGTCGCGTACGGAAATCCGGCGCCGAACCGTTCGAGGATCCACACGCCGACCAGGTAACGCGCGCCGGTGCCCAACGCGCCGGCCGCCATGATCCACCACAACATTCCAGCTAGCCTACAACGAACCGGTGACAGAGATGATCTCCTTAGCAGTCAATCAGTTAGAGTCTGCGAGCCGAGCTCGGTGCACTGGTCTGGCCTGAGCGGGACCGATCGCGACGAAACATTGGGGCTGGTTTCGCGGTATTCAGTGACGAAAGGAAGCCCTGGCCGAAACGCCCGTCGCGAGGCCCGTGCATAATAATGAGATGCTCAGACTTCGTTTTGCTGTCTTGATTGGCTTAACCGCACCTACCCTGTCGTTCGCGCAGGCACCCCAGGTGCCCAGCACCACCCTGCCGACCGTGATCGTCACCGCCCAGAAAGAGGCCGAAGACGTGAAGGCGGTCCCGGCGAGCATCACTGCGGTGACCGCCGCAACCATTGCCAACGCCGGCCTGCGGGTCGTCACCGACGCGGCGATCTTTGCGCCGAACACGGTCTTTACCGAGTTCACCGCCCGCAAGGTGAGCAACGCGCGGTTCCGCGGCATTGGTTCGAGCCCCGGCAATCCTGCGATCACCACCTACTTCGACGGCGTGCCGCAGTTGAACAGCAACTCGTCGAACATCGAGTTGCTGGACGTCGATCAGATTGAATTCGTGCGCGGACCGCAGAGCCCGTTGTTCGGCCGCAACACGCTTGGCGGCATTGTCAACGTGACGAGCGCGCGGCCGTCCACGGCGGCGTGGACCGGGTCGGTGGTGGCGCCGTTTGGCGACTACGGCGCCAGGGAAGTGCGCGGCAGCGTGTCGGGCCCGCTCGGCGACAAGGCGGCCATGAGCTTCGGCGTGGGCAAGCAACAGCGCGACGGCTACACGGTGAATCAGTTGACCGGCAACGACCTCGACTATCGCGATGGCACGTTCGCCAAGGCGCAACTGATGCTGACGCCGAACGCCAACTGGCAGGCCCGCGTCATCTACTCGCACGAACGCAACCGCGACGGCGACTATGCCCTCGGCGACCTGAACGCCATTCGCGCCAACCCGTTCGAGGTCAGGCGCGACTTCGAGGGCTTCACCAATCGCGACATCAACGCCACGACGGTGCGCCTGCGCGGCACCGGGCTCAACCTGTCGATCGAGGCGACGACCGGTTTCGTGAAGTGGAATACCGAAGACGAGACCGACCTCGACTACACGCCGCTGCCGCTCGCCACCCGCAGCAACGCCGAGCAGGACTTCCAGTTCACACAGGAGGTGCGCATCGCCTCGCCGGAGAACGCCCCGCTGCGGCTGTCGGAGACGGTGACGCTGAAGTGGCAGGGCGGCCTCGAGTATTTCAGCCAGAACTACGAACAACTGGCGGTCAACTCGCTCTCGCCGTTCGTGCTGTCGCCGATGATTCCGTTCGCGGTGGCAATGACCTCGCCCGAGTCGGCCATCGACAGCTCAGGCATTGGCCTGTTCGGCCACGCCACGGTCACCCTCAAGGAGCAGGCCGACGTGATCGTCGGCCTGCGCTTCGACCACGAGCAGAGCGAAGCCGTCCTCAACACCTTCTTCACGCCGGCGATCGCGCCGGCGAACCTGGTGACCGCCGAGGACAGCTTCTCGGATGTGTCGCCGCAGTTCGCGTTCGCTTACCGGCCGGCCGCCGATGTGTCGCTCTATGCCTCGGCCAGCCGCGGCTTCAAGGCCGGCGGCTTCAACCCGGCCGCGCTGCCCGGCAGCGAAGCCTTCGGCGAGGAACAGGCCTGGCACGTCGAAAGCGGGGTCAAGTCGACCTTCGCCGGCGGCAAGGCGTCGGCCAGCGCCGCGGTCTTCCAGATCAAGTGGGACGACATGCAACTGAACGTGCCCAACCCGTTTGTGCCGGGCCAGTTCTACATTGCCAACGTCGGCCGCGCCCACAGCCGCGGCCTCGAGCTCGACCTGACCGCGCGTCCTCACCCGTCGGTGGACGTGTTCACGGCGTTTGGCTTCACGAGCGCGTACTTCCGGGACGGCACCATGGCCGCCGGCGTCAACGTCGGAGGCAACAAGCTGCCCTTCACCCCGGCTTATACCGGGTTGATCGGCACTCAGCTCTCGCGCGCCCTGAATTCGGCGGTCTCACTTTATGGCCGCGCCGAAGTCGTGCTGACCGGCGCATTCGAGTACGACGAGGCCAACACCGCGCGGCAAGAGGCCTACACCCTGGCCAATTTGCGCGTCGGCGGGCGCGGCAAGTGGCTGTTCGCCGAAGCGTGGCTTCGCAACGCGTTCAACACGATGTACGTGCCCATCGCCATCCCCTACCAGGGCTTTGCGCCGTCGGGTTTCATTGGTGAAAATGGCCGTCCCCGCACCTTCGGCGTCAGCGCTGGGGTAACCTTCTAGGGACAAACACGAAGCGCACGAAGGACACGAAGACATAACCAAATGTTTTTCGTGTTCTTTGTGATCTTCGTGTTAACTACCGAACGCCATGGCTCAAACGATGAACCCCGCCGCTCCGATTGCGATTGAATCGCGTTCGCTCGTGCCGGGGCCGGCGGCGATCACGGCCGCAGTCATCGCGCTGGCGGCTTGGTACCTTTACGCCGCCATCAGTTGGCGGCAGGCCGCGCTGTTCCTTGTGGGTTCGGCCGCCGGCGTGGTGTTGTACCACGCCGCCTTCGGCTTCACCTCGTCGTGGCGGGTGTTCATTTCCGATCGCCGCGGCGCCGGCTTGCGCGCGCAGATGCTGATGCTCGCCGTCACCTGCGCCGTGTTTTTTCCGTTGCTTGCCGCCGGCACGGTGTGGGGGCAGCCGGTGCGCGGCTCGATCTCGCCAGTCGGCATCGGGGTGGCCGCCGGGGCGTTCATCTTCGGCATCGGCATGCAACTGGGCGGCGGCTGCGCTTCCGGTACCCTGTTCAGCGTCGGTGGCGGCAGCACGCGCATGCTCGTCACGCTGTTCTTCTTCGTGATCGGTTCGGTGATCGGCACGGCGCACACGCCGTGGTGGAACGGCCAGCCCGCCTTCGCCCCGACCTCGGTGGTCACGCTCTGGGGCCCGTGGCTAGGCTTGGCGGTATGCCTGGCGCTGTTCGGCGGCATTACCTGGTTCACGCGCGTCGCCGAGCAGCGGCGCCACGGCGACGTCGCGGACCTGACACCCGCGGCGATCGGACCCCGCTGGCTGACCGGTCCGTGGCCGCTCGTCGCCGGCGCCGTCGGCCTCGCCCTGGTCAACGTCGCCACGCTCACGATTGCCGGCCGGCCGTGGGGCGTCACGTCGGCCTTCGCCCTGTGGGGCGCCAAGCTGTTCGCCGCGCTCGGCATCGACGTCGCGACGTGGACCTACTGGGCGGCGCCGGCGCAGGCGACGGCGCTGCGGTCGAGCGTGCTGATGGACGTGACGTCGGTGATGAACTTCGGCATCATCCTCGGCGCGCTGGCGGCCGCGATTCTGGCCGGCAAGTTCGCGCCGGTGTGGAAGGTGTCGAACCGGTCGCTCGTGGCGGCGGTGGCCGGCGGCATCCTGCTCGGCTACGGCGCACGGATCGCCTACGGGTGCAACATCGGCGCCTACTTCAGCGGCATCGCGTCAGGCAGCCTGCACGGATGGCTCTGGCTGGTCGCAGCATTCGCGGGCAACATCGTCGGAACGCGCTTGCGACCGATGTTCGATCTGAGCGTCGAAAGAACCCAAACCGCCTGTTAAAACCCAACCACGAAGGACACGAAGGCGACCACGAAGGACACGAGGCACTTCTTCAAGAGTATTACTTCGCGTGCTTCGTGGTGTTCTTCGTGTGCTTCGTGGTAGTTATTCCGCGCGCAGTGCAATTAGTGGATCAACTCGCAATGCTCGCCGGCCGGGGATCAGACACGCGCCGAACGCCGCCAACGCGACCAGCAACGACACCCCCACGAACACCAGCGGATCTCGCGCCGACACCCCGAACAGCATGCCGCTGATGAACCGCGCGCCGGCGTACGACAGCGCGGCGCCGGCGGCCAGGCCCAGCACCACCAGCAGCGCGCCGTCCCTGAGGACCAGCGACATCACATCGCCCGGCGAGGCGCCAAGCGCCACGCGCAGCCCGATCTCGGGCACGCGCTGGTTCACGGTGTAGGCCATGACACCGTAGACGCCGGCAATCGCCAGCACCAACGCCACCACCGCAAACGTCACCAGCAACACGGTGCGGAAGCGCGGCGTCGCCGTGGCGCTCTCCATGGTGGTCGCCATCGTCTCCACCCGCACGGGGACATCGGGGTTGCGCTCACGGATGTGACGCGCCGCCGTGGCGCCGAGCGCCAGGGGATCGGCGGCGTCCGCGCGCATCACGATGTTCAGTGACGTCGCGGGCCCCTGGTGTTGCTCGTAGGGCATGAAGATCTCCGCCTGCACGGGCCGGCCCGGACCTCGTGTCCTGATGTCATGGACGATCCCGACGATGGTCATGGGCTCAAGGCTGTCGAGACCGCAGCGAATGGTGCGGCCGATCGGATCGACACCCGGAAACGCGTCCTTCGCCAGCTGCTCGTTGACCACCGCCACCCACGGCGCGTCGAGCCGGTCGCCGTCGTTGAAGTCGCGGCCGCGCGCCAGCGGCACCTTCAGGGTCTGGAAGTAGTCCGGCGCGATCACGTTGAACACGGCTTGTGGTGACTTCATGCCTAGTACTTCCGGACCGGGCCCGCCTTCGATCCAGTAACCGCCGTTCGAGCGGACCACCGTGGGCAGCGACGTCACCGCGCTCACCGAGGTCACACCGGGCAGGGCGCGCAGTTCCGAAAGCAGCGTGCGGTACGCGGCAATGGCGCGCGGGAAGTCCGGGCGCCCCGCCACCGGCACCGTGGTGCGCAACACCACCAGGCGGTCGCGCTCGAAGCCCATGTCCACGCTGGCGAGGGCGATCAGGCTGCGACCCAGCAAGCCGGCGCCCATCACGAGTGCCACCGCCAGCGCGATCTCGGTGACCACGAACGCCTTGCGCGCCCAGCCGCCGCGCACGCCCAACGCCGAGCCCTTGCCGCCCTGCGTCCTGCAGGAGGTTGTCCATGCGGGGTTGGACGGAATTGGGGGCTGCAGGGTTGCTGATCTGGCGACTTGGTGATTTGGTGATTTGGTGAATTTGCTCACTGATTTAGCGATTTAGCGATTTACCGATTTGCCGATTTACCGATTCAGCGATCTTGTGACTTAGCGCGGCGATGCTTCTGGGCCAGCAGGTAGTTCCTCCGCGCCGTGCCGTACGATGCGGCGAAGATCGCCCGCAGTTGCTGCGCCTCGTCGAGCAGACCTTCTAGAGTCGCTGGCACCGTCAGCCCGCCACGGGTTATGAGCTCGAGCCAGTAGACGGCTTCATCGATCTCCTCAACGACGAGTCCAAGCTTGGAAACAAACTCGGCCCGCGACCGAGCGCGGCAGGCAGCTCGGTAATTGGCGCCGACCGAAGTGGCGCATCGGGACAACTGATCCGCAGAGCCACGGTGAGCTGGAGCATCGCGCATCACCTGCGTGAAGCTCGTGATCGCTACGGCAAACCTGAGGCTGCGCTCCTGGAGTTCGTCCTTATCCATGTGCATCCCAGGAGCACACGGGATGCCAATCGATTTAGGCATGAATCGGGTCTCGCTGGCGAAAGAGTAGAAATTACTGCCACTCGAACCACGTTCGGGCACTGCAAAATCGCAACTCCCAAAATCACTAAGTCCGTAAACCAAATCCCAAAATCACCAAATCACGAGACCACAAGATTCGGCCGGCCCCTCCCTGTTGACTATCAACACGAGTCGTGAGACCTTCTGTTGCCTATCAACATGTCACCCAATTCCGAAGTCCCCTACGGCACCCTCGACCTCATGGTCCTCAAGACGCTGGCGGCGCTCAGCCCGCTGCACGGCTACGGCATTGCCAGGCGGATTGAGCAGGTGGCGCAAGGTTCGCTGGCGCTGAACCAGGGGACCATCTATCCCGCGCTCCTGCGGCTCGAACAGAAGGGGTGGATCAAGAGCGACTGGGGCATGAGCGAGAACAACCGCCGCGCCCGGTTCTACACCATCACGGCAGCCGGTAAGCGCCAACTCTCTGCGGAAGCCGACTTGTGGGCGCAGACGGTCGCCACGGTCAATCGGTTGCTCGAGGAGTCATGAGCGGACCTCGCGATCTCGTGATTTGGCGATCTGGTGATTTGGGCAAGGGATTTTGGGATTTGGTGATTTGGTGATTTGCCATGCCGACGTTTATCTCGCGATTGCTTGATCTCGTGCTTCGCCGCCAGCGCGAAGACCGCTTGTCGGAAGAGATCCAGGCGCATCTCGACCTGCTGGCTGACGACTACGTCGCGCAGGGGATGTCGCCCGCCGACGCGCGGCTCGCGGCACGGAAGGCATTCGGCGGGGTGGATCAGGTGAAGGAGCGCTATCGCGACCAGCGCGGTCTGCCCATGATTGATGCGCTCACTCAGGACGCCCGCTACGGCATCCGGATGCTCGGCAAGGAGCCCCTGCTCACCGCCGCTGCGGTGCTCGCCCTGGGCATCGGCATCGGTGCGACGAACACGGTGTTCACGATGGTGAACGCGTTCCTGCTGCGGGACCTGCCGGTGAAGGATGGGCATGAGTTGGTGGCCTTCGGCACCCGCAACATCGAGTCGTCTCGCCCCGGCGGCGTCTCGGTCCAGGAATTCCGCGAGTGGCAGGCCGAGCTCACGTCCGTCAAGGACCTGCTTGCCTATCGCTCGCGACCAGCCACGCTGCGTGGCGACGGCGTCACGCCCGACCAAATCTGGCTCTACCACCTGTCGGAACGGTCCTTCGAGATCCTTGGCCTGTCGCCCCAGTTGGGCCGCGTCTTCACGGCCGAAGATGAGCGGGCCGGCGCACCGCCCACCGTGGTTATTTCCCATGCCTTGTGGCAGCGCCGGTATGGCGGCGACCCGGCGATTCTTGGCCGCAGCGCGTTGATCGGCGACATCGCGGCGACCGTGATCGGCGTGATGCCGCCCGGCGAGAGCTTTCCAGCCATCGCGGAAGCCTGGCAGCCGCTGACGCTGTTGCCGGGGGTGGACACTCAGCCGCGCAGTACGCGCAACTTGTCGGTCCTGGGACGTCTCGTGCCAGGCGCCACGCTCGCCATGGCCCGGACCGAGATGGCAATGGTCGGCGACCGCGATGCCACCTTGCACCCCGAGGCCAACAAGACGATTCGACCACGCGTGGTAACCACGGCCGAGTACAGCAACGGTGGCTGGTGGCAGATCTTCCCGGCGCTGATCCTCGTCGCCGCGCTGGTGTTGCTGGTCACGTGTGCGAATACGGCGACCCTGCTGCTGGCCAGGGCCGCCTCCCGATCGCGTGAGATCGCGCTGCGCGTGTCGCTCGGCGCCACCCGCGGCCGCATCGTGCGCCAGCTGATGATCGAAAGCCTCGCGCTTGCCGTGACCGCAGGCGGCGTGGCCTATCTTGTCTCGATCGCGGGCATCCGCTTCGTCGACTACACGATGCGAAACGTCACGGTTCGTCCGCAGTGGACCGTGTTGACGATGGACCCACCGGTGCTGCTCTTCCTGGGCGGGTTATGCCTGGTGACACCAATCCTGTTTGGATTGTTGCCGGCGTGGCACCTGTCGCGCACGAACGGCAGCGAGATGCTGAAAGAGGGCGGCCGCAACACCACGTCGCGGCGTGCCTTCCGCTGGACCAGCGGACTCGTCGTCGCGGAGATCGCGCTGTCGCTGGTCGTGCTCGTCTGCACCGGCATCCTGATCAATACGATGTGGTCGCTACGTGCCGCCGATCGCGTCTTCGACATCGACCACCTCGTCACCGCTACGCTGACGCTGCCGGCGTCGTACCGGACGGCCGACCAGCGGCTGAGTTTCGTGAACCGTCTTGGCGAACGGCTGCGCGCGAATCCGGCGATCGCGGGCGCCAGCCTCGCAAGCCTCATGCCGCTGTCAGGAATGTCGCCGTTGCGCCGTCTCGGACTCCCAAACGCGCCGGTCACCAGCACCCCGGGCGGGCCCGACATTGGTGTGATCAGCGTGGGCGCCGGCTACTTCCAGTCGCTGGGCATTTCGGTCCTGCACGGGCGGGATTTTGCCGACAGCGACGTCGCGGGCTCGCCCGTGGCGATCGTCAACCGGCGGTTCGCCGAAGTGCATTTCCCCAACACCGATCCCCTCGGTCAACAAATTCAGGCGGTCGAGATCGGCAAGGAGCAGGACGCCGTGTGGCTCACCATCGTCGGCATCTCGCCGTCGGTCCGCCAGGCGATCGTGACGGAAGCACCGCCGGTGGTCTACGTGCCCTACCGTGGCGAAGCACTGCCGCGGCTGGATCTCATCGTGCGGGCGGCCGGCATCAGCGCGGCTCTGGCGCCAACATTGCGCGAAGAGCTGAAGGCGATTGATGACTCCATCCCGTTGGTGTCGCCGCAGACCTCGGAAGAGATGATGTCGGTCCGGTTATTCACGCACAACCTGACCGCCGGCTTGTTCATCGCGCTGGGCGCGGTGGTCTTGCTGGTGTCAACGGCCGGTCTTTACGCGATCACCTCGCATGCCGTCACCATCCGCACCCAGGAGATCGGTGTGCGCATGGCGGTCGGCGCATCGGCGGGCGACATCGGCTGGATGATCGGCCGGAGGGCGATCGGGTTGATCGTGGCGTCCAGTGCGATCGGCGTAGCCGCCACGTACGCCTCGCGAGATCTGATGAAGACGTTCGTGGCGCAGGCCGGATCCAGCAACTGGCCCTTGGTGGCGGCGGTCGCGGCGGTTCTCGGTGTCGTGGCGCTCGTCGCGGCGGTGATTCCGGCCCGCCGGGCGACGCGGATGAGTCCGGTCGCTGCGCTTCGTCACGACTGAGAGGCGGCGACCGCCATGGAGGCCGCGGCCTCTGGTCGCGGTGGGGCTCGGGGGCTCGTCGCGACGCGACTCGTAGGGCTCACTTCGTTCGTGGGGATTTTCCCTACGAGGGCGCGAGAGCGCCCGAGCCCCACGATGGTCCGCCGGACCGAGCCCCACGAGCGACCCGTCCCGCCGTAGCGCGAAGCGCGAAGGAGGAAGCGAGCCCTGCTGAGCCTGGCCGGATCACCAGAACGCGGGCGGATAGCGCCGGCGAATGATGCGGTCTTTGGTCAGGAGACCCGTGGCCCGAATCGCCGCCTGCGCCACGATCATCCGGTCGAACGGGTCTCGGGTCCAACTCTGGGCCACGGCCTCCCGTGCCACGCGGGGAAACGGCAGGTCGCAGATCGCCAGACCGATTCGGCCCGCCAGGTCGTCGATGACGGCGTTACCCGGGGTGGTCGTGCGCTTGGTTTCGAACAGGTACTGCAGTTCCAGCACCACCGCTGGCGATACGAGCAGGTCGTGCTCCTCCACTGCCCGGCGTCCAGCGGCCGACAATCGCCGGTGCTCGCCGGCGAAGAGCCACGCGACCACGTGCGTGTCCAGGTAGATCACGGCCGCCAGGTGTCGCTCCAGTCGATCGAGACGAGGTCGTCAGGATCGCCCCGCAAGAACTTCGTCCGCGGCACCAGCCGGCTGAGTTTGGACGCCGCCGCCACCGGCGCGATCTTCAACCGGCGCCCGCGGCGCTCGACCTCGACCGGCTGACCGCTGTCGAGCACCGAGTCGAGAATCCGGTAGATGTCTTGACGCAGATCGGAAGCGGTGATTGCCATGCTTTCTCCCGGACTGAGAGCCGATCCTATCGTACGTGTGTCAGCGATGGCAATCGTACGCCCGATCAACTGGTGGGAATGGGGTCCCCCACGAGGGCGCCGGAGCGCCCCGAGCCCGACCAAGGCGCAAAGCGCCGAGCCCCACGAGCAACCTGTCCCGCCGTAGCGCGAAGCGCGAAGGAGGAAGCGAGCCTCACCCGTCGGCAAGACCTAAGCTCGTGCGTAGCAGGGTCTTGGACCTGTTACGCAGGCGGGTTACGATGGATCACTGTTGAACGCAAAGCCAAGCACGGCCTTGCGAAGGAGAAACTAATGAAGCGAACTGTTTTGGCCGTCGCGATCACCGCGCTGGCGTTCGGCGCCGCGGTCAGCGCGCAGAAGACCACCCCGATCCACCCCGGCAAGGCCGGCAGCCCGCACGAGCGGGTCGAGTGGACCGTCGACGGCGCCAGCCTGTCGATCGAATACGGCCGTCCCTCGCTCAAGGGCCGCACCCCCGGCAAGGACGTCGATCCGTACGAGGGCCGCGAGTGGCGCACGGGCGCAGACGAGGCCACCACGTTCAAGACCGACAAGATGCTGATGTTCGGCTCGCTGCACGTGCCGGCCGGCACCTACACGCTGTACACGATTCCGACCGGTGGCACGTGGCACCTCGTGATCAGCAAGAAGACGGGTCAGTGGGGCGTTCCCTACCCGAAGGGCGAAGACCTCGGCCGCGCGCCGATGACGCTCGGCACCGCTCCTGCCGCCGCCGAGCAGCTCACCATCTCGATCCAGGACACGGCCGCCGGTGGCACGCTCCAGATCGATTGGGGCACCACGCGCGCGAGCATTCCGTTCACGGTCGGGTAACTACAGGTGCCACGGTGCCAGAGTGCCAGGGTGCACCTTGGCACCTAGCACCGTGGCACCCTGGCACCTAAGCACCTCAGCCGTTTCTGCACTATCCTTGCTTCCTCTATCCCGAGGAGGCCCACGTTGTCCCGGCGACTCTCGTTGCTGACCTTGCTGTGCACGCTGGCGGCAACCGGCGTGGCGCGCTCGACCACGGTTATTCCCCCCACCTTCGACGCGTTGGTATCCGGTGCCAATACTATTTTCGTCGGTGAGGTGATGAACGTGCGTGCCGCGTGGGAATCCACCCCCGCCGGGCGCGTCATCAGGACGATGGTCACCTTCCGTGTCGAAGCCGTCTGGAAGGGGAACGTCGGTACAGTCACCCAACTCGCATTCATGGGCGGGGAGATCGGCGATCTCGGCATGAAGGTGCACGGCATGCCCACGTTCCGCATGGGCCAGCGCGACGTGCTGTTCGTCGGCAGCGAAGCGAGACGGATCAGCCCGTTGGTGGGATTGATGCACGGCCGCATGCGCGTCGAGCGCGACCTGGTGTCCGGCGTCGACCGGGTCCGCACCCACGACGGGCAGGCGCTCGGCAGCGTGACGCAGATCGGGCCGCAGCGGGCGCCGGCCTCGCTCGCGTCCGTTACCCCAATGCGCCTCAGCGACCTGGCAGACGCCGTGCGTGCCCAGATCACTGCTGCGAGGCGGCAATGACGACCATTCGCCGCCGCACCCTGTGGGGAGCGCTGGTTGTGCTGCTGCTCGGCGTGACGGCCGCCGACACGCCGCTCGGCTTTTCGCTGCTCCCCAACAAGTGGCCGAACGGCACGGTGACCATGCACCTGCAGCTGGGCAGCGCGTCGAGCCCGCTGGTGGACGGCTTGACCAGCTGGAACCAGGTGGCCACCAATGCCCTGGCCACCTGGAACACCCATATCGACCTGGTCAAGTTCTCGGCTGTGCCGAACTCCACCGCATCGCGCGCCGAGAATGACGGCCGCAACAGCGTGTTCTTCGATTCCGCGGTGTTCGGCGATCCGTTCGACCGCGACACCCTGGCGATCGCCACGAGCTGGTATCGCGTCAGCACGGGCGCCAAGATCGAGGGTGACGTGGTGTTCAACAACGCCAAGTCGTGGAACTCGTACCGCGGCAACTTGCGCACCTCGGGCACCACCACGGTCAACGACTTGATGCGCGTGGCGCTGCACGAGTTCGGTCACATTCTCGGCCTCGACCATCCCGACGAGAACGGCCAGAACGTCAGCGCGCTGATGAATTCGGAGATCAGCAACCTCGACGCGCTGACGGCCGACGACATTGCCGGTGGCCGCTCGTTGTACGGCGGCGGCGTGACCTCGAACGTCAGCTTCCCACCGCGCAACGAGCCGAACGACTTCTTCAACCAGTTGATCGGCGTGTACCAGAACGAGTTGCGCGCCGGCCAGGTCACCACCTACGTCGATCCGGAAGGCATCGTCGTGTGGCTGATCGAGTACGCGCGCTACCGGGTGGGCTTGTGCGATCACTCGGCGGCGCAAACCCGCGTGTTCGCCGCGATCGACAACGCCGGGGTCTTTGGGGTGTGCGCGCTCACGCCGGCCGGCACCATTCCCTTCCCGCCACGCAACGAAGGGCTCGACTTCATGAATGCCCTGCAGGTGAAGTACCGCGACGATCTCAGGCGCGGCGCCGGCTCGTCGTTTGTGAACAACGAGGGCGCCGTGGTCTGGGTACTCGAGTACCTGCGCTATCGCTTGAATGGCTGCAACCACGGTGATGCCACGACGAAGGTGTTCGCGCAAATTCGCGGCCAGGGCGTCCAGCCCGTCTGTCGCTAGTGGCACGCCCCTTGCTCCCGTTCATGACTGAAGAGTCATGGCGGGAAAACAAGCGGGAATCAATCGTCGCGAGTTCGCCTGTAGGGGGTTGAGCGCCGGAATCGGGTCGTTGGTTGCCACCCGCGCGGCCCACGCTCAAGAACAGCCATCGCGCGAGCCGCGGCTGATCTCCGACACCGACATCCTGAATTTCATCCTGAACCTGGACTACCTGCAGGCCGAGTTCTATACCGTCGCCATCAGCGGCCGGCGGATCGGGGACTACAGCGTCGCCACTAGCGGCGTCGGGACCACCGGCGATACTGTTGGCGGCGCCGCGATCCCCTTCGAGCCCCGCCTGCACGAGGTAGTGACGCAACTGGCCGCCGACGAACGGGCCCACGTGAAGACCTTGCGCGATCGGCTGGGTCCCCTGGCCGTCGCGAAGCCGGCCATCAACCTCGAGGCCATGGGCACCGGGTTCCGGTCCGAAGCCGAGTTTCTCGCACTCGCACGAATGTTCGAGGATCTGGTGATGACGTCGTACCTGGGCGTGAGCAGCCTGATCGGTGATCCCCGGATGAGGGCCACCGCGGTGGGCCTGGCCCTCGCCGAAGCCCAGCACGCGAACACGTTCCGGAGCCTTGTCTCGGAACGCGGCCTGGTCGTCACCCGCTTCGATGCGCTCGACGTGCCGCCGCCACCGGCGGCCGGGGGCCGGCACTTCAACGTCGACAGCGAAGGCCTCTGCAACGTTCGCAGCGCGAGCCAGGCGCTGGCCGTGCTCTATCGCACCGGGACGCCTTTCGCCGCCGCCGGCGGCTTCTTTCCCCAGGGTCTCAACGGCGTAGTGAAGAACGTCTAGTTACCTTCTGAGCGCTTCAGTACGGATCGATACTCGTCGGGCGTGTCGATGTCGAGATACGCGCCCGCGTCCTCGACCGGCACGTCGAGCCGCCGCGACGCGTGCGCGGCAAAGATCGCCTTTGCGCCGATCCGCGGATCGGCCGAGCGCAGGTCATCGAACACGGCGCGATCGAAAATCACGGGATGGCCATGGCGCGCGCCACCTGCCCTGAGCGTAGTCGAAGGGTGGACCGGCCGTACAATCGGCGCCCGCGACTCTCGCCAGGCGGCGACAATGGCGGCGACCGAGGCGGGCCGCACGAGCGGCACGTCCACCAGGGTGACCAGGATCGCCTCGAGTTGGGGGTCATCCACGGCGGCCAGCCCCGCCAGCAGCGACGACAGCTGCCCCTCGGCCCAGCCCAGGTGCTCGACCACCCGCGCGCGCGGTTCAAAGGCTGGCATCGCAGCGCGAACGGCATCAATGTGCGCGCCGGCGACCACGGCCACACTGGGGAGACCGGCCGCCAGCAAGGTGGTCACGACCCGCGACAGCACTGTGTCTCCGGTTGTCCCTAAAGGTAGCGCGGCCTTGGCCTGGCCCATTCTGGACGAGGCGCCGGCAGCCAGCACGATGGCGCGAATCATCGCATTTCCCGTTCAAAAACCTGCAATGGAGCGCCGAACGCTCGAGCTGGGTAAACACCGTTACAATCTGAGACGTATACTTGACTTCCCATTGTTGACCTGCCTACACTGGCCCCGTTTTCGTGCCCCCTTGCCAGTGGCCACAGTGTAATCGGCCTCATTTTTGATACCACCGGTATCGTGGGTGCGGCGGCCTGGAGGGCGTTTCCTACAGGCTTCGGTTCATCGGAGGACAGGTTATGCCGACCGGAACAATCGCACGGCTCCTTATCGACAAGGGTTTCGGATTCATTCGTGATGAATCCGGCCTGGAGCATTTCTTCCACCGCAGTTCCGTTCGCGGGGCGGTGTTTGAACTGCTGCGCGAAGGACAGCGCGTCGAGTTCGTCATCGAGGAATCCCAGAAGGGCCCTCGCGCAGGAGACGTGCGGCTCGTTGAGGGGTAGAGTAAGGCCGGCCCCAGACGGGTGGGGCCGGAGTTCGTCGCCTTGAAACGTATCCTTGTTCGCCTGGCCGCCGTCGCGGCACTCTTCCTCGTTCTGGTCGCCGTTGCCGCGCCGCGCCTGGGCGGCTGGCTCGTCGTCGAAGATCCCCTGCAGAAAGCCGACGCCATCTTCGTGCTGGGCGGCACCATGTTCGAGCGTCCGCTCGAGGCCGTGGACCTGTATCACGAAGGGTGGGCGCCGCGAATGCTGCTGATGCGGCAGATTGCGGACGATGGCGAGGTGGAGTTGCAGCGGCGCGGCGTGCAGTACCACCGGGAAATTGACGTGCAGGTGGACGTGCTGACCAGGCTGGGCGTGCCGCTGGCGGCCATCGAGATCCTGGGCCAACAGAACAGCACCAAGGACGAAGCCGACGCGCTGCGCGACATCGTCGTGGCCAGGAACTGGTCGCGGGTGATCGTCGTGACGTCGAAGCAGCACACGCGGCGCGCCAGGCTGGTAATGAACCGTCGCGTCGCGACGACCGGCGGGCAGGTGATCCTCCGCGCATCGCGCTACGACCGGACCGACGCGGACGGCTGGTGGCGGCAGCGTGGCACGCTGCGGTTCACGTTGTTCGAGACGCAGCGGTTGATCGCCTACTGGCTGGGGATAGCGGACTGATATGATCGGAGCGGAAGTGAACGGGGCCCGGTGGCCCTCCCGGTCTTCAAAATCGGTCGCTGCCTCCTTGTGGGGCAGGCTGGGTTCGACTCCCAGGCGCTTCCGCCAACCTTCACACCAACAGCGCTAACACCTTCTCGGTATCGGCTAGATCTGCCAGCACGAAGTCCGCGCCGGCGGCGGCCAGCTCGTCAACCGAGTGTCCACCCGTCGCCACTGCAAGGCACTGCGCCCCGGCGACGCGCGCGCACTCGATGTCATGCGGCGTGTCGCCAATGACGATGACGCGCTCGAGCGCTTCGGCCGGCACGTCGTAGGTCTCGGCACGCTGCCGCGCGATTGGCACCAGCGCATTGCGATCCGCGGCATCGTCGCTGAAGGCACCCCATTCGAAGAAGTCCCACAACTCGAAATAGGTCAGCTTGATCTCGGCCGCCGCGCGGTAGTTGCCGGTCAGCAGGGCCAGGTGCAGGTGGTCATACTCGCCCAGCGCCTCGACCAGCTCGCGGGCCCCAGGCATCAGTCCCTTGTGGCCCGTGCCTTCGTGCTGGATCTCTTCCTCGAGCAGCGGCAGGTACGTGTCGCGGAAGCGCGCGTGGTTCTCGGCCGTGTCGGGCAGGCCGGCCGCCTGCAGCGCCTGCGACAGGAGAAACGAATCGGTCCGGCCGCCAAATGACGCGTGCGTGAAGCCGTCGGCCACGCCAAAGGTGGTGGCAAAGGCGCGCGTCATGGCGCGCATCCCGGCACGGCCGCTCAGCAGCAGCGTGCCATCAATATCGAATAGAACGAGGGCGGGAGTTTTCACAGGAGATTAGGAGGTCAGGAGAACAACTTTTTCAAGAACCCGACCGGCTTCAGCTCGCCGGTCGCCCCCACCAGCTCGACGCGGCGGCCGCCAATTGCCTTGACGAGCTCGGCGTCGGCAGTCAGCACCAGCAGCGCCAGGCCGCGGGAGCGGGCGAGGCGGGCGAGGTCGGCGCCAAACCCCGCCACGGTGTCTCGCGGCAGGCTGGCGGACGGATGCTCGGCGATTAGCAACTGTGGCCCGAGCGCCAGGGCGCGGGCCAGGTGCACCCGCATGTGAGTGTCAGGACGGGCGCGGCCGGCGGGAACGTCGAAGTCCGCTGCCGCGATCCCCACCTCGCGAGCCAGCGCCGTGACCTGCGGCAGCACGACCGGGTCGATCGGATCAACTTCGAGCGTGAACGACAACGCGATGTTCTGCAGCACCGAGAACATCTCGACCACGATGCCGCGTGAGGTGACCATGCCGAGCCGGTCCAGCGACGTGAGCCACGCGTTGATATCGGCAATCGTCCGGGTGTTCTGGCCGAACAAGACGATGTCGCCCGCGTCGGGTAGCGCTGCGCCGGTCACGAGGTGCACGAAGGTCTCGGCGGCCAGGGCATCAAGTCCACTGACGGCCAGCACCTCTCCTGGTGCCAGCGCCAGCGACGTCATGCGCAACGGCCTGAGTCCCTGGTAGTCCTTGACCAGGTCCTGAACAGCCAGCAGTGATGGTGTGCCGCTCACGACGGGCGCCGGGCGTTGGCGCGCTGCTCGAGCGCCGCCAGGTCGTCGGGAGGCAACAGGATGGCGCCCAGGGTATTGCGATGCGAGCGCGCCCCGCCTCCTGCCCTGAGCGAACCAGGGGGACTGGCCGGGAGCGAGTCCCCCTGGTGAGTCGAAGGGTCGCCATGAAAGTCGGAGCCGCCGCTGACGAGCAGGCCCAGCCGCTGCGCGAGCCCGCGATACAACTGCACGTCTTCCGGCAGGTGATCCGAGTGATAGACCTCGATGGCATCGAGCCCCGACTCCGCCAGCGGGCCGATCAGCGCATCGCGCCTGGTCACGGCCGGATGCGCGAACGACGCCACACCGCCGGCCGCATGAATGGCCGCCACGACCGTGGCCGGGCTCGGGCCGGTGCGCGGCACGAAGGCCGGCAGGCCCGTCGCCAGCCAGCGTTCGAAGGCCTCGGCCACCGACGCGACATGGCCGGCGGCAACCAGCGCGCGCGCCACCTGTGGCCGCCCAATCGAGGTGCCCGGCCGCGTCGCCGCGGCGGTGACCATCGACTCGACGTCCACGGGCATGCCGAGCGTGGCCAACCGCGCGCCAATCTCGCGGACGCGCGCCACGCGCTCGGCGCGCTGCCCCTCGAGAAATGTCAACAGCGCCGGGCTGGCCGGATCGAAGAAGTAGCCCAGCATGTGAACGTCGCGCTCCTCGGCGACCGAGGTGATCTCGATGCCGGGGATCAGCCGAATGCCGCGGGCCGCCGCCTCGACCCCGGCCTCGGCCAACGCCGCGACCGTGTCGTGATCGGTCACGCTCATGGTGGCGATGCCGGCGGCGGCGACTCGCGCCACCAACTGGGGCGGCGTCAGGCGGCCGTCGGACGCGGTGGTGTGGAGATGGAGATCGATCACGATGATTTTGCGATCTGATGATCTCGCGACGTGGCGATTTGGCTAACGCGTGTCACGAAATCCCAAAGTCCCAAAATCCCCAAATCACCAGATCGCCAAATCCCCAAATCAGCGACCCGCAGCGCGCGAGCGCGCTTTGGCTCGCCCGCCTCCGCGCGGACGCTTCGGCGCGCCAAGTGGTTTGTGTCCGGTGGCGCGCTGCCGTTTGACGAGGGCTCGGTACTCGCGGATTAGCAGCTCCAGGTGCTCGCGTTCTTCTTCGGCGAAATCCAGGAAGACCTGCTTGCCTTCCGAGTCTTCGAAGCGTTCGCCGTAGCGCTTGAAGAAGCGGTGCGACCCGCGCTCGCAGCGAATGCCGATGCGATAGGCCTCGAGGTCGTCGACCCCGTCGCGGCGCAGTTGATCGGTGCCGGCGGCAAACAGGCCGTTGGCCGCGCCCTTGAAGAACAGGAACGTCGGCCGCGACTCGAGCAGCGGATCCTGCTTGAGCAGCGCGTCGTAGCGCGCCTCGAGGGTCTTCAGGTGGTGCACTTCCTCGGTGGCCAGCTTGCGGAAGATCTCGCGGGCCCGCGGATCCTTGACCAGCTTCACGCCACTGCCGTAAAACTCCATGCCGCTGCGCTCCGTGGCAATCGCAATGCGCAGCGCATCGCGCGCGAACAGCAGTTCGGAGTTGGAGGGCTCTTCCGGCGCGCGCCCGGTCGTGCACGCATCGCAGGTGCCGTAGACCTGGACGACGCTCTGCCGCGCCGTGAACGCGCGGGCTGCCGCCACTTCTTCGACCAGCGACTCGATGTCGGAGCTGAGAAACTCGTACGAGCGGTTGCAGGTCTTGCAGATCAGGTGAAAGTGCCGGGGATGCCGGTACGAGTGCTCGAAGCGGAAGCGGCCCTCGCCGAAGTCGACCTTGCGGGCGATCCCCGCCTCTTCCATCCACTGCAGGGTGCGATAGACCGTGGCCCGGCTGATCCGCTCGTCCTCGCGCTTGATCAGCACCACCAGATCGTCGGCGCTCAAGTGTCCCTCCTGCTTGAGGAACACGTTGACGATCAGGTCGCGCTTGCTCGAACGTTTCGTGCCGGCCGGTCGCAGCCGATCGAGATCCGGGATGGCCGCCGGGGTGGCCATGGCAGCCCCTTTACGCGCTGAAGGACGAGCCGCAGCCACAGGTCGAGGTGGCGTTGGGGTTCTTGATGGTGAAGCCGCCGCCGGTGATGGTGTCGACGAAATCCACTTCGGCGCCCTTCAGGTAGCTGACACTCACCGGGTCGACGAACAGGCGCACGCCGTTCGACTCGAACAGCTGGTCGCCGACGCCGCCGCTCTCTTCGATCATCAGGCCGTACTGGAAGCCCGAGCAGCCACCGCCCTGCACGAACACGCGCAGGCCGCTTTCGAGCTTGCCCTCTTCGGCGAGCAGTTCGCGGATCTTGCCGGCTGCCGATTCGGTGACCGTGATCATCGGGTCGGTCATCGGGGGCGCGGTCGGGGTGAGGGTGTGCGTCTCTGTATTCATGATTAATCCTAGTTTATTCCGCCTACGCCCGGATTAAAAGCACGCCGGGCTACGGCGGGACCTCGCCATAGCTCGGCCGGTATTCCCCAAGCGACGGCGGGCCGCCGAGAAATCCCTCGAATTCGCCTAAAACCTTGCTTCTGCCAGTTCGGCCAGGTGCCCCGCCGAGTCCTGCTCCAGGTCCTTGTGCAGGCTGTTGCCGTGGGCGTCCATGGTCACGATCGCTGGGAAGTCCCTAAGTTGTAGATGCCACATGGCCTCAGGAGTTCCAAACTCGAGCAGCGACACCCCCTCCACCCGGTCAATACAGCGCGCGTAGAACTGTGCAGCCCCGCCGATGGCGTTGAGGTAGACCGCCCCGTGCTGCTTCAGGCCGGCCAGCGTCTTGCCGCCCATCCCGCCCTTGCCCATCACCACGCGAATGCCGTACTTGCCGATGATGTCGGCCTGATACGGCTCCTCGCGGATGCTGGTGGTCGGCCCCGCCGCAGTCACCTTCCATGACCCGTCGTCCTGCTTCGCCACCACGGGGCCGCAGTGATAAATCACCCCGCCGTTCAGGTCCACCGGCGGCGCGTGACTCGCCAGGTGATGGTGCACTGCATCGCGGCCCGTGTAAGCCTGGCCGCTGATCAGCACGACGTCGCCGACCTTGAGGGACCGGATGGTGGCCTCGTCGATCGGCGCGCGCAGCACCACCTCGCGGCCGGTGCGCTTGAAACCGGCCTGGTCCATCATCGGAATGGTCGGCACCGACGGATCCCGATAGATCCATTCCTTGATCGCCCCGGTGGCGCCGTCGAGCGTTACGCCCAGCCGGCGATAGGCCCAGCAGTCGTACGCGACCGACACGAAGAAGCTTGCCGGCAGGCGGTTCTGCGCGCCGACCTTGCAGCCAATCAGCGAGATGCGGCCGCCAAAGCCCATGGGGCCGATGCCGAGCGTGTTCACGGTGCGCATGATCTCGGCCTCGAGCTCGGCGAGCCGCGCGTCGGGGTTGAGGTCGTCGAGGCTGCGGAACAGCTGCTGCTTGGCCTCGACATAGCCGCTGGTGCGGTCGCCGCCAATGCACACGCCGATGGCGCCCGGGGCGCAGCCCTTGCCCTGCGCGTTCCACACCGCGTGGAGAATGCACTTGCGCACGCCCTCCATGGTGCGGTCGGCGCGGCCGAGGTGCGGCAGCTCGGCCGGCAGCGAGTACTGCGCGTTCATGTTCTCGCAGCCGCCGCCCTTCAGCAGCAGCTTCACCTCGATGTCGTCGCGCTCCCACTGCTCGAAGTGAATTACCGGCGTGCCGGGGCCCAGGTTGTTGCCGCTGTTCTCGCCGGTCAGCGAATCAACCGAGTTGGGGCGCAGCTTGCCGCGCCTGGTGGCCTCCGCAATGGCGTCCTTGATCTGCTTCTTGAGCAGGATCTGGTTCACGCCGACCGGGGTCTTCACCTCGAAGGTCGGCATGCCGGTGTCCTGGCAAATGGCCCCCTCGACTTCGGCCGCCTGGTCGATGTTCTGGCTGATGATGCTGAGCGCCTGGCCGGCGCGCGAGTCGGCCGCCTCGGTGTCGCGGGCGTGCCGCATGGCCGCCCGCACGTCGGGCGGCAGGTCCGTGGAGGTCTTCACAATCAGCGCGACCACGGAATCGAAGAAGCTGGGGAGCATATCTGCACAGTTTAGGCGAACTTCCCACCCTCCGCCATCGTCTCACTGAGGGTGAAACTCGCCCTGCGCCGCCTCTTCAAGAGCCCAGCTTTCGCTCTGACCGCGGTCATGACGGTGGGCGCCGCGATTGGCGCCAACGCCCTGATTTTCAGCGTCGTCAACGGCATCATCCTCAAACCGCTGCCGTATCACCAGCCGGCCTCGCTGGTGGCGGTGTGGCATGTGGCCCCAGGGGTGATGGCGGGGCCGCTCAATCAGTCGGCCGCCACCTACTTCATGTATCGCGACAGCGCGCAGGTGTTCGAGGACATCGGGCTGTGGAGCAACGGCTCGGCCACGGTCACCGGCCGCGGCGAGCCGGAGCAGGTGCAGACGATGAACGTCACCGACGGCACGCTGGGCGTGCTCGGCGTGCGGCCCGCGCTCGGTCGTGGCTTCAGCCGCGAGGATGACCTGCCGACCGGCCCCGATGTGGTGATGCTCTCGCATCGTTATTGGGAGCGGGTGTTCAGCAGCAGTCCGGCGGCGATTGGACAGTCACTGATGCTCAACGGCCGGGCGCACGAGGTGATCGGCGTGCTGCCCGAGGGCTTCCGCTTCCTGGATCAGAACCCGTCGCTCTTCGTCACGTTCCAGTTCAACCGCACCGAAATCCATGCGGCCGGCTTCAGCTATCAGGGCATCGCGCGGCTCAAGCCGGACACGTCGATCGCCCAGGCCAACGCGGATGTCGAACGGCTGCTGCCGACGTTGACAGAGCGCTTCCCGTTGCCGCCGGGCTTCACCCAGAAGATGTTCGAAGAGGCGAAATTCGGGAGCCTGGTTCGTCCGCTCGAGGTGGACGTGGTGGGCGACATCGGCAGCATGCTGTGGTTGATGCTCGGCACGGTCGCACTCGTGCTGCTCGTCGCCTGCGCCAATGTCGCCAACCTGTTCCTGGTGCGCGCCGAAGGACGCCAGCAGGAGCTGGCCGTGCGCCTGGCGCTCGGCGGCTCGGCGCGCCGGGTCGCGTGGGAGCTGATGTCGGAATCGCTGCTGGTCGCCATGCTGGGCGGCGTGCTCGGCGTGGGCCTGGCCTACGGCGGCATCCAGTTGCTCGTCTACCTGCAGCCGGCGCAACTGCCGCGCCTGAACGAGATCACCCTGGATCCCGTCGTGCTGGTGTTCACCCTCGGCCTGTCGCTCGTGGCGGGCCTGCTGTTCGGCGCGATCCCGGTGCTGAAGTATGCGAGGCCCCATCTCGCGGCCGCGCTCAAGGACAGCTCGCGCGGGTCGAGTGAAGGCCGCGAGCGGCATCGCGCGCGCAACACGTTCGTGGTGGCCCAGGTCGCGCTGGCGGCCATCCTGCTGGTGGCGTCTGGCCTGATGGTGCGCACGTTCCTCGCCATTCGCGACGTGCCGCCGGGCTTTACCAAGCCGGAAGAAGTGCTCACACTGCGCATTTCGATTCCCCAGGCCGTGGTCAGCAACGCCGGACAGGTGGCACAACTGCACGAGCAGATCGTGCGCCGCATCGAGGCGGTGCCTGGCGTGGTGTCGGTTGGCACCACCTCTTCGTTGCCGATGGACGGGAACAACAACAACGATCCGGTCTGGGTCGAGGACTTCCCGGCTCCCGAAGGGCAGATCCCGACGTTGCGGCGTCACAAGTACATCGGCGAAGGCTACTTCGCCGCGATGGGCAATCACATTGTCGCCGGGCGGGACCTGACGTGGCGCGACGTCCACACCTCGGCGCCCGTTGCGCTGATCAGCGACAACCTGGCGCGCGAGTACTGGAAGGACCCGTCACGAGCGGTCGGCCGGCGCATTCGCCGTTCGTCGCAGTCGCCCTGGATTGAAATCGTCGGCGTCGTCGGCGACGACCGGCAGGATGGCGCGACGCAGCCCTCGCCGACGATGGTTTACTGGCCGATCTTGACGACCGGCTTCGACAACCAGCCGTATATCCAGCGATCGCTGGCGTATGCGATCCGCTCGTCGCGGTTGCAATCGAGCACCTTCCTGCCGGAAGTGCAGCGCGCGGTGTGGAGCCTCAACCCCAACCTGCCGCTCGCGCGCGTGCGCACGCTGTCGCAGATTTACGACGAGTCGATGGCGCAGACGTCGTTCGTGCTGGTGATCCTCGGTATTGCCGCTGCGGTCACGCTGTTGCTCGGCGTGGTTGGCATCTACGGTGTGATCGCCTACATCGTGTCGCAGCGGCGCCGCGAGATCGGCATCCGCATGGCGCTCGGCGCGCACGGCGGCACGGTGCAGCGCATGTTCATCAGCCGCGGCGTCGCACTCGCCGGCATCGGCCTGGTGGTCGGCCTGGTGTCGGCCTCGCTGCTGATGCGCCTGCTCAGCTCGTTGCTGTTCGGCGTCAGCCCATTCGATCCGCTCACCTACGCCGCCGTGGTGACGGCGCTCGGCCTGGTCGCCCTGGTGGCCACCTGGCTCCCCGCCCGCCAGGCGACGCGCGTAGACCCCATGTCGGCGCTCCGCGCCGACTGAAATCGCGCCGACTGGGGTCTGACCCCCAATTTCACAATTTTGTGGATTGGGGTCAGTCGTCGTGACTGGCTTCGGCCGGTCGCCGAGACGAACGTCTCGGAAACGGCCCAATTCTGGCGCGCCAATCTCGGAAACGACTGCCCCCAATCCACTGTTTGGTGAAATTGGGGGTCAGACCCCATCATGCGGTGTGAAGCTGAAGACGGCCGTGGCGGCGTTGCTCTTGCTGGCGACCCCTGCGTCGCCGCAAAGTCCAAGCCACGGCCGGCTGTTTCCGCCCTCTGATCTCGGCCTGCTCGAGGCGCCCGACCGCGACCTCTGGCAGCGGCCGGATCAGATCATGGACGCCATGGGCATTGCCGAGGCCTCAGTGGTGGCCGACATTGGCGCCGGCAGCGGCTGGTTCACCATCCGGCTCGCCCGCCGCGTGGGTCCGCAGGGCCTGGTTTACGCCGAAGACGTCCAGACCGAGATGATCAACGCCATTACCCGCCGGGTGCAGCGTGAGGGACTGACCAATGTCCGCGCGGTGCACGGGCAGAACAGCGATCCGCGCCTGCGGGCCGGGGCCATGGATGCGATCCTGATCGTCGACGCCTATCACGAGGTGGAAGACCGCGTGACCATGCTCGCCAACCTGGCGCGCGCGCTCAAGCCGAACGGGCGAATCGGCGTCATCGACTTCAGGCTGGATGGGACGGGGCCGGGACCGTCACCCGAGGAGCGCGTGAGCCCGGACGTGGTCGTGAAAGACGCGGCCAAGGCGGGGCTCCGGCTGGTGCGCCAGGAGCCCTTCCTGCCGTATCAGTACTTCCTGATCTTCGGGAAGTAACTAGCGGGCGCCGAGGAACTTCCAGGCGCTCGGCAGCACCAGTCCCGCCGCGACCATCTTGATCACGTCGACGATCACGAACGGGTAGAGGCCGATCGCCAGTGCCGCAGTCATGCCGATGCCGTTCGCCAGCCACAACACGCCACCGGCGAAGATCACCGACAGGCCGGCGGCCATGGCCAGGATCGACGACAGGTAACGACGGTCAAGGCCGCGCTCGGCCAGCAACCCGGTGAGAAACGCCGCGGCCGGATAGGCCATCAGGTACCCGCCGGTCGGGCCCAAGAGCCGCAGGAAGCCCTGCGGCAGCTCAGGCGAGAACGCAAACACCGGCAGGCCGGCAAGGCCAAGCGTGAGATAAAGGATCTGGCTGAGGGCGCCGAGACGGGACCCGAGGACCGCCGCGCCGATGAGCACGACCATCGGCTGGATGGTAAACGGCACGGGCGTGAACGGCAGCGGAAAGCTGAGCTGCGCCGCCGCCGCCGTCAGCACCGCCACGAAGGCAACCGAGAGCACCTGCACGCCGGTCCACACGCTGGCGGAGCCCGCGCGCATGCTGACCTGATCGAGAATTGTGGATGCGTGCGAAACCTGGGGACGTGATGTCATGACACGGAATTCTACTATGCCCGCCGCCCTGACCATCGCCGGGTCCGATTCTGGCGGCGGTGCCGGCATCCAGGCCGATTTGAAGACATTTGCCGCCCACGGCGTCTATGGCACCTCGGCGATTACGGCGCTGACGGCGCAAAACACGCTGGGCGTCACCGGCATCCACGTCGTGCCGGACGACTTCGTGACCGCGCAAATCGAGGCGGTGGCGGGCGACATCGGGTGCCAGGCGGTCAAGACCGGCATGCTGGCGACGTCCCAGATCGTGGAGGCGGTGGCCGCGGCCGTCGAGTCATTCGACTTGCCCAACCTGGTGGTCGACCCGGTGATGGTGGCCAAGAGTGGGGATCACCTGCTCGATGAGGAAGCGGTGCACGCCGTGCGCTGGACGCTGCTGCGCCTCGCCCGCGTGGTGACCCCCAATATTCCCGAGGCCGAAGTCCTGGCGAAGATGCCGATCCGGTCGGTCGCCGACATGCGCGAAGCGGCGCGCCGCATCGCCACGCTCAAGCCGGCGGCGGTCGTGATCAAGGGCGGGCACCTCGCCGGACCCGAAATCGTCGATGTGCTGCTCGAGCGCGGCGAGTTCCACGAGTTTGTCGGCCCCCGCATCGAGGGTCGGAACACGCACGGCACCGGGTGCACGTTCGCGGCGGCGATTGCCGCGCACCTGGCGAAGGGTGCGAACCTGGTCGACGCCGTGCGCGAGGCCAAGGCATATGTCGCCGGCGCCATGCATCCGGGCGTTCCCCTGGGGGGCGGCCACCGGCCGCTCAATCACTTCTGGAAGCTATACTGAAGGGCTGACATGGTCCCGCTGACCGCCATCACCACGGCGCCGCTCGACACCGACGCCCTCGTGCGCGCCCTCGACACGTCGGGCATTGGCGCGGTGGTGACGTTCATCGGGCTGGTGCGCGATCACAACCTGGGGCGGCGCGTCCTGCATCTCGAGTACGAAGCGTACGAGGCGTTGGCGCGGCGCGGCCTGGACCTGATCGTGACGGAAGCGGCAGCCCAGTGGCCGGCGGTGCGGCTGGCCATTCATCACCGCACGGGCCGAATGGAAATCGGCGAAGCCAGCGTCGCGATCGCCGCTGCCTCGCCGCATCGCGCTGATGCGTTTGCGGCATCGCGCTACGCGATCGAACGGATCAAGCAGATCGTGCCGATCTGGAAGCACGAATACTTCGAGGGTGGCGACGTGTGGATTGAGGGCGCCACGGCCGATCCCGACAACACCGAGGCGCGCACCCAGGCGCTGAAGATCGCATGCGCGTAACGATCCGGCTGTTTGCCCGTCTGCGCGACATCGCCGGCACTGGCGAGCTGGCGCGCGAAGCCCCGAGCGGCGCCACGGTCGGCGCCCTGTGGGCGGGCCTGGTGGCCGAGTACCCCGAGCTGTCGCCGTACGGGAAATCGATCTCGTGCGCGGTCAACGCGGATTATTCGAAGTTTTCCGCGACGATCAACGACGGCGACGAGGTCGCGTTTCTGCCGCCGGTCTCCGGCGGATGATCGGTAGCCAGATGCCAGTATCCAGATGCCAGGGCATGAACCTCGGTACTTCTGGCTACTGACTACTGGCTACTGGCTACTGGCTACTGGCTACTGGCTACTGGCTACCGAAAGGATTGTGTTTTGTTCGACAAGCTCGAAACCGTTGAGGGCAAGTACGAGGAGCTGATGGCGTCGCTTGGCACGACCGCCGTGCAGAGCGATGCCAACGAATTCCGCAAGCAGTCAAAAGCGCTCGCGGAGATCGAGGAGCTCGTCCAGAGGTACCGCGACTACAAGGCGGTGTCGCAGGAGATCGCCGGCACCGAAGAGATGATCAAGGGCGGCGACCCCGAGATGCGCGACCTCGCCCTCGAAGAGCTGAACGACCTCAACGTCCGCAAGGAACGGCTGTCGGACCAGATCAAGATCCTGCTGGTCCCCAAGGACCCCAACGACGATCGCAACGTGATGGTGGAGATACGTGCCGGCACCGGCGGCGAGGAAGCGGCGCTGTTCGCCAGCGAGTTGTACCGTGCCTACGTTCGTTACGCCGAGCGTCAGCGCTGGAAAGTCGAGCTGATGTCGCTGAGCGAAGCCGACAAGGGCGGCGTCAAGGACGTGGTCGTCGCCATCGAGGGCAAGGGCGCTTACAGCAAGCTGAAGTACGAAAGCGGCGTGCACCGCGTGCAGCGCGTGCCGGCCACCGAAGCCAGCGGCCGCATTCATACCTCGGCGGCCACCGTCGCGGTGCTGCCGGAAGCCGACGAAGTCGACATCGTGATCCAGGAGAAGGACCTCCGCATCGACACGTTCTGCTCGAGCGGTCCTGGCGGCCAGAGCGTCAACACCACCTACTCGGCCGTGCGCATCACCCACATCCCCACCGGCACGGTGGTCTCGCAGCAGGACGAGAAATCGCAGGTGAAAAACCGCGCCAAGGCCATGAAGGTGCTGCGCAGCCGTCTCTACGACGCGGAAATGCAGAAACAGCACGATGCGATTGCCAAGGACCGCAAGAGCCAGGTCGGCACCGGCGACCGCTCCGAAAAGGTGCGCACCTACAACTTCCCGCAGAGCCGCGTCACCGATCACCGGATCAACTTCACCTCCCATCAATTGCACGACGTCATGGACGGCTATCTCGACGAACTGATCGACGCCCTCAGCACCTTCTACACCGCCGAGAAACTGCGCGAAGTCACCCAGTCGGGGCAGTGACGCTCAGACAACACCTCACCGCGGCGAAAGGCCTCCTGGTGGCGGCCGGCATCGAGCCGGCCGAGGCCGCACGAGACGCGCTGTTCCTGGCCATGCACACGCTCGGTTGGGATCGGGCGACGATCCACGCCCGCGACCTCGAGTCGCCTCCCGACACGTTCGCCGCCGCTTACGGCGCCGCCATCGAGCGGCGGACGCGGCGCGAGCCGACCGCCTACATCACCGGCCACCAGGAGTTCTGGAACCGCGACTTCCTGGTGTCGCCGGCGGTGCTGATTCCTCGACCCGAGACCGAGCTCATCATCGAGGAAGCGCTGTCGCTGGCGTTTGTCACGGTCGCCGACATCGGCACCGGCAGCGGCTGCCTGGCGGTGACGCTGGCCGCCGAGTTCCCGCGCGCGCAGGTGGTGGCCACCGACATCTCGGCGCCGGCGCTGGAGGTCGCACGCGGCAATGCACAGCGTCACGGTGTGGCCGACCGCATCGCATTTCGCGAAACGCCGTACCTGGACGGCGTCACCGGTCCGTTCGACCTGATCGTGTCGAACCCGCCGTACGTAACCGACGCGGAGTACGCGGACCTGGCGCCCGAGGTCCACGACTTCGAACCCCGCTCGGCGCTGACCGCCGGGCCCGATGGGCTTGGCGATGTGCGCGCGATCCTGTCGTGCGCCGCGACGCGGCTCGTCCCCGGCGGAATGCTACTGATGGAGATTGGCTTCGGCCAATCAGAAATGGTACGCTCGCTGGTCCAGGCGACACCAGATCTCACGTTGGTGCGCATCAGCCCCGACCTCCAGTCAATCCCCCGCATCGTCGTCGCCCAACGAACTGCACCTTAGGCACCTTAGGCACCCTAGGCACCCTAGGCCCCCTATGGCACCATATCCCCCATGAGCTGCTTGTTCTGCAAGATCATCGCGGGCGACATTCCCGCGTCGAAAGTCTACGAAGACGATCAGTTGATCGCCTTCAATGACATCAATCCGCAAGCGCCGACCCACGTGCTGATCGTGCCGAAGCGCCACATCCCGACACTGAACGACCTGGCGGCCGCAGACGATGGGCTGGTGGGGACGATGGTGCGACGAGCGGCCGCGATTGCGAAGGAGAAAGGGTTCGACGGTCCTGGCTATCGAACCGTCTTCAACTGCAACGCCCAGGCCGGCCAGACGGTGTTCCACATCCACCTGCACCTGCTCGGCGGACGCACCCTGGCCTGGCCGCCCGGCTAGTCTTTTCTCGCCAGCAGATAGCGGCCGAAGCCGGCCTCTCGCTGGAGCACGAAGTCCACCGCGCGGTACCCCCTGGCGAAGTACTCCTGGAACATCTGCCGTACGTGCAACCGCCACTGCAGCGCCCGTTCGGGCGCTTGCTGCTGCATTTGCGTGAAGCCGGTGGGGATCTCGATCCACAGGCGCCGTTCGGCCACCGTCAAGTCGATGCTCTTGACCTCGCGCCAGCCGTCGTCCAGGGCCGTGACGTTCACCACCGGGGCCATCCCTACTTCATGAGACACGGCGCGCAGCCCCGGGGTTTGTTCCAGCCGGCGAGCAACGTGGGGCTCGCCGATTCGCCAACTGACAATCAGGCGATCGGTCGGCGTGCCGCGGTGCAGGGCGCTGGTGGACTCGCCGTAGAAATTCTCGGCATACTCCTCCACCACGCCGCCCAGCTTGGCGAAGTTGAAGTGCGCGTTCATCGCCTGCATGGGGTCGAACGTCCACTCGATGAGCTCGTAGCCTTGCGCCAGCGCCCGCGCGCGCTGCTCGAGCTTCAACTGGAATCCGAGGCCGCCGCGGTACTCGGGCAGCACGCCGGCCATGTGCGACCACATCATCGGCCGGCCGTCCTTCATGCCGACCACGGCATAGGCAAAGCCAACCATGTGGTCACGATCGAAGGCGCCGATCAAGGTGGCGCCGCGCTTGACGGTGAAGATGAAGACCGGGACGGTGACGATGTCGCCGAGGTCGGTGTAGCCCCAGATGGCCTGCTCGAGGGCGACCACCTGCCGGAACTCGTCGATGGTGGTGAGGTGCCGAATACGAATGTCAGTCGTCACAGAACGTCCGTCAGTTGTAAAAGCGTTTGTATCACCGCGACATTTGGCGGCAACCCCGCCGGCACCTCGCCGGATCGGCGCAGCAGCACGGCCTGCATGCCGGCCTTGAGCGCGCCCTCGACATCGTGCTTCAAGCTGTCGCCGACCATCATGGATTCGCCCGCCGACACGCCCGCGCGCTCCAGCGCCGCATCGAAGATGCTGCGGTGCGGCTTCATGTAGCCGTGAGCAGACGACGAGACCGAGACGTGGATGAGCCCGTTCAGCGAGAAATGTTCGCGGAACGCGTCGAGGCAGCGGTGTGAATTCGAGATCACCCCCACCTTCAGGCCACGCTCCTGTAACCCCTTCAGCACCGGCGCCGCATCGTCATACATCTCGAAGTGGTGGTTCACGGCCCACTGCTCGTAAATTTGTCGCGCCACCTCCACCACCTTCGGCCCGCGGCCGCCCATGTGCTCGATGATCGAGGCGGTGTAGTGGATGAACAGATCGTGGTTGTAGATCTGCTCTTCGACCTCGTCCAGGATGAACGACGAGGCGGCGGTCGCCTGATCGAAACGCGCGGGATCGACCTCGATGCCGCCGGTGGCGCAGGCCTGCCGGTAGCCCTCGGCCTGGAATGTCGGACCGGGATAGATCAGCGTGAAGTCGACGTCAAAGAAGACAGCGCGGATCATTTCTTAACCACGAAGGACACGATGGTCACGAAGTCTTCTTGATGGATTGGTCTTCGTGATCTTCGCGTGCTTCGTGGTTCCATGGCCCTGCGACGGCGATCGTGGCGCGCGCCGGATCGAGCAACTGGCGCGCGGCGTCGCTCGCGGCCTCGAGCGTGACCGCCTGCACCAGGCCGGGCACGCGCTCGTCGTAATCCAGGCCCAGGTCGAAGAAATCGGCGTTCAGCAGAAACGACGCGATCGCCGCGTTGGTCTCGAGCTGCCGCGGCAACGAACCCACCAGGTAGCTCTTCGATTCGTCGATCTCCTGCGCGGTAAAGCCGGACTGCACGACCGCGGCGAGTTCCGCATCGATCGACCGAATGGCGCGCTCGACGTTGTCGGCCGACACGCCGGCGCGAATCGTGAACGGGCCCGCACCGAGGCTCGCCTCGAGCGAGCTGAACACGTAGTACGCCATCCCCTGCCGCTCGCGAATGCTGTCGCCCAACCGGCCGCCGATGGCGTACTGGCCAAGCGCGTTGTTCATCACCGAATACGTGATGTAGTCGGGGTGCGAGCGACGAATGCCGACAAACCCGTACGCCAGGTCGGCCTGCGCCTTGTTCATCATCGGCACCGTCACCAATCGGCGCTCGGTCGGCGCCACGGCATCGGGCACAAGCCGTCCGTCGGGCACGACCACGTCGGTCGGCAGCCCTTGTCCCGCCGGCTTGTCCGCCGTAGCCTGGGCGGAGGTGGAAGCCTTGGCGGAGGCGGACCAGTCGCCAAACGCCTTGGCGATGGCGGCGGTCGCCGCGTCCTCGGCCACGTCGCCCACCACGACCACGGTGATGGCCGGCGGTTGAAAGCCCTTCTGGTAGAACCGCACCAGGTCCTGCCGGCGAATTCCCTCCACGCTGGTGACGCTGCCGCGCACCTTGCGGCTGTATGGATGCGACCCGTAGAGCGCACGCGCGAAAGCATCGACGGCCATCGGCGCCGGATCATCCTCAGCCTGGCGGATCGCGGTGATCAGGTCCGCGCGCCGCGTGTTCACTTCGTCGTCCGGAAACGCCGGATGGCGGGCAATGTCGGCGGCCAGGGTCAGCACGGCACCGAAATCATCCGACAGGCAGGTGGCGCTGATGGCCATCTGGTGGCGGCCGGTCACGACCGACAGGGAGGCGCCGCGGCCATCGAGGTCGTCGGCAATGACCTCGGCCGGCCGCGTCACGGTCCCCCGGTCGAGGACGCGGGCGCACAGCGCCGCCACGCCTTCGCGGTCGGGCGGGTCGGCATAGGCGCCGGCGCGCACGCCGACCACCAGGCTGACGGCAGGCGTGGTGTGGTTCGCCTTCGCGATCACCGTGACGCCGTTATCGAGAACGGTCCGCTTGGGATTGAGCGCCATTACTCGACCACCGGCTCGAACCAGCCAATGGTGCGGTTGGCGGGCGTCAGGTACTTCACCGCCGCGGCATGCACGGCCTCAGGGGTGACGGCGTCGAGCCGGGCGCGCAGGTCGCGATAGTACTGCCACGCGCCAATCGTCTCGAAGTAACCCAGTTGATGGGCGATGTCGGTCACGCTGTCGGTGTCGTAGACGAACCGCGCGCGCAATTGCGCGTTGACCTTGGTGAACTCCGCGTCCGTGATGCCGTCGTGCAGCAGGCGAGCCACCTCCGTCAGCACCGTCTCTTCGATCGCGGCGAGCGGCTTGCCCTCGGCGACACTGACGCTCAGGGAATACAAGTACGGATGCTCGGTCGGCATCAGGGCGCCGCTCACGCTCGAGGCCAGGCCGCCATCGACCAGCGCGCGATACAACCGGGCACTTCGCTGTGGGCGCGACACGCCGCCACCCGACCAGATGTTCAGGCCCCCGGCGCCATTCAGCACCGCGTCGGCCACCAGCAACGGGAAAAACGCGTCATCGGCGAACGCCGGGGCATGAAACGAGGCCTTCCAGTACGCGGTGGTGCCTTCCTTGCGCAGCACCACGCGGCGTTCGGCCTGCTGTTCAGGCTCCACCTGGCGCACGCGCGCCGGACGAGCGCCTGCGGCAATGCCGCCGAAGTGCGCTTCGATCCGCTTGAGCACATCGTCCGTGTCCACGTCGCCGACCACCACGAGGGTGGCGTTCGAGGGGACGTAGTACCGGCGGTAATGACCGTACAGATCGTCGCGCGTCATCGTCTGCAGGTCGGACAACCAGCCGATGGTCGGGTGGCGATACGGGTGCACCTTGAAGGCGGTGGCGTTGACCTCGGTGTCGAGCAGCTGCTCGGGGTCGTTCTCACCGCCTTGCAGTTCCGAGATGATGACGGTGCGCTCCGACTCGCAATCGTCCGGGTCGTAGAGACAGGCGTCCATGCGCTCGGCTTCGATGAACAGCATGCGGTCGAGCGCGTCCTTCGATGCGGTCTCCAGGTAGGTCGTCTGGTCGATCCAGGTATAGCCGTTCCAGCTACCGCCGAACTTCTCGATGATGCCCTTCACCTGGTCCCGGGGAATGTTGCGGGTGCCCTTGAAGTTCATGTGCTCGCACCAGTGGGACACCCCGGTGATGCCCGGCGTCTCGTCCTTCGAGCCGACCTTGTACCAGCACCAGACCGACGCCAGCGGGGCGGTATGGACCTCCTGGACGAGGACCTTCAAGCCGTTATCCAGCACCGTTTCGCGCACTCCCGACACTGATAACCTCCCGGCCAGAGTTGCCTTCCCGACAAGGAGCGCCTCCCGGCCCGGCCAAGTCGTTCCTCCACAGTACAATAGGAGGAACGACATGGCCGATTGGAAAGATACGTGCAACCTGCCCCGGACGTCCTTCTCGATGAAGGCCAACCTGCAGACGACCGAACCCGAGACCGTGGCCCGCTGGGACGCGATGGACCTGTACGGGCAGATTCGACAGGCGCGCAAGGGGGCCAAGAAGTTCCTGCTGCATGACGGCCCCCCGTACGCCAACGGCAACATTCACATCGGCCATGCGCTCAACAAGATCCTGAAGGACCTGGTCGTCAAGTCGCACAACATGATGGGCTTCGACGCGCCCTACGTCCCGGGCTGGGACTGCCACGGCCTGCCGATCGAGTTGCGCGTCGACCGCGAGCTCGGCCCGAAGAAGCGGCAGATGAGCACGGCGGATTTTCGCCGCGAATGCCAGGCGTACGCGGCCAAATACCTCGACATCCAGCGCGATGAGTTCAAGCGCCTGGGCGTGATTGGCGAGTGGGGCGAGCCCTACAAGACGATGAACCACCCCTATCAGGCGGCCATCGTCCGCGCGCTCGGCAAGTTCGTCGAGCAGGACATGGTCTACAAGGGCAAGAAGCCGGTGCACTGGTGCACGCATTGCCGCACCGCGCTGGCCGAGGCCGAAGTCGAGTACGAGCCGCACACCTCGCCCTCGATCTACGTCGAGTTCCCGATGGTGGATCCCGACGTTTGGAGAGCGACGGCTTTAGCCGTCGCTGGCTCAGCGGACGCTAAAGCGTTTGCTCTCCAAGCGATCTCCGTCCTCATTTGGACAACGACGCCGTGGACCATTCCCAGCAACCTGGCGATCGCGTTCCATCCCGAGTTCGAATACGGCCTGTACGACGTCGACGGCAAGGGTGTGATCGTCGCGAAGGACCTGGCGAAGGCTGTTTCAGAGAAGGTCGGCAAGTCGTTCGACAAGCTGGTCGCCACGTTCCCCGGCAGCGTCATGGAGCGCCTGGTCTTCCGTCACCCGTTGTACGCGCGCGACTCGCTCGGCGTGCTCGGCGATTACGTCACGCTCGAAGCCGGCACCGGCGCGGTGCACACCGCTCCCGGACACGGCGCGGACGACTATCACACCGGCGTCAAATACGGCCTCGAGATCTACGCGCCGCTCGACCCGGGCGGACACTACAACGAGTCGGTTGAGCTCTTTGCCGGTCTCAAGGTGTGGGATGCGAACCCGAAGGTCGAAGCTGCGCTCAAGGAGCGGGGCCACCTGTGGTCGCGCGAAGACTTCGAGCACTCGTACCCGCACTGCTGGCGCTGCCACAACCCGGTGATCTTCCTCGCCACCGCCCAGTGGTTCATCGCCATGGACGCGAAGCACCTGCGCGAGCGCGCGCTGAAGGCGATCAACGACACCCGGTGGATCCCGTCGTGGGGGCAGGCCCGCATCGAGGGCATGATCGCCAACCGCCCCGACTGGTGCATCTCGCGGCAGCGCGTGTGGGGCGTGCCGATCCCGGCGATGGATTGCGTCAAGTGCGGCCACGCGGTACTGACCAAGGCCCTGGTCGACAAGGCGGCGGCGGTGTTCGACGTCTACGGCGCCGACGCGTGGTACGAACGGCCCCTCGAGGAATTCGTGCCCGCGGGCATGACCTGCAGCGAGTGCGGCGGCACGGCCTTCGATCGCGAGAACAACATCCTGGACGTGTGGTTCGACTCGGGCTCCAGCCACGAGGCGGTGCTGCCGTTCCGCGCCGATCTCCAGTGGCCGGCCGACCTCTACCTCGAGGGCAGCGACCAGCATCGCGGCTGGTTCCACAGCTCGCTGCTGGTCGGCATCGGCACGCGCGGCCGCGCGCCGTTCAACCAGGTGCTGACGCACGGCTTCGTGATGGACGACCAGGGCCGCAAGATGTCGAAGTCCCTGGGCAACACCGTGGCGCCACAGGACATCATCAAGCAGAGCGGCTCCGAGGTCCTGCGGTTATGGGCGTCGATGGTCGACTACCGCGAAGACATCCGCGTCGGCAAGGAAGTGCTGGCGCGCACGGTCGAGGCGTACCGCAAGATCCGCAACGTCATCCGCGTGCTGGTGGCCAACCTCTACGATTTCGATCCCAAGGACGATCGCGTGCCGAACGCACGCCTGCAGGAGGTCGATCGCTGGGCGCTGGCCAAGTACGCCGACGCGGCCGAACGCATCGTCAAGGCCTACGACGACTACGACTACCCGCAGATCTTCCAGGTCGCCAGCCAGCTGATCACCGTGGACCTGAGCGCGTTCTACATCGACGTGACCAAGGACCGGATGTACACCCTGGGCGCCAAGTCGGAAGCCCGCCGCTCGGGACAGACCGCGATGTTCATCATCGTCGACGGTCTGGCGCGGCTGCTGGCGCCGATCCTGTCGGTGACCATGGACGAGTTGTGGCGGATGCTGCCGGGGGAACGGGAGGCGTCGGTGCACATGGCGCTGTTCCCTGGCGAGCTGGCGCAGTGGAAGGACGCCGCGTTGATCGAACGGTGGGCGGCGCTCGCCGCGGTGCGCGACCAGGTCAACCTGCAGCTCGAAGAGAAGCGCAAGGACAAGACCATTGGCGCCAACCTGTCGGCACGGGTGATCGTGGAGCAGGACGGCGCAACCGCGGCGTTGCTGGAGAGCTACCGAGAGTTTCTGCCGACGCTGTTTGGCGTTTCGGAAGTCGAGCTCAAGCCCCAAGGCCCAAGCCCCAAGCCAGACGGAGGCCCTCGGGTCGACGTAGCGAAGGCCGAGGGAGCGAAGTGCGACCGCTGCTGGCGCTACGTGCCGGACCTGAGCCAGGACCCCGATCGCGCCGGCCTTTGCCCACGTTGCGTCGAGGCATTGGCCGAACCGGTGAGCCTCTAACGTGCTGGCGTCACGAAAGCTGGAAATTTATATCACCATGGTCGTGGTGGTCCTTGATCAGATCACCAAGGCGCTCGTCCGCCCGGCGCTGGCGCTGCATGAAAGCGTGGTGGTCATTCCGGGCTACGTCGACTTCACGCGCGTGCACAACACCGGCGCCGCCTTCGGCATGCTGAACGCGGCGGATTTCCCGTTCAAGGCCGTGGTGCTGTCGCTGGTCGCCCTGATCGCCTTGGGCGGGGTCGCATGGTACGCTGCTACCGTACCGCTTGCCGATCGGCTGGCTCGCATCGGCATTGCCGGCGTGCTGGGGGGGGCCATCGGCAACCTGATCGACCGCGCGAAAGACGGCTACGTGCTCGACTTCGTGGACGCCTATTGGAACGGCTGGCACTTCTGGGCCTTTAACGTCGCCGACGCGGCCATCACCATCGGCGTGATTTTCATGATTCTCGACATTCTTGGAGTAGGCAGACGTGCATCCAATCCTGTTTAGCGCCGGAGCGATCACCATCTACTCGTACGGCGTGCTGCTGGCCGCCGCCTACCTCGCCGGCTTGTGGTTGGCCGTCAGGCGGGCGAAGGCCGCCGGCTATGACGGCAACCGGATCATGGATCTGGGCATCTGGGTGATCATCGCCGCCCTGGTTGGCGCCAAGCTGTTGCTGTTCGTCGTCGATTTCGAGCACTTCACCAGCAGCTGGGACGAGTTCACGACGCTGCTACGCTCGGGCGGCGTGTTTTACGGCGGCCTGATTGCCGCCATTCTCGTCTGCATCTACCTGCTGCGGAAGCACCGGCTGCCGCTGTGGACCTCGGGCGACCTGTTCGCCCCAGGCATTGCGCTCGGCTACATGGTCGGCCGGCTCGGCTGCCTGGCGGCCGGCTGCTGCTACGGCAAGCCGACCGAGGTGGCCTGGGCCATCACGTTCACCGACCCGGCCGCCAACTTCAACGTCGGCACGCCGCTCAACGTCGCGCTGCACCCGACCCAGCTGTACGAATCGGCGGCCGGCCTGGTGATCCTGGTCGCGCTGCTGGCGCTCGAGAAGCGGCCGGGGTCGTTCCCGGGGCGCACGTTCTGGAGCTTCGCGTTCCTGTACTCGGTACTGCGCTTCATCATCGAGTTCTTCCGCGGCGACGACCGCGGCCTGGTCCTCGACATGCTGTCCACGTCGCAGTTCATCTCGGTGGTGCTCGGACCGCTTAGCCTGGTGATGCTGTGGTACCTGAGCCGGGCCAATCGCCCGGCGGCGCCGGTGGCGGCCGACACGTCCCACGGCCCACGCAAGCCCCGGTTCACATGAGCCAGGGCAAGGGTCCAGGCACGCGGGACCGCAATAAACCTCGCAGGACGGGCGCCGACAAGAAGGCCGCCGCCGTAGCCGCGCGGGCGGTCAAGACCGCCGCGGCGCCGGCGACCCGGCAAATGACGTTCACGGCCGAGGAAGACAATCGCGGTGACCGCCTCGATCGCTTTCTCGCCGGCGAAATCCCGGATTACTCGCGTTCTCAGATCCAGCGGCTGATCGAGAGCGGCCACGTCACGCATTCCCGCTACGCTGCCGCGAAGCCAAACTCCGATATCCGCGAGGGAGACGTGCTCACGGTGGCGCTGCCCGAGCCGACGCCGGCGGCGGCGCAGGCGGAAGATCTCCCCATCGAGATCCTCTATGACGATGTGGACATCGTCGTGGTGAACAAGCCGGCCGGCATGGTGGTGCATCCCGCGGCGGGGAATCCCTCGGGCACGCTGGTCAACGCCCTGCTCCACCACGTGAAAGACCTTAGCGGCATCGGCGGCGAGATTCGCCCGGGCATAGTCCATCGCCTCGACAAGGGCACGTCGGGCGTGATGGTGGTCGCGAAAAATGACGACGCGCACCGCGAGTTGACGCGGCAGTTCCACGATCGCGAGGTCGAGAAGGAATACGTGGCGCTGGCGTGGGGCCTGGTGCAGCAGCGCAAGCGCATCAACGCCCGCATTGGCCGCGACCCCAAGAACCGCATCAAGATGTCAACCCGGGCGAGCCGATCGCGCGAGGCCATTACCCGGGTCACGTGGTCTCGCGATCTGCAGGGCGTCACGCTGTTGCGGGTCGCCATTCACACCGGCCGCACCCACCAGATTCGCGTCCACCTGAGCGCCATCGGCCACCCCATCGTCGGCGACTCGCTCTATGGCGGCGTGCATCGCCGCGTGCCGCATCCGCTGAAGGCCGTAACCCGGCTGGCACGGCCGTTCCTGCATGCCGAGCGGCTGGTGATCACGCATCCGCGGACCAAAGAGCGCATGGAGTTCACCGCGCCGATCCCAGACGACCTCGAGGCGATTGCCTACGAGCTGGCGCCGCCGGAGATCCGCGAGACGGTGTTCGCGCGGGTCTCGATCGCGGAAGAGACACACCACGATCTGGACGAAGACGAAGACGACGACTAGACGATCAGATGTGGTGTCCGGCTTTAGCCGGACCTTGCGGCCTGAAGCCGATCACCAATAGCAGGGCGGCCGCAAAGGCCAGTGCGGCCGGTCCCAGGAACAGCCGCGTGAAGTCCACGGAGCCGTCGGCCAACCGGAAGACGTCGCCCAGCCACCCCCACAACAAGCTGCCCGCGAACGGTCCCACGCCGAGGATCACCAGGTTGAACAGGCCCTGCGCGCTGGCGCGCGCGTCTCGGGGGCAACGCTCGTCCACGAAGATGTAGACCGCCGCGAAGAAGAACGCGTAGCACATGCCATGGACGACGTTGATGGCGACCATGAGCCACAGCGGATCGCCGATGGCGAACACGAGGAAGCGCGCCGCATGGGCCAGCACGCCAAGCGTCATGGTCCACTTCCACCCGAGGCGTGCCAGCGCCCAGCCGAGGATCGCCATCGAGGCAATCTCGGCGATCTGGCCCACGCTCATCGCCGGCATGATCCAGTTCTCGGCGAGACCCGCCTGCTGCAGGAACGGGCTGGTCCATTGGAAGTACGCCTGGTGCACGAGCGCGTCCATCAGCGTCGCCACGAACAACACCGCCATCGCCGGGTCGCGCAGGAGCTTCAGCGCCTCGATCGGCGCGCTGGCGGCGCCTTCGCGGCGGGCCGGCGGCGTGTGCGGCAGCAGCAACGAGAACGCGGCGAGCGCGATCGACGCCAGCCCGGCGACGGTGAAGATGCTGGCGAGGGCGGCGTGCAGATCGGGCCCGGTCTTGCCGGCCAGAATGAACACGAACGGCCAGCTGGCGGCAATCCAGCCGATGGTCCCCCACAGCCGCACCTTCCCGAAGTCGCGCTGGGCGTCCTTGATGTGATGGAAGCAAATCGCGTTCGTCAGCGACATGGTCGGCATGTAGGCCAACTGGTAGATCAGCATGACGATGAAGAACGACCAGAAGTCGCGCTGGTAGGCGAGCGCGAACATCGCCGTGCCGCCGACCAGGTGCAGCACGGCCAGCAGCTTCTCGGTCGACAGCAGGCGGTCGGCGATCTGGCCGCCAAAGTAGAGGCCGGCTAAACAGGCGATGGCCTGGGTGGCGAAAATCCAGCCGATCTGCCCGCCGGTAAATCCGAGCACGTCGCCCAGGTACAGCGCCAGCAGGGGAAGCCAGGAGCCCCAGATCAGGTACTCCAGGAACATCATCACGGCGAGGCGGGTCGAGGAGGCAGGCATGACTAGGCTGCACTATAGTGTGACCCGCGGAAAGAGAACAGCGAGGAGCGTCAGATGGCGGGCAGGCTGGGGGTTGGGTTCATCGGCAGCGGGTTCATGACCCGCTTTCACATCCGGTCGTGGGAGGCGGTGCGCGACGCCGACATTCGCGGCATCTACAGCCCGACCCGGGCTAACGCCGAAGACGCCGCGGCGCTGGCCCGCTCGCTGAGGGTCGGCGACGCCCGCGCGTTCGACTCGATCGAGGCGATGGTGGCCGACGAGTCGATCGATGCCATTTGGCTATGCGGCCCCAACTTCGCGCGCGTCGAGAACATGGAACGCATCGTCGCCGCAATCAAGAACGGCGCGAAGCTCAAGGCGGTGGCGTGCGAAAAGCCGCTCGGCCGCAACGCCGCCGAGGCCAGGCGCATGGTCGAACTGGTGGAGGAGGCCGGCCTGCTGCACGGCTACCTCGAGAACCAGTTGTTCGCCCCCAGCCTCGAGCGCGGCAAGCAGATCATCTGGGAGCGCGGCGCTGCCACCGCCGGGCGGCCGTACCTGGCCCGCGCTGCCGAAGAGCACAGCGGCCCGCACATGCCGTGGTTCTGGCAGGGCGACCTGCAGGGCGGCGGCGTGTTGAACGACATGATGTGCCACAGCCTGGAGGTGGGACGCTACCTGCTGACCAAGCCCGGCGCCCCGCGCGACAGCATTACCCCGGTGAAGATCTCGGCGCAGATCGCGTCGCTCAAGTGGTCGCGGCCCGAGTACGCGTCGCTGCTCAGCAGCACCATGACCAGCCAGGTGGATTACGCGCGCACGCCCGCCGAGGACTTCGCCCGCGCCAGCGTGACCTACGTGGACGAGGCCGGCACGCCGCTGATCGTCGAAGCCACCACGTCGTGGAGCTACGTGGGCGCGGGCTTGAAGCTGTCGATGGAGCTGCTGGGCCCGGAGTACTCGATGTCGGTGAATACCCTCGACGGCGGCACCAAGCTGTTCTTCTCGCGCCGGCTGCGCGAGCAGCAGGCCGGCGAAGACCTGGTCGAGAAGCAAAACGCCGAGCAGGGCCTGATGCCGATCGTCGGCAACGAGGCCGCCGAGTACGGCTACGAGAACGAGAACCGCGCGTTCACCCGCTGGTTCCTCGACGGCGTGCAGCCCGAGCTTGGCTTTCACGCCGGCTGCGAGGTGAGCGAGCTGCTGATGACGTGCTACATGAGCGCGGAAGAGGAACGGGTGATTGCGTGGAAACCACAAAACCTGCAGTCGTACATCCCGGTGCCGGCCAGGCGCTGACCCGGCGCGCCTTTGGGCTGGCGGCGGCCGGCGGCCTGCTGGTGGCCTGCCGCGGCTCGCGCCCCGTGACGATCGGCGTGCAGAGCTACAGCTTTCGCGACCGATCCCTCGAGGATGCGATTGCCGGCATGCAGAAGCTGGGACTCACCAGTTGCGAGTTATGGCAGGGGCACCTGGAGCCGCGCCGCATTACCCGCGACGAGATGCGGCAATGGCGCGAAACGGTGGAGATCGACTTCTTTCACCGCGTGCGCGAACAACTGGCCAAGGCGTCGATCACCCTGTCGGCCTACAACATCAGCTTCCGCGATGACTTCTCAGACGCCGAGATCGAGCGCGGCTTCGAGATGGCGCGGGCCCTCGGCGCGCCCTCGATCACCTCGTCCTCGAACGTCGCCACGGTGGCGCGGATCGCCCCGGCTGCCACGCGCCAGCAGATGCTGGTGGCGGTGCACAACCACTCGCGCATCGACGACAACGAGTTCGCGACGGTGGCCAGCCTGACCGGGGCGCTCGCACAGGGTCCGTTCATCGCCGTCAACCTCGACATTGGCCACTTCACCGCCGCCAACGAAGACGCGGTCGCGTTCCTGTCGGCGCACCACGAGCGCATCACCACGCTCCACCTCAAGGACCGCAAGCGCGACCAGGGCCCAAACGTCGAGTTCGGCGCGGGCGACACGCCGATCGTGCCGGTGTTGAAGCTCCTGCAGGAGCAGGACTGGCCGATTCCGGCCAACATCGAATACGAGTACAAGGGCGGCGATTCGATCGAGGAGGTCGGCAAGTGCCTCGCCTATTGCCGGCGGGCGCTCGGCGTATAATCCGCGAATGCTGCGAACAATCCTGGCGGTTGGCGTGGTCCTGGTGTCGAGCGTGAGCGCGCAATCGCCCGCGTCTTTGACAGCGGCTGAGAAGGCCGAGGGCTGGAAGCTGATGTTTGACGGCACGTCGCTCGCCGGGTGGCGCGGCTACAAGACCGAGACGGTGCCGTCCGGCTGGACCGCGGCCGACGGTGTGCTGACGCGCACCGGCGCCGGCGGCGACCTGATGACCGTCGCGCAGTACGGCGACTTCGAGATGCGCTTCGAGTGGAAGGTGCCGGAAAAGGGCAACAGCGGCATCATCTACCGCATCGCCACCACCGAGCCATATCCCTGGCACACCGGGCCCGAGTATCAGATCCTGCACAACCAGGGCCACGCCGACGGGAAGAACCCCATCACCTCGGCCGGCTCCAACTACGCCGTCAACCCTCCCGTGAAGGACGTGACCAAGCCGGTCGGTGAATGGAACGAGGGGCGTTTGCTCGTTCGCGGCAATCACGTCGAACATTGGCTGAACGGCGTGAAGGTGGTCGAGTACGAGATCGGCAGCGCCGACTGGGAAGCCCGCGTTAAGGCGAGCAAGTTCGGCAAGATCCCGCCGTACGGCCGCACCAAGGTCGGCTACATCGCTCTTCAGGATCACGGCGACGCGGTCTCCTACCGCAACCTGAAAATCAAGGCGCTTCCCTAACTACCAACTATCAACTTTCAAGTTTCAACTCTGGCTATAGCGACCAGCCGCGCCGGTACTCTCGCTTCAGGAAGTCATTCGCCTCGCGCGAGTTCGTGACCCGCATGTTCGCGGCGTCGTAGTGGATTTTCGCGCCGGCCCGTAGCGACACTACTCCGAGCAGCATCACTTCGGTCAGCTTCGCCGCGTACTCAAACGGGCATGACACCTGGCCGTCGCCCTTGCAGGCGTTTGACCAGTTCACCTCGTGGCTGGTGGTGATGCGCGGCAGCGTCTGCGGCGGATCGCCAACCGACTGTGCCAGCGAATCCGGCAAGAGCCGGGACCGCAGGCCATAGGTGTTGTAGATCACCTTGCCCTTGGTGCCGACCATAATCGCGCCGCCTTCGGCGTTGAGCTTCTCGCCCTCGGCGAACTCGGGCGGGGTCGGCGGGAACATGCCGCCGTCGTACCATGTCAGCTTGACCGCCGGCTTCGCGCCGCGCGCCGGGAACTCGTAAAAGGTGCTCGTGGCCGTCGGGAAGCACGCCTTGTCGAACGGCGTCGAGACGGTCTCGATCGACGTGGGGTAACCCAAGTCGAGCGCCCAGTAAGCGTGATCGATCAGGTGCGCGCCCATGTCGCCCAGCGCTCCGGCACCCCAGTCGACCCAGCCGCGCCAGTTGAACGGGTGATACACCGGGTGGTACTCGACTTGCGGCGCAGGCCCGAGGAAGAGGTCCCAGTTCAGCGTGTCGGGCACTGAATAAATGCCCATAGCGTTCGCCAGTCGCGCGGAGACACCGGACATGTTCCAGCGCAGGTCGTTCGAGATTCGCCGCGGCTCCGGCCGGGGAATGCCCTGCGGCCAGTACGACAGCGGCCGGTTGGTCCACACGTGCACCTCGGTCACGTCGCCGATCGCGCCCGACTGCACCCACTCCACCGCCTTGCGGCCGTCATCCCACGAATGGCCCTGGTTGCCCATCTGCGTGACGGCCTTTGGCGTTTGCCGCGCCTTGCGCGCCAGCTTGCGGGCCTCATCGACCGACCAGCAGAGCGGCTTCTGCACGTAGACGTGCTTGTCGAGATCGAGCGCGGCCATGGCGATCGCGGCGTGCATGTGGTCGGGTGTCGCGACGACGACCGCGTCGATGTCCTTCTGCTGCTCGAACATCAGGCGATAGTCGGTGTAGCGCTTCTGCTTCGGCAGGTCCTCGGCCAGGATCCGCTTGAGCGATCCGACGCGATGCTCGCTGTTCTTGCGAGCCTCTGGTGTGAGCTCGGCCTTGTCCAGCCGATCCTGCTCGCGCGTGAGCGCGCCCTCGAACGAGGCGGCGGTCCACTGCGGCCCGGCGTGTCCCCAGTCCACGTCGCACAAGGCGACGATGTTGTTGTCGAGGCCGAGGTTGAGCAGGTTGGTCCGGCCCATGCCGCCGACGCCGATGCCGGCAATGTTGAGGCGATCGCTGGGAGCCGTGAAGCCGCGCCCGAGCACGTGCCGAGGCACGATGGTGACGGCGGCGGTGGTGGCGGCGGCTTTCGTGACGAAGTCGCGTCTCGAGATCATGGGGTCCCTTTCGCTTGCCGATCGAGCAGAAGGTAGCTCAAATGCGTCACACGGAAACACCGAATCACGGGAACACGGACCACTTCTTGGAAGAATGTTTTCCGGTTTCCGTGTTTCGGTGATTCCGTGCGGTGCATTCTACAGGCTACAATCGCCGCCACCATCATGCAGGTCATCCGCAATCGCACGATATACGACGTCGTCATTATCGGCTCGGGCGCCGGTGGCGGCATGGCTGCCAAGGTGCTGACCGAGGCCGGGGCGAATGTGATGATGCTCGAGGCTGGCGTCATGTGGGACGCGCGCACTGACGCCAAGATGATGGCGTGGCCCTACTCCTCGCCGCGCCGCGGCGCGGCCATTCCAGCCCGCCAGTTTGGCGAGTTCGACGCGGGCCTGGGCGGGTGGACGCTCGAGGGCGAGCCCTACACCTCGGCGCCGGGGGACCAGTTCGACTGGTTCCGGACGCGCATGCTGGGCGGCCGCACCAATCACTGGGGCCGCATCTCGCTGCGGTTTGGTCCGGATGATTTTCGCCGCAAGAGCATCGACGGCCTCGGCGACGATTGGCCGATCAGCTACGAAGACCTGAAGCCTTACTACGACAACGTCGATCGGCTGGTCGGGATCTTCGGCTCGAATGAAGGCCTGCCCAACCACCCAGATGGCGTGTTCCAACCGGCGCCGCGCCCGCGATGCTGGGAGCTGCTGATCAAGCGCGCCGCCGACAAGCTGAACATCACTTGCATCGCCAACCGGCTGTCGATTCTCACGCAGCCCTTGAACGGCCGGCCGGCGTGCCATTACTGCGGCCAGTGCGGCCGCGGCTGCTCGTCGCACGCCAATTTCTCGTCGCCGTCGGTGCTGCTGCCCCCGGCCCTCGCGACCGGGCGGCTCACGATCACGAGCAACGCGATGGCGCGCGAGGTGACCGTGGACGAGGCGGGCCTCGCCAACGGGGTCAGCTACATCGACAAGACCACCGGGCGCGAGAACCACGTCCGCGGCCGCATCGTCGTGCTGGCCGCCAGCGCGTGCGAATCAGCGCGGCTGCTGCTCAATTCGAAGTCGGCGAAGTTCCCGCACGGGCTGGCCAATTCGAGCGGGACCGTCGGCAAGTACCTGACCGACACGACCGGCACCGGCGTGTCTGGACATATCCCCGCCATGATGGAGGGCGTTCCGCACAATGAAGATGGCGCGAGCGGCGCGCACCTCTACATGCCGTGGTGGCTCGACAACACGAAGCTAGACTTCCCGCGCGGGTACCACATCGAGCTTGGCGGCGGACGCCGCATGCCCGGCTTTGGTGTGATGGGCAATATTCATCGTTACGGCGCCGGCGGGGGCGGTTACGGCAAGCAGTTGAAGGACGACTACCGCCGGTTCTACGGCTCGACGGTGAACTTCGCCGGCCGCGGCGAGATGGTACCGAACGACGCCACCTTCTGCGAGATCGATCCGTCGGTGGTCGATCGCTGGGGCATCCCGGTGCTGCGATTCCACTTCAAGTGGAGCGACCACGAGCACAAGCAGGTGAAACACATGCAGGAGACGTTCCGCGCGATCATCCACGAGATGGGCGGCACGCCGCTCACGCCGATGCCCTCGCGCGAGAACGGCTACGGCATCCTGGCGGGCGGACGCATCATCCACGAGCTGGGCGTGACGCGCATGGGCAACGACCCGTCACGGTCGGTGCTCAACCGTCACTGCCAGGCACACGATGTGAAGAACGTGTTCGTGGCCGATGGCGGGCCGTTCGTGTCGCAGGCCGATAAAAACCCGACCTGGACGATCCTGGCCCTCGCCATGCGCACGGGTGAGTACATCGCCGAACAGCGAAAGGCGGGCGTGATATGAAACGGCGTGACGTCCTCAAGTTGCTGCTGGCCGCCCCGGCCGCCGGCTTCACATGGACCGAGGCCGAGGCCTCGCAAGCCGGCGCTGCCGCCCAGGCGGCGCGCGCGGCCACCACGGCCAAGCCGTTCGTCCCGGCTTTCTTTACCGCCGCCGAGTACCGGCTGGTGGGCACGCTCGCCGACATCATCATCCCGAAGGACGAGCGATCAGGGAGCGCCAGCGACGCCGGAGTACCGGAGTTCATGGACTTCATGATGCTCGACCAACCCGAGCGTCAGATCGCCATGCGCGGCGGGCTGGCGTGGCTGGACGTCACCTGCCAGCAGCGCTTCGACAAGACGTTCATGAACTGCACCGACGCCGAGCGAACGTCGGTGCTCGACGACATCGCCTGGCCGGCGAAGGCACGGCCAGAACTGGCGCACGGCGTGGCGTTCTTCAACAGCTTCCGCGATCTCACCGCCAGCGGCTTCTGGACAACGCGCATGGGCATTGACGACCTGCAGTACCTGGGCAACCGCTCGGTGGCGCGCTGGAACGGCTGTCCCGATGCGGCGCTAAAGAAGCTCGGGGTCAGCTATTGACGGCCAAGCGGCTGTCCCGGACGCTCATCTACGAAGGGCGAATCTTCCGATTCGAGATCGACCGCGTCATCCTGCCCGGCGGACACACGATCGACATGGAAATCGTCCGCCATCCCGGCTCGGTGGTGCTGTTGCCGGTGCCATCGCCCGGCACGATCATTTTGATCCGCCAGTACCGCTACGCGATCGACCGCTACATCTGGGAACTGCCGGCGGGCACGCTGAAGCCAGGAGAGGATCCGGCGGCGGCCGCGGCCAGGGAGTGCGAAGAGGAGATCGGCCTGGCACCGGCCCGCGTGACGCGGCTCGGCGGCTACTTCCCGACGCCGGGGTTCTGCGACGAAGAGATGACCTACTGCCTGTGCGAGGAGCTGCGGCCGCCGGCGCCCGATTCAACGGTCCGCAAGGACGAGGACGAGGAGATCGAGCCGCGGACCTTCACCGTCGCCGAGGCCCGCGCCATGGTGACGTCGGGCGAGATTGTCGACCTCAAGACCCTGGCCGGGCTCGCGCTGCTCGGCTGACTTCACGGTTCGGCACGTTCTGAATCACGCGACAGTGTGTTTAAACGGAACATTTAACTATAAACGTTTTATTTATATATATTTAGCGCCAAGAATCTGGTCTTTTTCCTGCCTTAGTGTTCTATTTTGGTAATATTGTCACTATTGTCGTTTGGGTGACATTTTTGTAATGCCAGATAATCCTCAAATACACTACCAAAAAGCCTGTTTTCGACCTTCCTGACGCGAACTGGTTGGGTGTCCAAAGTGGCAGCTCAATTGCTCTACGAAGGGGCATGAGCAAAAACAATCGCTCCCAGTGGATCGTCAAAGTGGTCGTAGCCGTCGTCCTGCTCGCCATGCCGCTCGTGGCGCAGGCCCAATCGTCCACCTCACCACGGGGTGTGTGGATGGCAGCCTCCGCTGACGAAGCGTCCCTGACCGGCCGTGGCTTCGGCCGGCTGACCATCGCCGACGGGTTGCTGGCCTTCCAGTCGGCGGACTACGAGTGGCACCTGGAGTTGTGGGAGGTCAAGCGCGTCTCCCCTAGCCAAGCGCTCGCCAACACACTCGAGATCGAAAGCGTCGCCGGCCAGGTCCACTACGTCGCCATTCTCGACGCTCAGCTGACGCCGACCGCGCCCGGCAAGGCCGCGCGGACCATCGAGCGCGCCGTGAACACCGCGCCGGCGGTCTCGCCGGCACGGGCGACGCTGGCCACAGCGAGCGGCGGGCCGCGGTAGGTTGCGACTCGGCGCCCACTAGCGGGCTCGATTGAATAGCGAGGCCAGGGCGTTCAACAGCGCCTCGGCGGTGTAGGGTTTCGGCACGAAGCTCTGCGCACCTGCCGCCACCGCCTTCGCCACGAGCCCGTTGGCGTCGAGGCCACTCGAACCAATAATCAGCACCGCCGGATTGATGGCCTTGAGCGCCACGATCAGGGCGGGGCCGTCCATCACCGGCATGGCCATGTCGGTCAGCACGGCGGCGATCTCACTCTGGTGAGAGACGTACGTGGAGACGCCTTCGGCACCGTTGCTGGCCAGGCGCACCCGGTAACCGAAGCGGGTCAACACCTTCTCCGCGATCAGCCGAATATGCTGCTCGTCGTCGACCACCAGAATCACTTCGCCATGTCCGCGCGGGAGCGCGGTCTGGGCGACGGCCGCTCCCTCTACGGCCTCGGCGGTCGTCTCTGCCGGCAGATAGACCTTGAAGGTCGAGCCCCGGTCCTTCTCGCTGTACACGTGAATGTACCCGCCATGCCCCTGGACGATGGAGTGTGCCGTCGCCAGGCCGAGACCGGTGCCCCGGCCTGAATCTTTAGTGGTGTAGAAGGGCTCGAAGATGCGGTCCAGCACCTCGGGCCGCATCCCCATCCCCGTGTCTTCCACTCGCAAGACCACGTAGGGACCTGGCCGTGCGTCCGGATTCATGCCAGCGTAGATCTCGTCGATGCTGACGTTCTTGATCGTGACGCTGAGGCGCCCGCCATTGGGCATGGCGTCTCGCGCGTTCAGGCACAGATTGATCAGCACCTGGTGAAGCTGTGTCGGGTCGGCCCTGATGGGCCACGGCTCCGACTCAACCTTCACCGCGAAGCCAATATTCTTCGGAAAAGTATCGGCGGCAATCTTCTCGACGTCACGCACGACGGTCAGGACATTGATGGTCGCCCAGGACCCCTCGGTGCCCTTCGCGAACGAGAGCACCTGCCGGACCATGTCGGCACTCCGCTTCACGCTGGACTCGAGGATGCCCAGCGTCTCGAGCTTGGCAGGATCCGCCTCGTCCTCTTTCAGGATCTCAATCGACATCAACACCGGCGCCAGTGCGTTGTTGAGATCGTGAGCAATGCCGCCGGCCAGCGTGCCGAGACTCTCGAGCCGTTGTGCCCGCAGGAAGTGCCGCTCCATTCGCTTACGGTCGGTGATGTCCTGGAACGCGCCCTGGATCCGGCTGATTCGGCCGGCGTCGTCGCGCACCGCCTCGCCAATCGCGCGCACCCAGATCCGGCGTCCCTTCGCGGTGATGACGACGCTCTCGAAGTCGAACGGGATGCCTTCCTGAACACACCGCTCCACTGCCCGAGCCACCGCGGGACGGTCGGCCTCATCGTAGAACTCGATCGCTTCCTGCAGGCCGGGGGTATGGCCAGGGGGCACCTCGTGAATGGCCCGCGTGACATCAGACCACGTGATGGCGAGGTCGGGAACCTGCAGGGACCATCCGCCCAGCCGCGCGGCGTCGCCAGCAATTCGCAGCAGCGCGGTCTGGCTGCGCGCGGTGTCCTCGGACTTGAGCTGCTCCGTGATATCGCGCGAGATGCCGGTGGAGCCCACCACCCGTCCCTGCGCATCGCGAATGATGCGGGCATTGGCGCTCAGCGTCACCTCCCGCCCATCCTTGGCGTAAACGCGGCTGGTGTAACCGAGGGTGTCGCGGCCGGACTGCAGAGCCTCGGCGAAGATCGCCGAGTCGCGCTCGGCCTGCCCAGGGGGGATGAAGTCAAGGAATGAGCGTCCGACCATCTCCTCGGGTTCACGCCCGTAGATCTTGCGACAGGCCTGGTTCAGGAACGTGATCCGCCCTTCGGCATCGACGGCCCAGATCAGATCGTGGGAGGTTTCGACGAGGTCACGATAGCGGGCTTCGCTGGCCCGCAGCGCCTCGGTGAGTTCGCGGTGCCGAACCTGTGCGCGGACGCGCGCCAGCAGTTCCGCCGGGGCTACCGGCTTGGTGAGATAGCCGTCCGCACCGGCATCGAGTCCCCCGGCCTGCTCCTCGGAGCCGGTCGCCCGCGCGCTAAACAGGATGACCGGGCTGTCGGCGATGTCCGGATCGGCTCGAATCTGCCGAAGCACCTCCAACCCGGAGATGTCGGGCAGCATCACGTCCAGCAGGATCAGATCGGGGCGGAGCTGCTTGACGACTTCGAGGGCCTGGCGGCCATTGAGCGTTTTCGCGACGTTAAAACCACCACGTTCGAGAATCAACGCCGTGGCCTCAAGGGCGTCTTCGTAGTCGTCGACTACGAGCACAGTCGCAAGGTTTTTCATCTAACCCTATTTCGTACCAGGCCGTGGCCAAAGTCCAGTCGCAGTCGGTCGAACCAGCTCATCAGGAACAAACATCACCGGCTTGCTTCGGCAACGCGTTGCCACGACAATCGGTCTTCCACTGAAAGGGAGCCGCCCGATGATTCCGACTCGCCGACCTTCTGCCGCTTTTCTCAGCACTGCCCTGCTCGCCGTCGCGAGCGTCAGCCTTCTCAGCCAGGCGCCGGCGAAACCACCCGCGCCACCGCGCGGTGCGTCCGGGCCACCCGAGCACGCGAAGGTCGCCCCGATCAACAACCTGCCGAATCCGTACGAGACCGTGCGCAACTTCGGCACGCTCCCTGACGGCCGGGCTTGGGGCTCGGTCAGCGCCATCCACGTCGATCCCGACGGCAAGCACATCTGGGCGGGCGATCGCTGCGGCGCCAATTCCTGCGCCGGCTCGACCGTGAATCCGATCGTCAAGATGGATCCCAGCGGCAAGGTGGTCCAGAGCTTTGGCGCGGGCGTCATCCTGTGGCCACACGGCATGGACGTCGATCGGCAGGGCAACGTGTGGGTGGTCGATGCGCGCTCCGCGACCGCCGCGGAGTTGAAGCAGTTCCCCGATGCCAAGGGCAAGGGTCACACCGTCGTCAAGTTCAGCCCGCAAGGCAAGGTGCTGCTCACGCTTGGCACGCCCGGTGAGGCGGGCAGCCCGCCGACGCACTTCACCGAGCCCAACGACGTGTTGATTGCCCCCGACGGCAGCATCTTCGTCGCCGAGGCGCACAACGCGCAGTTCCTCGACCAGGATGCGCCCAATGCGGTGGGCCGAATCTCGAAGTTCTCGGCCGACGGCAAGTTCATCAAGACCTTCGGCGCCTACGGCTACGCCGCGAGCGAGTTCCGCGGACCGCACTCGCTGGCCATGGATTCAAAGGGCCGTCTGTTCGTCGCCGATCGCGGCAATCGCCGCATCCAGATTTTCGACCAGGAGGGCAAGCACCTCGACACCTGGTACCAGTTCAGCCGCATCAGCGGGCTGTTCATCGATCGCAACGACACGCTCTATGCGATCGACTCGGAGTCGGACGACAACTACAACCCGGGCTGGCGCAAGGGCCTGCGCGTCGGCAGCGCCCGCACCGGCGAAGTGTGGTACTTCGTGCCCGAGCACGTCTCGCGGCAGGCCTCGGGCATGGGCGGTTACGGCTCGATGGGCGAAGGCGTCGCGGTCGATGCGCAGGGCAACGTCTATGCCGGCGAGGTGGGACCCGTGCAGGGCGTCACGAAGTTCATCCCACGCCTGAAGCGCTGAACCAGCCGTTCCCGATGCCGCACGACCGGCGCTGACCGCCGGTCGTGCCGGTCACGGATACAGGTACGCCGACTGCACCCCCAGCGGAATGCCGAGCGCCCAGAACAGCAGCAGGAACAACGTCCACACGATGATGAAGGTGATCGAGAACGGCACCATCATCGAGGCGACCGTGCCGATGCCGGCGCCGCGCACGTAGCGCTGGCAAAACACCACCACCAGCGGGAAGTACGGCATCAGCGGCGTGATGATGTTGGTGCTGGAGTCGCCAATGCGGTAGGCGGCCTGCGTCAGCTCCGGCGCCAGGCCGACCTGCATCAGCATGGGTACGAAGATCGGCGCCAGCAGCGCCCACTTCGCCGACGCGGATCCGATCAGCAGGTTGACCATCGCCGTCACCAGGATCACGCCGCCGATGGTCACCTGCCCCGGCAGCGCCAGCGCCTGGAGGGTGGTGGCGCCCTTCAGCGCAAACAGCGCCCCCAGGTTTGACCGCCCGAACTCGGCGGTAAACATCGCCGCGAAGAACGCCATCACCAGGTAGTAGCCCATCGTGCTCATCGCCTTGGTCATGCCGGCAATGACGTCGCGCGACGACTTCACCGTGCCGGCCACCACGCCGTAGGCGATCGCGGGCACCAGGAACAACAGGAAGATGAACGGCACGATCGAGCGCATCAGCGGTGCCTGGAACGACGTGATCTGACCATCGGGCGCGCGCAGCGCCGAACCGACCGGCAACGCCCACCAGGTCAGCAGCGCCAGGCCGACGAGCATGGTCAGGCCGCCCGCCCGCAAGCCGCGCGACTCGGCCGGCGACAAGGCCTCGAGCCGCGGCATGTCCTTGACGTCGCCGTCCACCGCCAGCGCCCGGAGCCGCGGTTCGACGATGCGGTCCGTGATGAACCAGCCGAGGCCCACGACCAGAAACGTCGAGGCGGCCGTGAAGTAGAAGTTGCTGAGCGGGTTGACCTGCCGGGCTGGATCGATCAGCTGTGCCGCCGTCTGCGTGAACCCCTGCAGCAGCGGATCGATCGCCGACGGGATCAGGTTGGCGCTGAAGCCGCCAGAGACGCCGGCAAACGCGGCGGCAATGCCCGCGAGCGGATGCCGGCCGGCGGTGTAGAACAGCACCCCGCCGAGCGGGATCACCAGCACGTAGCCCGCGTCGGTGGCGGTGTGGCTCAAGCACGCCACCAGGATCAGCATGGGTGTCAACAGCGCGCCAGGCGTCAGCTTCAGCAGCCACTTCAGCCCGGCATTGAGGAAGCCGACCGCCTCGGCCACGCCGACGCCAAGCAGCGCCACGAGCACCACGCCGAGCGGCGGGAACGTCACGAAGGTATTCACCATGGCCGCGAGGAAGGCCGCCATGGCCGTACCGGTCATCAGGTTCTGGACGCGAATAGGCTGGCCGTTCCTCGGGTCAATCTCGGTAAACGCCACCGACGACAGCATGAAGCTCAGGAGCCAGACCAGCGCCAGCCCGATCGCAAAGAGCATCGCCGGATCCGGCAGCTTGTTGCCGGCGGTCTCAATGCCGTTCAGGAACCGGTCGAGCGGGCTCGGCCGGGCAGTCGAACTGGTGTTTGACGCGGTCATGGCAACGCCCCCTCCGGCGTGGGCCAAAGAATACCCCGGGTCGAGCAGCGGCTGCGACTCAAACGGCTTGCTTCGGGCGGCGACTGGCACGACAATCGGCCGCGAGGTTTCCCTTATGGTCCGTCGGCTGCTCGCAGGCACTCTGTCTCTGCTCGTCCTCGTCGGCCTGGTGACCGCGCAACAGGCCCCTGCCCCGGTTGACGATAAGGCGCTTGCGAGCGTGGAGTCGCGTCCCGGTGACTGGCTGTCCTACGGGCGCGACTACTACGAGCAGCGGTTCAGTCCGCTCGATCAGATCAACGACACCAACGCCGCGAAGCTGGGGCTGGCCTGGTCGTTCGAGACGGCCACCGACCGCGGACTCGAGGCCACACCGCTGGTGATCGACGGCGTCATGTACACCACCGGATCGTGGAGTGTCGTCTACGCCGTCGATGCCCGGACCGGAAAGCAGCTCTGGAAGTTCGACCCCGAGGTCCATCGCAAGTACGACCAGCTCGCCTGCTGTGACGTCGTCAATCGCGGCGCCGCGTTCTACAAGGGCCGCGTCTATCTTGGCGCGCTCGACGGCCGGCTGATCGCGATCGATGCCGTGAGCGGCAAGCCGTCCTGGTCGGTGACGACGGTCGATCAGAAGCAGGCGTATACCAGCACCGGCGCGCCACGCATCGCCAACGGCAAGGTGATCATCGGCAACGGTGGCGCGGAGTACGGGGTCCGGGGCTACGTGTCGGCCTACGACGCCGAGACCGGCAAGCTGGCGTGGCGGTTCTACACCGTGCCCGGTGATCCGTCCAAGCCGCAAGAGAACAAGGCGCTCGACGTCGCGCTGCCCACGTGGCAGGGCGAGAACTGGTGGAAATTCGGCGGCGGCGGCACGGTGTGGGATTCGATCGTCTACGATCCCGAGCTCAACCTGCTGTACGTCGGCACCGGCAACGGCGCCGCGTGGAACCGTGAGATTCGCAGCCCGGGCGGTGGCGACAACCTCTACCTGGCCTCGATCCTCGCCATCAACCCCGACAACGGCGAACTGGTGTGGCACTACCAGACGGTGCCCGGCGACACGTGGGACTACACCGCGGTGCAGCCGATGATGCTGGCCGACCTGCAGATGGGCGGCCGCCTGCGCAAGGTGCTGATGCAGGCGCCGAAGAACGGGTTCTTCTACGTGCTCGATCGCGCGACCGGCGAATTGCTGGCAGCCGACCCGTACGTAACCGTCAACTGGGCCTCGCATGTGGACATGAAGACCGGCCGGCCGGTCGAGATGCCTGGCGCCGACTACAAGGAGAAGGGCACCTACATTCGCCCGGGCCCGCTCGGCGGCCACAACTGGCAGGCCATGTCATTCAGCCCGAAGACCGGCCTCGTCTACATTCCCGCGCAGGATAACGGGCGTTACTACGAGCAGCCGAAAGACTTTGAATACCGGCCGCTCGAGTACAACCTCGGGCTCGCGCCGGTCGGCCGAAACATGGACCGCTACGACGTGCCGTACACCGGCCGGCTGCTGGCGTGGGACCCGATCGCGCGCAAGCCGCGCTGGACGGTCGAGTACGGTTCGTACTGGAACGGCGGCACCCTCGCCACGGCCGGCAACCTGGTGTTCCAGGGCACGGCGGCCGGCGACTTCATCGCCTACCACGCCGCCACCGGCGAGAAGCTCTGGTCGTCGTGGGCGACGACCGGCATCGTAGCGCCGCCGATCACCTACATGATCGACGGCAAGCAGTACGTGTCAGTGATGGCCGGATGGGGTGGCGCGTTCTCGAAGAAGACGCGCAGCTACGGCCGGTTGTTGACCTACGCGATCGGCGGTACGGCTGATCTGCCGTCTCGACCGCGGCCGCGCGCGGTCACGGCGATTGCCAGCAACGCGCGGCCCGAAGAGATTGCCGCCGGCGCCCGGATCTTCAACACCTACTGCGCCCGCTGCCACGGCGGCGGCACCATCCTGCCCGACCTGCGGCGTTCGTCGCCGGGCATCTACAACGGCCTCGAGAAGATCCTGGACGGCTCGCTCGTCGAGCAAGGCATGCCGCGCTTCGCGGAACTCGACAAGCCCGCCGTGGCGGCCCTGCGGGCGTACTTGCTGGACGAACGCAAGAAGCTGGTGCCCTGACCGCTGTCAGGGCGCGCCGCCTGATCCTCTAGAACAGGCTCCAGAAAGGAGGGAACGTGCCCAGCAGGCCAAGCGCCGTGAGCACGACCGTGGCCAGCCACACTGGTGGATGAGTCACGGTGCGGTCCCGCCAGCGACTGTGCACGATCAGCCAGGCGGCGAGCCAGACGACGCAAGCGAACGTGGCGCGGCCCGACAAGCCCCCGGCTGGCCCATACAGGGCCGGCGCCGCAAATACCCCCGACTCATTCAGGACGCAGAAGGCCCCCATGGCGAAGGCGCCAATGCCGGCGCCGAGATACGCCGCCATGGCGGCGCCGTTCGAAGCGGTTGCGGAATCGGAGGTCATGGAACCTGTCCTCCCTACTGCAGCGGGGCGACTTTGTTGACGAGGGTGCCGAGCAGGCCGATGAAGCCGACGATGGCGAAACAGATCAGCAACATCGTCATGGTCGCGCGCCGCAACGAGGTGTCGGTCAACAACTGCGATCGGTAGCGCGTGCTGACGAAGGCCACGGCGGTCGCCAGCATGGCCGCGATCCAGGGCATGTGCTCCTTGCATTCCATCGCAAACGCGTGGAGCCAGGCGGTGTCTGGATTCCCCAGGAGCAGTGCGCGCGGGTACGGGCCCAAATCAACCGTGCCCGCCGGCGGTGGCAGCCGGTACTCAGGGAAGACCACGAACGTGCCGACCAGGACCGAAGCCCAGAGGGCGGCGGCGGTGAAGAGCAGCAGTCCGCTGAGCGCGCGGGCCTGGGCGCGGTTGGCCTCGGGATCGCGGCCCGCGGCCATGGCCTGCAGGCAGAACAGCGCGGCAAAGAGCCCCGCCAGCGCGGCGCCACTCAAGCCGATACCGTGAACCATCGTCCAGATACTGCGATCACTGAACAGCATTGGGTGCTCCTGAGCGAATGGACTGGTGAGAGTCTACCTCGCCCCGGTCTGGGTTTGAGTAAACCAAACGAGGATGTGAGGGAGATGAGAAAAGGCTAGCGGGGATTTCAGGCGGGAAGCGGCGGACCCGAAGGTCCGCCGGCCTAGCGCGACCGGGGTGCGTGCCCCGGCCGGGTCTTGCGCGCGGTGACCGCCGGCTTCGATGTGCCCTTCCTGGCCGGCCGGTCGTTCTCGTGCACCAGCGCCAGCAGCAACACTTCGTCGATCGTGCTGACCAGGTGGATCGTGAGGCCCTTCAGCAACTCGTCGCCGAGGTCTTCTTTCACGTTCTTCTCGTTCTGCCGCGGCAGGATGATTTCCTTGACGCCGGCGCGCTTGGCGGCCAGCACCTTTTCCTTGATGCCGCCGACCGGCAGCACCTTGCCCGACAGGGTGATCTCGCCGGTCATCGACAGATCGCCGCGCACGGGCCGGCGGGTCAATTCCGACACCATGGCCGTGACCATCGTGACGCCGGCCGAGGGACCGTCCTTCGGAATGGCGCCTGACGGCACGTGCACGTGCAGCTCGGAGCTCTTGAAGAAGTCGGGATCGATCTGCCATTCGGTGGCGTGTGCGCGCACCCATGACAGCGCCGCCCGCGCCGATTCCTTCATGACGTCGCCCAGCTGGCCGGTCAGGGTCAGCAAGCCACCGCCGGCCATGCGCGTGGCCTCGACGAACAGCACGTCGCCACCGACCGGTGTCCAGGCCATGCCGGTCGCGACGCCGGGCAGCTTGGTGCGGTCCTTCACTTCCTCTTCCATGAAGCGGAACGAGCCGAGCAGCTGCTCGACGAACTCGGGCGTCACCCTTACCTTGTTGTCATCGCCTTCGGCGCGGCGGCGGGCGATCTTGCGGCAAATCGCGCCAATCTCGCGCTCGAGGTTGCGGACGCCGGCCTCGCGCGTGTAGCCGCGAATCACCGCGCGCAAGCCCGCGTCGGTGAACACCACCTGCTGCTTGTTCAAGCCGTGGTTCTGCACCTGCTTGGCGACCAGGTGATCGCGGGCGATGGCGAGCTTCTCTTCCTCGGTATACCCGGGGAGTTCAAGCACCTCCATGCGATCGCGCAGTGGCGGTGGAATCGTATCGAGCACGTTCGCCGTCGTCACGAACAGCACTTCCGACAGGTCGAACGGCACGTCGAGGTAGTGATCGCGGAACGTGTTGTTCTGTTCCGGGTCGAGCACCTCGAGCAGCGCAGACGAGGGGTCGCCGCGGAAGTCGTTGCCGAGCTTGTCGACCTCGTCCAGGATGAAGACCGGGTTCTTCGACTCGGCGCGGCGCAGGCCCTGGATGATCTGGCCGGGCAGCGCACCGATGTAGGTGCGGCGATGGCCGCGGATCTCGGCCTCGTCGCGAACGCCGCCAAGCGAGATGCGCACGAACTTGCGGCCGAGCGACTGCGCGATCGAGCGCGCGAGCGAGGTCTTGCCGACGCCCGGCGGGCCGACGAAGCAAAGGATTGGCCCCTTCATGCCCGGGTTCAGCTTGCGCACGGCGAGGTATTCGAGAATGCGGTCCTTCGCCTTTTCGAGCCCCGAGTGCTCGGCATCCATGATCGACTTGGTCTTCTTCAAATCGATGACCTCATCGGTCCGCTTCGACCACGGCAGCGCCACGATCCAGTCGAGATAGGTGCGGGCGACCGTGTACTCGGCGGCGGCCGGCGGCATCTTCGACAGCCGGTCGAGCTCGCGCAACGCTTCCTTCTTGACGGCCTCGGGCAGGCCGGCGGCCTCGAGCTTGGTACGCAGCTCCTCGATCTCGCGGGTCTGGTCGTCGCCTTCACCCAGTTCCTTCTGGATCGCCTTGAGCTGCTCGCGCAGGAAATAGTCGCGCTGGTTCTTGCCGACTTCCGACTGCACCTGGCTTTGGATCTTCGAACCAAGCTCGAGCACCTCGAGTTCCTTGATCAACAGGCGGTTGAGCAGGTCGAGTCGCGCGCGCACGTCGAGGGTCTGCAGCACTTCCTGCTTGGTGTCGGTGGCGATGGTGCCCAGGCCCGAGGCAATGAAGTCGGCGAGGCGTCCCGGATCGGTGATGTTCGAGGCGAGCGCCTGCAGGTCGTCCGACATCAGCGGCGACAGCGAGACGATCTGCTGGAAGTTGGCCTTGATGTTCCGCTGCAGCGCGTCGATCTCGAGGTGATCGTCGTCCTTCAGGATCTCGGGGGCCTCGGTGGCCTTGCCGCGAAGGTACGGACGGGTGGCGGTGATCTCGTCCAGGCGCACCCGCGCCAGGCCCTGCACGATGATCCGCAGGCTGCCGTCGGGCAGCTTGAACATCTTGTGGATCTGGCTGGCGGTGCCAATCTCGTGCAGATCGTTCTGCCCTGGCTCGTCTTCGCCGGCTTCGCGCTGCGCGAAGACGGCAATCGTCTGGCCGCTGGCGACCGCTTCGTCAATCAACTTGACGGAGCTTTCGCGCGCGACGGCGAGCGGCATGAACGCCTGCGGAAACAACACGGTGTCGCGGAGCGGCAACACCGGCATTTCGGGCGGCACGCGAAACACCGGCGTGTCGACAGTCGGCGGGTCGATCGGATCGATTGGATTGCTCACGATGCCGCCCCTCCCAGGGGCGATTGTATTCAGGTGTGAGCCGGAAGGCGGGAGAATTACAGACCCGCCTTCCGGCGGGCCTGTGATTAGGACGCCGGGTGTTAACCCCGCATGTCGAAACCGAGGCTCGAGGAACCGCGGCGCGCCTGGATGCGTTCGCGCTGCTGTGCCATCTCGCGGGCTTCTTCGCAGTCCTTGCAGCGAACCGCGAAGGGCAGCGCGCGCAGCCGGGGCTGGGCGATCTCTTCCGCGCACTCGAAGCAATGACCGTAGGTGCCTTCTTCAAGGCGCGACAGCGCCTCGTTGATTTTGTTCAACGTCTCCGCCTTCATCTGGATGAGGGCGAATTCGATGTCTTCCTGGATGTCGACCTCCGAGGTCTCACCCGGATCGAGCACTTCGTGGTCCTTTTCCGAACCCTCGGCGCGCACATCGCGAATCTTCCCCTGAACTTCGCTCAGGATCTCGCGCTGACGCTCGACGAGCATCCGCTTCAATTCGTCGTACCGTGCCCCGATGGGCACTTCCGCTACCGCTACGTTCCGCTTCTTCGACTTGGCTGCCATGACTGCAACCGCTCCCTTCGTTCCCTGTCCTACAGGGAAGCTATGATTTGCCCCGCTCTTGCGCATACCTCTAAGCAAGACCGATGCCTATAAACCCGACCGAACCTGTACTTCCAATTACTGATATGAGCGAAGGATAGATTGACTGGGAATATGAACCGGCGAGTTCGAGAGTGCCCGGTCTTCCTTATCTATCGCGTTTATTCACAAGGACTTAACTGTCCATGCCTTGCCCGGTTATCAGCGGCCCGAACACCGTTCACTGATGATTAGACGCCGGACCCCTGAATTGGGTTCTCCCTCACTCTGTCACTTATCGGGGACACCCAGAAACCGGGAAAAGGTACCACAGTGCCTACCGCTGTGGCAAGAATTACACTTTCCCAACTGGGGAATTCTCACCAGTGGTGGCGCCCTTTTCGACACACCTTTCCAGGGGTCCTGGCTCGTACTGATAAGATAGGGGTTTCTCCAAGGAGCTTTGGTTATGGCAATGCGCTGCGATATCTGCGACAAGGGCCCGGCGGTTGGCCGCCGTGTCTCTCACGCCCACAACGTCCGTCCCCGCCGGTTCGAGCCGAACCTGCAGACGGTCCGCGCCGTCGTTGACGGAGCCACCAAGCGTGTGAAGGTCTGCACCCGCTGCATCCGCTCGGGCAAGATCACCAAGGCGGCTTAGGCAGGTGGGGCTGGTAGGGCAGGTGGGGCTGGTGGGGGCATGAAGGAACTTGTGACGGCAGCCGGGGCGGCCAAGGCGATTGGACCGTACTCGCCGGCGCTGAAGGTGGGGAACCTGCTGTTCCTGTCGGGATCGATTCCGCTCGATCCCGTCACCGGCCAGATCGTGGCCGGTGACATTACCGCCCAGGCCACGCGCGTGATGGACAACATCAAGGCGCTGCTGGCCGCGGCCGGCGCGGACTTCTCGCACGTCGCCCGCACCACCGTGTTCATGGTCGACCTGGGCGAGTTTGCCGCCATGAACGACGTCTACGCCAGCTACTTCACCGCGCCCTACCCGGCGCGCTCGACCGTCCAGGTCGTGAAGCTGCCCAAGGACGTGCGCGTCGAAATCGACGTCATCGCCGTTCTGGAATAGGCGACGACCGCTCGACGTTCAACACGCCCTTAATCCCGCGCACCGCCTTTAGCACCTGCTCCAGGTGCTTCATGTCCCTGATCTCGACCGTCACGTCAATGCGCGCGCGCTGATCGCCGGTGCGCGCCTCCATGTTCGTGATGTTGGTGTTGATGTCGGAAATCCGCTGGCTGAGTTCCGCCAGCATCCCCTTGCGGTCCTCGACCTCGATCGTCAGCCGCACCGTGTACGGCGCGAGGTCGGCGCCCTTGTCCCACTCGACGTCGATCCGGCGCTCGGGGTCGTACATCAGGTTGACTACGTTCGGACATTTCGCCGCGTGCACCGAGACGCCCTTGCCGCGCGTGATGTACCCCACGATCTGTTCCCCGCGAATCGGGTTGCAGCACTTCGCCCGGAACACCATCACCTCGTCCGCGCCGCGCACCTTGATGCGATCCGGCTCGCTGCCGGTCCGCAGCACGCGCTTGACGGCCGAGAGCACGGGATGCTCCGGCGCCTGCTCCTTGAGTTCGTCCTGCGGGACGATCTTGTCGAGCACCAGGCGCGGCGACACCTTGCCGTAGCCGATCTGCGCCAGCAGATCCTCGGGCTTCGCTGCCGCGAACTCGGCGAGGATCTTCTGCATCGCCTCGCCCTCGACCAGCTTGCCGCCGTTCAGGCCGAAGCGGCGGGCCTCCTTGTCGAACACGCGCTTGCCCAGCTCGACCGCGCGCTCCTTCTCCTCGGCCTGGATCAGGTGCTTGATCTTGTTGCGGGCGCGCGAGGTGACCGCGAAGTTCAGCCAGTCGCGGCTCGGCTTGTGCGACGCATTGCGGATGATTTCGACGATGTCGCCGTTCTTGAGGCGGGTGCGCAGCGGCACCATGCGGCCGTTGACGCGGGCGCCCACGCACTGGTGGCCGACGTCGGTGTGAATCGAGTACGCGAAGTCGATCGCGGTCGAGCCCTTGGGCAGCACCTTGACCGTGCCGCGCGGCGTGAAGGTGTAGACCTCCTCGGGATAGAGATCGATCTTCAGGTTCGACAGGAACTCCTGCGGGTCGCGGGTGTCCTGCTGCCATTCGAGCAGCTGCCGCAGCCACTGGAAGTATTGCTCATCGCGCCCGGCGCCGACCCGCCCTTCCTTGTATTTCCAGTGCGCCGCAATGCCTTCCTCGGCCAGCCGGTGCATCTCCTCGGTGCGAATCTGCACCTCGAACGGAAAGCCGCGGTCGCTGATCACCGAGGTGTGCAGCGACTGGTAGCCGTTGGGCCGCGGCATGGCAATGAAGTCCTTGATGCGGCCCGGCACCGGCGACCACGTCTGGTGAATGATGCCGAGCGCGGCGTAACAGTCCTTTACCGACGGCGTCACGATCCGCAGGGCGACGAAGTCATACACCTGCTCGAGATCGATCTTCTGGGCCTTGAGCTTGAGCCAGATGCTGAACAGGCGCTTGACCCGGCCGTCGACGCTGATCACCGGCACTTGCGCCTCGAGCAGCTTGGCGCGCAGGTCGCCAGTGAGCTGCTCGATCATGCCTTCAGTCGGCTTGCGCTTGGCTTCGACCTTGGCCCGCAGCGTCGCGAACGCGTCTGGCTCCAGGAAGCGGAACGACAACTCCTCGAGCTCGTTCTTGATGCGGCTCATGCCCAGCCGGTTGGCAATCGGCGCGTAGATGTCCAGGGTCTCCTGCGCGATGCGCGCGCGCTTGTCGTCGGCCATGTGCTGCAGCGTGCGCATGTTGTGCAGGCGATCGGCCAGCTTCACCAGGATGACCCGGATGTCATCGACCATCGCCAGCAGCATCTTGCGGAAGTTCTCGGCCTGGCGTTCTTCGCTGGACGAGAATGGGATGGCGCCGATTTTGGTCACGCCCTCGACGATGTGGGCGACGTCCTCGCCGAACTTCTCGCGGATCTTGTCGGGCGTGGTCAACGTGTCCTCGACCACGTCGTGGAGCAGGCCGGCGGCAATGCAGACGGCGTCCAGTTTCATGTCGGCCAGGATGTCGGCCACTTCCAGGGGGTGGACGAGGTACGGCTCCCCCGAATGGCGGATCTGTCCCTTGTGCTCCAGGGCCGAGAACACGTAGGCCCGGCGGAGCAACTCGAGATCGGCGTCCGGGCTATAGCCCTGGACCTTGTCGAGCAGATCCTCGAAGCGAATCATGAAGTTCGGTGTCTAATTGCTTATCGGTCGCTGATGGTCCGGCTGAAGCCGGACGCTACATTCAGAGACAAGCCCGGCCGAGCCGGAAGTGCCAGCGGCGTCCGCCGTGAGGTGGACCTTGATCCATCATAGGGCATCGCCAGCCGGAGGTTGCGGGGGGTCTGGAAACGAAGCTATACTTTCCGGCCTTGCGGCTTGAACGTGTTTTACAGGGACTTACAGGGGGAATTCTAATGAGAAAGCGGTCTTCGGCAGCGTATTTGGCGCTGGTTGTCGGGCTGAGCGTCACGTTGGCCGGTTGCGGATATATCAGTCAGGTCCGCGCCATGAAAGCGTTCAAGGACGGCAACAAGGCCTACGCCGCCAGCGACTGGCGGACGGCGGTCCAGAAATATCAGGAAGCCGCGGACATGACCGCCAGCGACCCGGCCTGCGAATGGTGCCCGGCGATCTATTTTTACCTCGGCAATTCGTACGACAACATGTATCGGCCGGCACGCAAGGGCGAGCCCGAGAACGACGCCTTCTTGACGAAGGCAATCGAGAACTACAAGCTCGCGAGCGAGAAGCTGACGGAAGAGTCGAATCCGAAGCGTTCGCTGGCCCTGGAGTTCCTGGTCTCGACCTACGGCCCCGACAAGCTGGCCGACCCGACGCAGGCCGAACCGGTGGTGAAGCGCATGATCGAACTGGCGCCGAACGAACCGACCAACTACTTCCAGCTCGCCAAGATCTACGAGGACTCGGGCGAGTACGAACTGGCCGAGGAAACCTACCTGAAGGGCCGCGACGCCAGGCCGAACGACCCGACCGTGTACCTGACGGTGGCCGGCTACTACAACCGCCAGGGCGACTTCGCCAAGCTGGTCGAGAACCTGCGCAAGCGCATTGAGCTCGAGCCAAACAACCCCGAGGCACACTACACGCTGGCAACCTACCACTGGGACAAGGCGTCACGCGACTTCCGCCTCTCGGACAAGGAAAAGCTGCAGCTCGTCCTTGACGGCCTCGACGCCGTGAACAAGGCCCTCGAAATCAAGGCCGACTACATCGAGGCCATGACCTACAAGGGCCTGCTGCTTCGCACCCAGGCGCTGGTCGAGAAGGACCCCAAGAAGCAGAAGGAACTGCTGACCGAAGGCACCGCGCTCGGCGACAAGGCCAACGAGATGCGCAAGGCCCGGGCATCGAGCTAGAAACCATATAGTTTGGGCGGTTGGTTAATCGCCCAAACCCCAAAAACGGGCCGGTTCCGCAATGCGCGGGCCGGCCCTTTTCTATTTACCCGCACGTAACCCGCAAATGAGATAATTCACGCTCTGTTCAGGAGCGATGTACATGAAACATTTGATTAGGTTTGTCTTCTCCCTCGTCGCCGTTCTCGCCGTCGCGTCGACCGTCAACGCGCAGGTCACCACCGGCTCCCTTCGCGGCAAAGTCCAGAACGAGCAGCAGCAGCCCGTCGCTGGCGCCAGCGTCATTGCCATCCACCTCCCCTCGGGCTCGAGCTACGAGGCCACCACCCGCAACGACGGCGGCTTCACCATCGTCGGCATGCGCGTCGGCGGCCCGTATTCCGTGACGGTGGCCTACAGCGGCGGCGGCGCCGCCGCCTTTGCTCCCGAGACCCAGGAGAGCATCGAAGTGAACCTGGGCGTCGCCACCGACCTGGCCTTCACGGTGCGGGCCATTGCGGTGACCGAAACGATCACGGTGACCGCCCAGTCGGACGCGGTGTTTGCGTCGAACCGCACTGGCGCGGCGACCGCGGTCACGCGCGAGGAGATGGCGTCACTGCCGACCATTTCCAACCGCCTCGAGTCGTTCGCCCGGCTGACGCCGTCGATGGGCGGCAACATGTCGTTCGCCGGCCAGGACAACCGCATGAACAACATCACGGTGGATGGGTCCTACTTCAACAACTCGTTCGGCCTGGGCGGCCAGCCCGGCGACCGCACGGGCGTCGCGCCCATCTCGATGGACGCCATCGAGCAGGTCCAGATCAACGTGGCGCCGTTCGACGTGCGCTCGGGCAACTTCGTCGGCGCCGGCATCAACAGCGTCACGCGCAGCGGCACCAACCAGTTCCGCGGCTCCGGGTTCTACCAGTTCCGCGACGACGGCCTGGTCGGCAAGGAAGCCAAGGACCTGCCGGTGAACCCCGGTACGTTCAGCTTCAAGAACTACGGCGGTTGGGCGGCCGGCCCCATCGTCGAGAACAAGCTGTTTTTCTTTGGTAACGCCGAAAAGGAAGAGACCGAAGGACCGGGCACCACGTTCCGCGCCAACGCGGGCGGCGAGGCCGCCGTCGGCAGCACCACCCGGGTGCTGGCGTCCGACCTGACCGCGCTCAGCAGCTTCCTGAAGCAGCGCTTCGGCTACGACACCGGCCCGTTCCAGGATTACGCGCACCTGACCCCCGGCCGGCGCCTGCTGGCGAAGTTCGACTACAACATCAACAACCGCAACAAGCTCAGCTTCCGGTACAACCAGCTCGATTCGGACACCGACGTGTTGCTGTCGAACTCGTCGTCGCTCGGCTTCGGCAACCGCCGCACCAACACCTTCGGGCTGAACTTCCAGAACTCCAACTACAAGATCCTGGAGAACATCAAGTCGGGCGTCGGCGAACTGAACACCGTGATTGGTTCGACGATGTCGAACTCGCTGATTGTCGGCTACTCGTCGCACGACGAGAGCCGCGAATCGCTCGGCAGCTTCTTCCCGATGGTCGACATTCTCGAAGGCGGCTCGGTCTACACCACCTTCGGCTTCGAGCCGTTCACGCCGAACAACGAACTGCGCTACAAGTCGTTCCAGCTCCAGAACAACTTCAGCAAGTTCTCGGAGAAGCACACCTGGACGGCCGGCTTCAGCTTCGAGCGCTACGAGTCCGAGAACGTCTTCTTCCCGGGGTCGCAGAGCGTCTACGTCTACAACTCGCTGCAGGACTTCTACGACGACGCGAACCGGGTGCGCCCGGTCACGCTCAACCGTTTCCAGGTCCGCTACAACAACATCCCCGGCCAGGACAAGCCGATCCAGCCACTCGAGGTCGTCTACACCGGCGGCTACATCCAGGACGAGTGGACCGTCAACGACAAGCTCAAGCTGATAGCCGGCCTCCGCATGGATGTGCCGATCTTCGGTGAGACCGGTTACACCAACGTCAACGCCGACGCGCTGACGTTCCGCGACGAAACCGGCGCCGCCGTGCAATACCAGTCGGGCAAGCTGCCCGACGCCAACCTCCTGTGGTCGCCCCGCCTCGGCTTTAACTGGGACGTCACCGGGAGCCGCAACACGCAGGTGCGCGGCGGTTCGGGCGTGTTTACCGGCAAGCCGCTGTTCGTGTGGATTTCCAACCAGATTGGCAACACCGGCGTGCTGACCGGCTTCATCCAGAACAACAACAGCACCGCGAACCCGTTCAACCCGGACCCGAACGCCTATAAGCCCACCAACGTGACCGGCGCGCCGGCCACCAGTTACGAGCTGGCGCTGACCGACCAGAACTTCAAGTTCCCCCAGGTGTGGCGCACCAACGTCGCCGTCGACCGCCGCCTCCCCGGTGGCTTCACCGGCACGGCCGAGTTCATCTACAACCGCGACGTCAACGGGATGTACTACATCAACGCCAACCTGCCGGCGGCCCAGACGTCGTTCGCGGGCGCCGATAACCGGCCGCGCTGGACCACCAACCGCATCAACAACGTCACCGGCAACCAGGTGAGCAACGCCACCGTGATCAAGAACCAGGACGTGGGCACGGCGTGGAACGCGGTGTTTTCGGCGAAGAAGAACACGTCATGGGGCATGGTCCAGGCCGCCTACAACTACGGCGAGAGCAAGAACACCGTTGACCCGGGCTCGATCGCGTTCGGCTCGTGGAGCAACAACGCGCACTCCGGCGATCCCAACAATCCGGGAACGAGCTACGCCGGCGCGTCGCCCGGCCACCGCTTCTTCATGACCGGGTCGTACCGGAAGCAGTACTTCGGGTTCGGCGCCACCGCGATCTCGGCGTTCTTCGAGGCCAGGACCATCGGTAACGCCAGCTACACCTTCGCGGGTGACATGAACGGCGACGGCGGGTTCAACGACCTGCTCTACATCCACGCCAACACCGGCGAGATGAACTTCGCACCGTTCACGTCGGGCGGCGTCACCTATACCGCGGCCCAGCAGGCCGCGGCATGGGAGGCCTACATTGCGCAGGACTCCTACCTCAGCAAGAACCGGGGGAAGTACGCCGAGCGCGGTGCGGTGTTCCTGCCCATGGTCAAGCGCCTCGATGTCAGCGTCACGCAGGACGTCTTCACGAGCAGCGGGGGCGGCCATCGCTTCCAGTTCCGCGCCGACTTCATCAACTTCGGCAACCTGCTGAACAAGGACTGGGGCGTGTCGCAGCGGCTCGTCTCGAACCAGCCGTTGACCAACCCGGCGGTCGATGCCGCCGGACAGTCGACCTACCGGCTGCGGCTGGTCAGCGGCCAGCTCATGTCGCAGTCGTACCAGCAGACCGCCGACCTGAACGACGTCTACCGGATTGCGTTCAGCCTGAAGTACTTCTTCGGGTCGTAAGAACGCCCAGCACTCGGGCTTGGGGCCTGGGGCTTGGAACTTGGAATTTAGGGGCGGGTCTTCGGACTCGCCCCTTTTTTCTTGTACCGGTATATTTCTTTTATGAAACGACCTGCCGCCCTCGTCGTGGCCCTCCTCCTGGTTGCCGCTTCCACCGGCCCTGTGCGGGCGCAGAACGAGCTGGGCCAGATCGATTTCCCCACTTCGGGCGCCCCAGCCGCGCAGCCAGCATTCCTCAAGGGCGTGCTGCTGCTGCACAGCTTCGAGTACGACGATGCCAAAGAGGCGTTCCTCGAGGCGCAACAGGCGGACCCGGGGTTCGCCATGGCGTACTGGGGCGAGGCCATGACCTACAACCACCCGGTGTGGCAGCAGACGGCGCCAGAGCTCGCCAGGGCCGCGCTGGCGCGCCTCGCACCAACCCTCGAAGGCCGTCTCGCCAAGGCGCCGACGGCAAAGGAGAAGGATTGGCTCGCCTCGCTCGAACGCCTCTACAGCACGGACGAGAAACTGACGCGCGACCGCGCCTACGCCGAACACATGCGGCGCATGCACGAGAAGTATCCGGCTGACGACGAGGTGACGTCCTTCTACGCGCTGGCGTTGCTCGGCACCAGCCACGGCGGCCGCGACTTCTCCATCTACATGAAGGCGGCGGCGCTCGTCGAGCAGGTCTACGCGAAGAACCCGCAACACCCCGGCGCCGCGCATTACCTGATTCATTCGTACGACGACCCCATCCACGCGCCGCTCGGCCTGCGCTTCGCCGACGCCTATTCGAAGATCGCGCCGGCAGCCTCGCATGCCCTGCACATGCCGTCGCACATCTACGTCGCGCTCGGCATGTGGGATGAAGCCTCGGCGATCAACGAGCGCTCGATGAAGGCCGCCGACGCGCGCCGCGCCGAGAAGGCGCTCGACGTCGACGCCCGCGGCTTCCACGCCATGCTGTGGCTGGTCTATGGCTACGCCCAGCAGGGCCGGTTCGAGGAGTCACGCGCGCTGTTGTCGCAGATGGAGGCCGACGCCAAGACCAGCGGTTCGGTGCGGACCCGCAGCCACCTGGCACTGGCCCGCGCCGCCTGGCTGATCGAGTCGCGCAAGTGGGGCGAGGCCAAGGCGCCGGTCGTGGCGAAGGGCCTCGGCACCGACGCCGCCATCGCGGACCTGTTCGCCATCGGGATGGCGGCCATCCGTTCAGGCAACCGGCTGGCCGGCGGCAACGCGCTCCAGCAGATGGCAGTGCTGATGGAAGATTCTCCCACCGCCGCGGGCCCGGCCACGACTCCGCCCGCTATGGTGGGCAAGCCCCCAGCCGCGGGGCCGAGCAAGCCTGTCGTATCGGGGTCAACGAGGGCCGGGATTTCACCGGTCGTAGAGTCGCATGCCGCCCACACCGGCGGGCAGCCGGCGATCGGCCTGCCTTCGGCCGGCGGCGGGCCCGACAAGCGCGCCGCCCAGGTCATGGCTCAGCAGCTCGAGGCCGTCCTGCTGTTCTCGGAGGGCCGGCGCGAGGAGGCCCTGGTGCTGGCCCGCCAGGCGGCCGTAGTCGAAGACGGCATGTCGTTCGAGTTCGGCCCGCCGGTGCCGGTCAAACCGGCCCACGAGCTCGTCGGAGAGATGCTGATGGACCTGCGGCGCCCCCGCGAGGCGATCCCGGCGTTTGAGACCTCCCTGAAGCGGAACCCCCGGCGCGCCCTGTCGCTGCTGGGTCTCGGCCGGGCGTCGATGGCCGTCAAGGACATGTCCCGCGCCATGGGCGCCTACGGCGAGCTCAGGAAGATCTGGAAGAACGCCGACAAGGGACTGCCGGAGCTAAGGGAGCTCGGGCTGGTGCCGCCGCCGAGCTACTAAGGAGCGGGCGGGATGGGCACCCAACAACGCGCCTCAGGTGGGGCTCGGGCACCGCGGCCGAGCGGCGTCGTGCCCGCAGTCCTGGCGGTGGCCCTGCTCGCCGCGGCCGTCGCGCTGGCCTTCTGGTCGATGTCGCCGGACCGCACCCTCGGGCGCCTGGAGCACGAGGAGGTGTCGGCGTTCTCGCGAATCCGGGTCCGCAGCAACGGCGAGGTCCGCGCCCTGACGTTCGTACGCGACAACGGACAGGAAGTCGTGCAGAGCCGCGTCAACCTGGCGGCGCCCCAGACCTTGATGTCGCCGTACGCCCGCGGCATGTTCGCCAGCTACCTCTACCAGCCTCATCCGCAGCGCGTGCTGATCGTCGGTCTGGGCGGCGGCGCGATGGTTCGCTTCCTGACCCATCACCAGCCGCAGGTGCAGATCGACGCGGTCGAGATTGATCCCGCCGTCGTCCGTATCGCCGACGAGTACTTCGGTGTGCGCTCCGGCGGGAACGTCCGCGTGCATACCGCCGACGCGGTGGCGTTCGTGGAGTCCACCGTTGACCGGTACGACCTGATCCTCATGGACGCGTTCCTGCGTCCGTCGAGCGGCACCGACGCGACCGGCGTGCCGACGGCCCTCAAGACGCTGGCGTTTCTCGGGCGCCTGAAGCAGGCGCTGGCCCCAGGCGGCGTGGTCGCGTTCAACGTCAACGAACACGCCAGCATGGCCGACGACATCGCCGCGGTCGCGGCCGCGTTTGGCCACGCCGCGGTCTACCGCTGCCCGCCCTCTGACAACAAGGTGGTCATCGCCACCGAGGGCGGCATGGCCAAAGATGGCGAGCTGCGCGCCCGCATCGATGCACTCGATGCGCGCTTTAGCGGGGCGCTGTCTTTCGCGGATTTACTGCGGAACCGGGAGTAGAAATCGCACGGGCGAAGACGAGCAGGAAGATCGCCAAACTGCCGCCGGTGAGGAGGAGGTGATCTGACTTGAGGATGACGACTCGCATGGAGGTCTGTCGCATCCACTCGTCACCCGCGGTGGCGCGGACCACGCTGGCAAGCGCGCCCAGTCTCGTCCAGTTTGTGCGCCGGTACGGCGAGAACAGCGACAGCTCGCCATCACGGTATTCCTCGGGCAGCCAGTCGCGCATGTGAAGAGGCAATGCGCGAATCTCGTCAATCCCCAAGAACCGGCCGTCAATCGGACTTTGAAAACCTCGGCCTTCGATTGGATCGAGCAGCACCCAGCGTCCGGCATCGTCTGGCGTCTCGAACATGATGTGGCCGGCGCCCTGTTCGTCGACATTGGCCTGAAGTATTCGAAAGGGGCGTCCGCGGGAAACGAAGACCGCGCCGAGCGCCCCGGCGGCCCTGCCGCAATCGCCGCCGGTAAGAAGGTAGTCGGCCTCGCTTCGCAGCGGCCACGCGGCGACTTCGCCAACGGCGCCATACTCCTCGATATGGCGGAAGCGGGCGGCGACACGCCGGGTGAGCTCAAGTGCGTTGTCGAGCCGGATCTCGCTGGAGATGCCCTCGTTGATGGACGCCGACAGCACGGATGCCCGGTGCACACGCGCCGCAGCGATCCCGACCACGCACATCAAGCCGACCATCACGCCCAGGCACAGCCGACGGCGGGAGTCCCGATCCCATGCCAATGTCCCCATCTTCACAATCAGCAGTTCATCGTGTCCGTAGGCGCCTCGCGTGGCGTACACGCACAAGGCCGCCGGGTTGCCCGGCGGCCTTGTGCGTATGTTCTGGCGAGCGGGAGCTAGTTTCCGCCCGTGCGGCCGGCACCGGCGGCAGCGCGGCGCATGCCCTCGGTGATGATGCCGACTTTTTCGACGCCTGCGCCCTTGGCGGCGTCGATCACTTCGACGATCGCGCCGTAGCTGAGCGAGCCGTCGCCGGCGATGAACAGGGTTTTGTCCTTGCGTTCCTCGTAGATCTTACGGAGCGAGTCTTCGAGGTCGGCGATCGTGACATCGCTCTTGTTGATCGAGATCTTCCGGTCGGCGGTGTATTCGATCACGATCTGCGAAACGTCGACCTGGGTCTGCTCGGCGGTCTTGGTTTCGGCCGGCAGGTTGACGTCGAGCCCCTTCTGCGACAGCGGCAGGGCGGCCATGAAGATGACCAGGAGCACGAGCAGCACGTCGATCATCGGCGTGATGTTCATGTCGCCATTGGCTTCGAGCTTCTTGGCGGTGATGACGCGGTCGGCGCCGAGGTGCTGGTGTGCGTGTGCCATGTCAGTTACCTCCGCCGGCCAGCAGGGTGCGGTTCTTGGGGTCGGTGATCAGCCCCATGTCCTCAATCCCCATGGCGCGCAATTCGTCCATGAGATCCATGACGGCGGCATAGCGGGCTTCTTCATCGGCCTTGATGAGGATGATGCGCTCGGCCTTGGTCTCGAGAATCTCTTCGACTTTCTGCCGCAGGTCTTCTTTCCGAACGGGCAGGCCGTTGACGAAGTACCGGTCGGTCTTGTCGACGGCGACGACCGTCTGGTCCTGCGTTTCCGGCTTGTCCGCGGTATTTGCGGCGAGCGGCAGTTTGACGTCAGCACCCTTCTGGAGCAGCGGGGCCACGATCATCATGATGATGAGCAGGACCAGCATGACGTCCACGAGGGGCGTGACGTTGATGTCCGATTTGATTCCGCCTCGGGAACCGCCGACATCCATTGACATAACAGATACTCCTTACCGAATTACCGGGAGGGCGCCTGGCTGGGCGGGACTGAAGTCCCGCCCTCCTGGCACCAATTACGCCGTCTTCTTGATGAAGTAGTCGACCATCTCCGACGACGAGTTGTCCATCTCGACGTTGAAGAATTCGAGCTTGCCCGACAGGTAGTTGTAGAACCACACGGCCGGGATGGCCACGAACAGACCGAGCGCGGTTTCGACGAGCGCTTCGGCGATACCGGCCGAGACGGCGCCGATGCCGCCCGAACCCGAGGAGGCGATACCGACGAAGGCGTTGATAACGCCGATGACGGTGCCGAGCAGGCCGACGAACGGCGCGGTCGCGCCGATGGTGGCGAGGCCCGAGATGCCCTTCTTGAGGTCGTTCGAGGTCAGCGCGGTGGCGCGCTGAATCGAGCGGCGGACGGTGTCGAGCAGGTCCTCACGCGACAGGTTGCTGCCGCTTTCCTGTTGAAACTGGTATTCCTGCAGCCCGGCGAGCACGACCTTGGCGAGGTGGCTGTAGCGGTATTCCTTCGCCGCCGACAGGGCGATGGCTTCCTTCAGCCGGCCTTCCTTGAGGTGCTTGGCGACGAGGGGGGCATACATCTTCGACTGCTTGGTGGCCTGGTTGAAGGTGTAGATGCGCTCGATCGCGACACCCACCGACCAGAACGACATGATGAACAGCACGATGGCGACGGCCCACGCCGCGGCGCCCATCTGCTCGAACATATCGACCCAGTCGATGCCGGCACCCTCCTGCGCAAAGGCAGGGGCGCTCGTCATCAGCAACATCGCGAAACCGGCACCAGCGATCCGACCAAACTGCATCTTCCGACCTTCCATCGCTATCCTCCAGAAAAAAAACGGCTTACTACGTTTGAAAACCTTCGCTGAGCAGGCGGGTCTACAGACCCGCCTCTACTGCAGCGTGAACTGCACCGTGACGGTCATGATGACCGGCACCGGCACGCCGTTGAGCAAGGTCGGTGTAAACACCCACTGTCGCACCGCGTCGAGTGCCGCCTGATCCAGCAGCGGAATCGAGCGCAGCACCTTGGCATCCTTCACCGCGCCGTCGGGGCCGATGGTGGCCTCGATGATCACGATGCCCTGGACGCGCGCCGACTGCGCGATCGGGGGATACGTCGGCCGCACGTCGCGGGTCTTCTGCGGCGGCTTGATATTGCCGCCGACGCGCACCGGCGCGGCGGGTGGCGGCGGGGGCGGCGGCGGTTCCGGGATGCCGCCGGTGATGCCACCGGCGACGCCGCCGATGATGCCGCCTTCGACGCCGGCTGACCGCTCGAAGCCGGCCTCGAGACCGGTCTCTGCCTTGATTTCCTTGGGCGCCTCGAGCGGCGCCGCATCAGGGCTCACATCCATGGGAGGTGGCGGCGCCTTCGCCTCCGGTGGCGGGGGCGGCGGGGGCGGAGGCGGTGGTGGGGGCGGAGCCGCCACAAACGCCATCATCGAAGGCGTCGTCGGCAAGACCCCGGTCGCCATCAACGGAACGATGACCAACGCAGCAACGATCGTCGCCTGGATCAACATGGTCAGTGGCACGGTGTACCACATCTTGTTGCCCATTTTGATTGATGGATCGACGACATCACCAAACATGTCGCGTGGCACTGTTCCTCCTGCTCTCGTCGAACAAGCCGACCGGCTTGTTCGTCTAAAAAATATGTCGCCTAATGAGCGACGCCAAAAGAGCGCCGATTATCCCAACGCCGAAAACGACTGTCAACGCCGGAACCCGGCCGAGTTAACGGCCTGTCTTCAATTAGACACCGGTTCCCGGCATCGGCTCCCTGAAAAAACGCCGAGGGGCCAGATATCGAAGGTATCTGACCCCTCGTGTGAATGCCCGGCGATTCTAGTCGTGCTCGGATCCCCGCGTCAACGGCTTGATGGGCTGAAAACCATGTAAATTCCGCATGATTACCAACAATTACAACGTTCACAGGTGCACTGGTTCACAGGTGCACTAGTTCACGGGTGCACCGGTCCCCAGTGCATCCGTTCACCTGAGCTAGTTCGACTCGATCCGCATCCCGTAGAACGAGCGGTAGACGAAATACATGCTCACGACGAAGAACACCACCGACAGCCCGACGGTGAGCGCGGCGCCGGTGCCGAGGTAGACGCCGAGCTCGACCGCCAGCAGGCCGAACAGCGTGGTGAACTTGATCACCGGGTTCATGGCCACCGACGAGGTGTCCTTGAAGGGATCGCCGACCGTATCGCCGACGATCGAGGCGTCGTGCAGCGGGGTGCCCTTCATCTTCAACTCAGTCTCGACAATCTTCTTGGCGTTGTCCCACGCGCCGCCGGCGTTGGCCATGAAGATCGCCTGGTAGAGGCCGAACAGCGCGATCGAGATCAGATAGCCGATAAAGAAGAACGGCTCGATGAACGCGAACGCCAGGGTCGAGAAGAACACGCCCAGGAAAATGTTGAACATGCCCTTCTGCGCGTAGATGGTGCAAATCTCGACCACCTTCTTGCTGTCCTCGACCGACGCCTTGGTCGCACCGTCGAGCTTGATGTTGGCCTTGATGAACTCAACCGCGCGGTACGCGCCGGTGGTCACCGCCTGCATCGAGGCGCCGGTGAACCAGTAGATCACCGCGCCGCCGGTGATCAGGCCCAGCAGGAAGGGCGGGTGCAGGATCGACAGCATGGCAATCGACGCCTGGTTCTCGAGGCCCTGCGTCAGCGCCATGATGATCGCGAAGATCATCGTGGTCGCGCCGACCACGGCCGTGCCGATCAGCACCGGCTTGGCGGTCGCCTTGAAGGTGTTGCCGGCACCGTCGTTCTCTTCGAGCAGTTCCTTGGCCACCACGAAGTTGACCTTGAAGCCGTAGCTCTTCTCGAGTTCGGCTTCGATGCCGGGAATCTCTTCAATCTGCGACAACTCGTAGACCGACTGCGCGTTGTCGGTGACCGGGCCGTACGAGTCGACCGCGATCGTCACCGGGCCCATGCCGAGGAAGCCGAAGGCGACCAGGCCGAACGAGAAGATCGCCGGCGCCACCATCATCGGCGCCCCGGCAATGACGGTGCTCGACAGCGCCATCTCCGACAGGAAGTAGGCGCCGGTCATCAGGCCCATGATCGTCAGGCCGAGCCAGTAGGCGCTGAAATTGCCGGCCACCAGGCCCGACAGGATGTTGAGCGAGGCGCCGCCTTCGCGCGACGAGGTCACCACTTCACGCACGTGCGCCGAGTGGGTGGAGGTGAAGACCTTGACGAACTCCGGGATGATCGCGCCGGCCAGCGTGCCGCAGGTGACCACCGACGACAGCTGCCACCACAAGTCGGGATTGCCACCAAGGTTGGGAATCAGCAGATACGACAGCACGTAGGTAAGCACCACCGAGACGATCGAGGTCAGCCACACCAGCGAGGTGAGCGGCGCCTCGAAGTTCATCTTCACCGCACCGGCATACTTGCCGGCGGCGATCGCGTTGTTGACCAGGTACGAGCCGGCCGAGGCCAGCACCATGACCACGCGGACCATGAAGATCCACACCAGCAGTTGCACCTGCGTGGCAGGATCGTTGACCGCCAGCATGATGAACATGATCAGCGCCACGCCGGTGACGCCGTAGGTCTCGAAGCCGTCGGCGGTCGGGCCGACCGAGTCGCCGGCGTTGTCGCCAGTGCAGTCGGCAATCACGCCGGGGTTGCGCGCGTCGTCTTCCTTGATCTTGAACACGACCTTCATCAGGTCCGAGCCGATGTCGGCGATCTTGGTGAAGATGCCGCCGGCAATGCGCAGCGCCGAGGCACCGAGCGACTCGCCGATGGCGAAGCCCAGGAAGCAGGCGCCGGCGTACTCGCCGGGAATGAACAGCAGGATGGCGAGCATGAACAGCAGCTCGACCGAGATCAGCATCATGCCGACGCTCATGCCGGCCCGCAGCGGAATGTCGCACACCGGGAAGGCCTTGCCGGCGAGGCTGGCAAACGCCGTGCGCGAGTTGGCCAGGGTGTTGATGCGGATGCCGTACCAGGCCACGCCGTAGCTGCCGGCAATGCCGATCAGGCTGAAGATGATGACAATCGCAATGCGCGACGGCTCGAGGCCGGTCAGCCAGAAGTAGGCAATCATCACGGTACCGATGAACAGCTCCAGGATCAGCAGGAACTTGCCCTGCTGAATCAGGTAGGCCTTGCAGGTCTCGTAAATGATCGCCGAGACGTCGGACATCGACTTGTGGACCGGCAGGTTCTTGACCGCGGTGTAGGTCCACAGGCCAAACAGCAGGCCGAGCACGCAGACGACCAGGCCCGACAACAGGATGTCGTGGCCGGTCATGCCGAGGAAGTCGCCCTGGTTCAGGTCGGGCAACTGGATGTTGACCTCACCCCCGGGGCGGTGATGCGCCTCATCCGCCGCCGCTTCCGGCTGCGCCGCCAGCATGACCGGCGCCGTCAGCACCGCCATCCCCACGACCAACGAGGCCGCTCCGAGCAGCCGGCCGACCCTATCGAGAAGTCTCATCACCATCGTGTCCTGTCCTCGTACTGATCTGCGGGGGCAGCGCCATGCCGCCCGTTAAGAAAATCCGCACGCCGTCTTCCACCGACAAACTCGGGAACGTCGCCTGGTGCCGCGGGTAGACCAACACATCACCGAGATACAGGTGATTGGTCGGCACGTACACCGCCACCATCCGCTCCGGTCCCGCGCCGCGATCGAGCGTGAACTCGCGCGTCAGGAACCCCATCACCATGCCGCGCCGCTGATCGTCGACGATCACGACCTTCTTGAAGCCCGTCTCGCTGTCAGGCGAGAAGGCCGCCACCAACTGCTTCACCGGCGCATACACGGTCTTGAAGAGCGGCACGTTCAGCAGCCACATCTCCCCGCGCCGCAGGATCCGCCGGCCAATCACGTTGGTCGCCAGCGCCCCGGTCAACAGGATCGCCGCCGTCGTGACCAGCACGCCCAGCCCCGGCACCTCGCGGCCGAACAGGTTCGTCGACAGCGGCGTCGCCACCCCGTCGATGAAGCGGAACAGCCAGACGAGCGTGACGACCGTGATGAACAACGGCACCGTCACGACCAAGCCGGCCAGGAAACTCCGGCGCAGCCACTGCATCATTACTCACACCGCCCGGCTGAGCAGCCACGCGAACGTGACCGCCGCCAGGGCAAAACGATAGTACGCAAACACCGCCAGCGAGTGCCCCGCAAGATACCGCACAAAGTACTTCACCGTGACGTAGCCCACGACCGCCGACGTCACCAGGCCCACCAGCATCAGCGTGACCGGCAGACCCGCGGTGCCCACCTCGGACAGTGCCAGCGCTTCCTTGGCCGCGGCCGCGACGATGGCCGGCAGGCTCATCAGGAACACAAACCGCGCCGCCGTATCGCGCCGCAACCCCAGCAGCAGGCCGACCGTGAGGGTCGCCCCCGATCGCGACATGCCGGGCGCCAGCGCCGACGCCTGGGCCAGGCCAATCAGCATGGCCTCGCCGTAACCGAGCGACCGCGCGTCGCGCGTCTTGCGCCCGACCCACTCGGCCACCAGCAGGCCGACCCCGCCCACCACCAGCATCACCGCGACCACCACCGGCGAGCGCAACTGCGTTTCAATGACGTCGGCCCACAGGCCACCGACGATCACGATCGGGATGGTGCCGGCGATGATCAGCCGGCCGAGCCGTTCCCATTCGCCGTCGCGTCCGCCAAGCGCGCCCGGGGCCGCCATGATTAGCTGCGCAACGTCGGCGCGGAAAAACGCCACCACCGCCAGCAGCGTGCCGACGTGGCACGCCACGTCGAACGCAATTCCAAACCGGCCGGGATCCCAGCCGAAAAACGCCCGCGCCAGGATCAGGTGGCCCGAACTGGACACCGGCAGGAACTCGGTCAGTCCCTGGACGACGCCCAACAACGCGGCCGACAGTAAATCCACCAGTGTCTCTTCGCCAGGCTCCGCGGCGGCTTACGACGCCTTGCGGGCGCCCGGCGTGCGGGCCTTGGCCTGCTTGGCGCCAAGGAGGGTCGCGATCGCAGCCGCAATAAAGATGGTCGAATAGGTGCCGCTGGCGATCCCCACCAGCATCGTGAACGCGAACCCCTCGAGCACTTCGCCACCGAACAGGAACAGCGACAACACCGCCATGAACGTGGTGCCGGCCGTGATCACCGTGCGGCTGAGGGTCTGGTTGACGCTCAGGTTGACGATGGTATCGAGCGAGTCGCGGCGCTTGCTCTTCAGGTTCTCGCGCACCCGGTCGAAAATGACGATCGTGTCATTCACTGAATAGCCGGTAATCGCCAGGATCGCTGCCACCACGTTGAGCGACAGGTCGTAACCGAAGAAGGCGAGGAACGCAAAGGTCACCAGCACGTCGTGCAGGGTCGCGGCGATCGCGCCAAGGGCAAAGGCGAAGCGGAACCGCAAGCCGATGTAGATGGTGATGCCGAACAGCGACGCCAGGGTCGCGTAAATGCCCTTGCGCTGGAGGTCGGCGCCGATCACCGGACCGACAATCTCCTGGCTGCGCACCTCGAACCCGCCGAGGTTGGCCTTGGTGATCGAGTCGACGATGGCGCGCGCATTCTGCTCGAGCGCGGCGCCTTCCTCCTGCACCAGCTGCGGCACGCGAATCAGGATCTCGTTGTTCGCCTCGTCGCCATAGCTCTGGATGACGTTCTCACCCGACATGCCGGCCGCGAGCGCCGAGCGCACCTGGTCCACGGTGATGGGCTGTTCGAACTTCACCACCACGATGGTGCCGCCAGAGAAGTCGATGCCGAGCGGCAGGCCCCGCATGACCACGAAGCCAATGCCCCCGAGCACGATCAGCGTGGACAGGGCGATGGCGTGCCAGCGCCACTTGATGAAGTCGAAGTTGGAGTTATCGAAGATGCCCATATGACTAAATTGAAAGCTTCGCGACCGCCCGGCGGGACAGGCCCAACTCGAACAGGGTGCGCGAGACGAAGTATGCGGTGAAGACGTTGGTCAAAAGGCCGATGGTCAGCGTCATCGCAAACCCGCGGATCGGACCGGTACCGAACTGGAACAGAAAGGCCGCCGAAATCAGCGAGGCGACGTGCGTGTCGAGAATGGTCAGCAGCACGCGATCGAAGCCCGCCGCCACCGCCTGTTTCACGCCCTTGCCGGAGCGTAACTCCTCCTTGATGCGCTCGAAGATCAGCACATTCGAGTCCACGCCCATGCCGATGGTCAGGATGAAGCCGGCAATGCCGGGCAGCGTCATGGTGGCCCCGACATAGGCCATCAGGCCGAGCAGCAGGGTCAGGTTGATGCTGATCGAGATGAGCGCGTTGATGCCGGCCAGCTTGTAATAGAACAGCATGAACAGCGTCACGATCATCAGGCCGCCAAGGGCGGCGGTCACGCCCGCGCGTACGGAGTCGGCACCAAGCGACGGCCCCACCGTGCGCTCTTCGAGGTAAGTCAGCGACGCCGGCAGCGCGCCGGAGCGCAGTTTCAGGGACAGATCCTGCGATTCCTGGTTCGTGAAGTTGCCGGTGATGCGGCCCTCATCGTCAATCCGCGACTGGATGACCGGCGCCGACTGCACGCGGCCATCGAGCACAATCGCCAACTGGCGGCCAATGTTCGCCTGCGTGAACAGGCCGAACTTGCGCGCCCCCTCGTTGTTCAGCGAGAAGCTGACCGCCGGACGGTTGTTCTCGTCGAGCGTGGGCCGCGCGTTGCGAAGGTCGCGGCCGGTCACCGCCGCCACCCGTCGAATCACGTAGTAGCCGGTGCTGGCGGCCTGGCCCGGGGCGCCCTCGATCACGCCCGGCAGGACCTCCAGGTCGGCGGCGAGGTTGCCGCCAAACGCCTGGCGGGCCGCGGCTTCGTCAGGGAACGGCCCCTGCTCGACCTGCTTCAGCTCCAGCAGCGCCGTCGAGCGGATGATCTCCTTCGCGCGGTTCACGTCGGTGACGCCCGGCAACTGCACCAGGATCTGGTCAGCGCCACTGTGGCGCGCGATGATCGGCTCGGCGACACCCAGTTCGTTCACGCGGCGCTCGATCGTCTGCAGCGCCTGATTGACGGTGTCTTCGCGCAAGTTGACGACCACGTTCGGCTTGAGGGTGAAGGTGTAGCCACCGGCCCCGGACGAACGGTCGTAGTTCACTTCCACTTCGGTCAGCGCGGCGCGAAACGCCGCATCCTGCTCGGCCGGCACGCCGGTCACGCTGAACGAATTGGCGTTGCCCACGGCCACGCCGCCGACGGGGATACTAGCCGTCTTCAGCTGCTCCGCCAGCCGGTCGGCGGTGGTCTGCGTCTCGAGCCTGAGCGCGTCATCGGTCTGGACGCGCATCACCAGGTGCACGCCGCCCTTCAGGTCCAACCCGAGGCGGACCTTTTCGCCCGGCGGGTAGAACGCGAAGATCGACAGCGCGGTAACGCCGAGAATGACAAGGACTTTCCAACGAAGGTTCTTCGACATGGCTTATGTATTCGGGGCTTCGACGACGGGGGGCTGGCCCTGGTAGCCGACGATGGCGGCCTTGGAGATGTCCAGACGAACGTTGGGTGCGACCTGGAGCGACACCACCTGGTCGGTGATCTTGGCAATCGAACCAAACAGTCCGCCCGAGGTGACGACCTTGTCGCCCACCTTCAAGGCTTCGAGGAAGGCCTGGACCTTGGCCTGCTTCTTCTTCATGGGAAGCAGGATCACGAAATAAAAAATCGCGAGTACGAGCGCGAAGGGAATGAGCTGGATGAGCGGGCTGACCTGTTGTCCAGGTGAAGCAGCCAGCGCAAACAAGGGGGCGATTAGGGGATCCGTCGTGGTCATGAAATCAACGCGCGGCGGGCAAAAGTCCGATGGAAACCAAGCCTAAAATCTTCGAACCTGCCGAACGCTATAGCCTCCCTAATCCGCCGCATGGTGTCAAGGTAAAAGCTCAGGTTATGCAACGTGTTAAGGGTGCCTCCGGTCATTTCTCCGGCCATGAAGAGGTGCCGCAAATAGGCCCTGGAAAAGCGCCGGCACGTGTAACACCCGCACGCCGGATCCACCGGGCCGTCGTCTTCGGCAAACTGCGCATTCTTGATGTTCAGTGGCCCTTCGCTAGTGAAGAGCTGGCCGTTTCGCGCGTTGCGGGTCGGCATTACGCAGTCGAACATGTCGATGCCGCGGGCCACCGCCTCCACCAGATCGATCGGGGTGCCGACGCCCATTAAATAGCGTGGCTGGCCGGCCGGAAGAAAGGGCGCCGTCTGCTCGACGATTTGGTACATGGTCTCGTTGGGCTCGCCGACGCTCAGGCCGCCCATGGCGTAGCCTTCAAACCCAATGGATACAGTCAGTTCCGCGCTTTTCTGCCGCAGCTCAGGAAACGTACCGCCCTGGACAATCCCGAACTGGGCTTGGGAAAGTGGACCTGCTCCCCTTTCCTCCCTTTCTTTCGAGTTTCGTAATTCCAGGAACCGGTTCCGGCAGCGCCGGGCCCAGCGGGCTGTCAGTTCCAGGGAGGTATCGATGATCCGCTCGGTTGACGGCAATGCCGGACACTCGTCGAGCACCATGGCGATGTCGGAGCCTAGGTTCGCCTGAATTTCGACCGCCTTCTCAGGGGTCAGCAGGTGCGCGCTGCCGTCGTGGTGCGAGCGGAAATGCACGCCCTGCTCTTCGACCTTGCGGCGGTCGGACAGGCTGAACACCTGGTAGCCGCCGCTGTCGGTCAGCATGGGACGATCCCAGCCAATGAACTTGTGGAGTCCGCCACGGCGTGCGATCAGCTCGTCCCCCGGGCGTAGATAGAGGTGATAGGTGTTGCCCAGGATGATCTCGGCGCCGACCTCCTCCAAGTGCTGAGCGGTGAGTGCTTTGACCGCCCCCTGGGTACCGACGGGCATGAAGGCCGGGGTTTGAATCACGCCGTGGGCGGTCGTGACCAATCCCCGCCGTGCGGCGCCGTCAGTGTGTGTGAGGGTGAACATGGAATAGGACGCCGGGTTGATTTTCGTTTATCCCTCGAAAATCAACCCGGCGTCTTATTATTCCAGTAATGAAGAAGCTGCGCGTGGGTGTCATTTACGGCGGCCGATCCGGCGAGCACGAAGTGTCGGTGACGTCGGCGGCCTCGATTTTCAAGTCGATCGATCGCACGCGCTACGAGCCGGTGCCGATTCGCATCGACAAGGACGGCCGCTGGACGCTGGCCGACCGCGCGCCGGCAGCGTTGTCGGCGGCCGAGGTCATCCAGCAGGCGCGCCTGGCGCAAGCGCGCCCGGTGCGGGCGGGCCGCGATTCGCTGTTTGTCCCCTATCCGTCGGCCGACACGCTAATCACGGTCGAACGGCGAAACTCGGCGGATGGCACCACCCCGGCGGACGTCGAACGCGCGGTGGTCACCGGTCTCGGATTGGACGTGGTGTTTCCCGTGTTGCACGGCCCCTACGGCGAGGACGGCACGGTGCAGGGGCTGCTGGAACTCGCGAACGTGCCGTACGTGGGCCCGGGCGTGCTCGCCTCCGCCGCCGGCATGGACAAGGCCGTGATGAAGGTGTTGTTTGCCGCGGCCGGCCTGCCCGTGGTCGACTCGCGCGCCTTCGTGCGTGCCGAGTGGACGCGCAACCGCGACGGCGTCCTCGCCGGCATTGCGGCGCTCGGCTACCCGGTGTTCGTGAAGCCGGCCAACCTGGGCTCGAGCGTCGGCATCTCCAAGGTGAAAGTCCTCGCCGAGCTGGTGCCTGCCATCGAGGCCGCGCTCGAGTTCGACCGCAAGGTGATTGTCGAGGCCGGCGTCATCAACGCGCGCGAGATTGAATGCGCGGTGCTCGGCAACGACGACCCCGAGTCGTCCGTGCCTGGCGAGATCGTGCCGTCGCGCGAGTTCTACGATTACGAGGCCAAGTACCTGGACGAGGGCTCAAAGAGCCTGATCCCGGCCGACCTGCCCGAGGCCACCGTGGCCGAGGTGCGCCGGCTGAGCATCGCGGCGTTTCGCGCCATCGACGCGGCCGGCCTGGCCCGGGTCGACTTCCTGCTGTCGCGCGACACCGGCGCCATCTACGTCAACGAGATCAACACCATGCCCGGCTTCACGAGCATCAGCATGTACTCGAAGATGTGGGAGGCGAGCGGCATCGGCTACGCGGCGCTGGTCGATCGGTTGATCCAGCTGGCGATCGAGCGCCACGCCGAAAAGCAGAAGCTCCGCACCAGCGCGTTATGAAGCTGCTGGCCGCCACGGTGATTGCGGGGGTCGCGATCATGAACGTGGCGTCCGGCTTTAGCCGGACCGTGCCACAGCCGGCCGCGGTCCGGCTAAAGCCGGACACTACAAGCGTCACCGGCATCACGGCCGCGCCGGTGGTGGCCAGAGCCTACGACCTCATCCTCGATGCTGACTTCGATCGGTTGAAGGCAGAGCTGCCGGCGATCTGCGATCCGTCATCCCAAGGCTTCGCCGAGACAAGCCCGGCGCCGCGGGTGGCCTGCCTGGGCCTTGAAGCGCTCAGCCTGTGGTGGCAGATCCAGTTGGATCCGGAAAGCCGCGCGCTCGACCCGGCGTTCCTGGCCAAGGCCAACGAGGCCATCGCGGAAGCGGAGCGCATGACCAAGGCAGAGCCTAACCGCGCCGAGGCGTGGTTTTACCTGGGCGCCGGCTACGGCGTGCGAGCGCAGTGGCGGGTGCACCGGGTGGACCGCCTGGCGGCGGCGCGCGACGGCAAGCGGATCAAGGAATCGCTCGAGCGCGCCCTGGCGCTGGACCCGGCCATGCACGATGCCGAGTTCGGAATCGGAATGTACCGCTACTACGCCGACGTCGCACCCGCGGTGCTGCGGTTCCTGCGCTGGCTGCTGCTGCTGCCCGGCGGCAACCGCGTCGAGGGCCTGCAGCAGCTCGAGCGCGCGGCCACGCAGGGGCAGCTCGTGAGCGGCGAGGCGCAGTTCCAGATCCACGTGCTGTACCTCTGGTACGAAAACAAGTTCCGCGAGGCGCTGGAACTGGTCAAGGGGCTGCAGCGCCGCTACCCGCGCAACCCGCTGTTCCTTCAGATCGAAGCGGAGATCCTGGATGTCTACTTCCACGATCCCGCGGCGAGCCTCGCCGCGTCGGAACGGTTGCTGGCACTGGCGCGCGGCGGCCAGGTGCACCGGCCGGGGCCGGCCGAGATCGTCGCGCGCCTCAACCTGGCGCGGCAGCTGCGCGCCCTGCGCCGCACCGACGCCGCCATCGCCGTGCTCGACGCGATCATCGCGGCGAAGCCGGCCGCTCCCGCCGGCGCACTCGCACGGGCCGAGCGCATGCGGCGCGAGATCAAGACGCCGGGTTGAAATTCCGAATCGGGCGCGAGGGAATTTCAACCCGGCGTCCTCGACCTACAGATCTGTGCGCGAGCAGCCGAGACGTGTTCTTGAAGGTGTGATCGGATGAGGACGATCGGCCCCTTGTTTGACAATCACAAACGCTTTGTGCTTGACAAGGTGAATTTCTCATCCATAATCTACATCTGGTATGAGGGAGTAAGGCTCAGGCCACTGATTGTGAACACGTAAAAACAATCAGCGGTCGCCATCAGGCAAGAGTCGCCCCCCATCAGGAGAGAACAATGGCGAAGAAGGCAAAGAAGGCGGCCAAGAAGGCCAAGAAGGCCAAGAAGCGCTAGGCCGCTACAGGGGTGGTTCTCAACCAGGACTGCCCCACCCTTTTCACCAAGACCGCGCGCGTGAATAACTCACGTCGCGTAACGAAGCGAAGAACGCCGGCATGGACAAGCCGAGTGCCAGGCGGCAGAGGCAAGTCGTGCAGCGGCAAGGTTCTTACGCATAACCCAACCTGAAGGGGGGGATTACAAATGGCAAAGAAAGCAGCTAAGAAGAAGGCGGCGAAGAAGGCGAAGAAGCGCTAGTCGCTTCGTCAGCCAGAAGATCGAGGGGAGCGCAGACGCTCCCCTTTTTTATTGCTTCTGACTGCAAGATCACCAGATCAAGACATCTACTGCCCGATCCAGCTGACCCCGTCCCAAATCCGAATCCGCTCGATCGTGTCCCACTGCTGCAGGCGGTCGACCACGTCCATGCCGGACAAGACCTGCCCGAACACCGTGTAGCGGCCGTCCAGGTGCGGCTGCGGCGAATGGGTGATGAAGAACTGGCTGCCGCCGGTGTCGGCCCAATCGAGCGCCATGCCCACCGTGCCGCGCAGGTAGGGCCGCTGGTTGAGCTCGTCGCGGATGGTGTAGCCGGGCCCGCCCTCGCCGTCGCCGCGCGGGTCGCCGTCCTGCACCACGAAGTCGGGCACCACGCGGTGCAGCTGCACCCCATTGAAGTAGTTCTTGCGCACCAGGGCAATGAAATTGGCGACCGTCCGAGGCGCATCGAGCACCGCCAGCTCGATCTGGATGGTGCCGCGGCTGGTGTCGATGTACGCAGACGGGGAGTACTGCGGCGACACGAGCGCGGCCACCGCCGCCAACTCGGGCACGATCGGCGGCGGCGCCGGCCGCATGGCCGAGACGTCGGCCGCCGGGTCAATCTTGCGCAGGTGTTCGGCGGCCCGGAGCCGGACCGCCCAATCCCGATCGGCGAGCGCCGCCAACAACAGCGGCCGCGCCGCCGCCGGATCGACCGCGACCAGCGCGTCAAGGGTGGCGGTGCGGGCCACGTAGAGCCCGTCGCGTTGCGCCAGCGTCAGCGCCTCGGCCAGCGCGGCGGCCGCGCCGGGCGCCTTGAGCGTGACCAGCGCGCGCGCCGCGGCCGCGCGCACCACCGGGTCGTCGGCCTTCAGCCGCGCCAGGATCTCGGGAACCGCCGTCGTCGATCCGATCTTGGCCAGCGCGTCGAGCACCGACGGAATCACGCGCTGGTCGCCGTCGCGCAACTGGTTGGTCAGCGGCGCCTCGGCGCGCTCCTTGCCCAGCTCGCCGAGCGTGGTCGCCAGCGCCGCGCGAACCGACCAGTGCGGATCGGGATCGAGTCCTGAGATGGCGCTGATGAAGGTGTCGGTGTCGGTGCGGGCCAGGGCTTGTAGCGCCGCCGCCCGTGCCGACGGCCACGAGGCCGACACCAGGTCGATCAGCAGATCCACCGCGCCGGCGTGACGCAGCTGGCCGAGCGCAACAATGGCTTCGAGCTGAAGGTTCTGGCTCACCTGGGGCGACGTGATCAGCCGCACCAGCACGGCGCCGCCGCGGGTGTCGCCAAGCAGGGCCAGCCCCCGCACGGCCTGGATGCGCACGGCCAGGGGCTCGCCCGCGTTGTCGGCCATGGCGAGCAACGCGGGCCCGGCTTTCTGCTCTTTCAGCACGCCCAGGCCGCGCGCCGCGAAGGCGCGGGTCAACTGGCCCTCGCCCGTCAGCAGGGCCAGCAGGGCCGGCGCCGCGCGCGGGTCGTTGATCCGCTGCAACGCAAACGCGATCGGCCACCAGCGGCTGCGCGCCTGCCCGGTGCCGTCAATGACCGCCGCCGCGAGCGCGTCGAACGAGCCCAGCCGCACCAGCGCGTAGACGCCGAGGCGAACGGCTTCAATCGGCGGCGCCTTGGGCGCTCCCATGTCGTCGGGGTTCAGGCCGTTCAGCACACCCGCGACGGCATGGGCGGCGACCATCGCGCCAATCGCCTGCGCTGCCGGCCGGTGGCCGATCAGCCCCAGGGCTTCAGCCGCGCGCCCCTGAATCGTCGGGTCGGTGCCGGCGAGCGCGGTGGTCAGCGCCGGCGCCGCCGAGCCGTCGCCGACCAGGCCCAGGGCGAACGCCGCCATCTGGCGCACTTCGGCGTCCCGGTCGTTTTCGAGCAGCGTCACCAGGGGCGGCACCGCCTCGGGCAGTCGCACGCGGCCGGCCGCCAGCGCCGCGCGCCGCCGCACCCGCGCTTCGCCGTCCTGCATCAGGACCAGCAGGTCGCCGCCACCGCCGCGCAGCTGGCGCTCGTCCTCGAGCTGCAGGATCCACCGCATCTTCTGGTCGAAGGCGGTGAGCGGCGTGGTCGCCGTGACCTGCGGCGCCGCCGCGGGGGCGCACGCGCCGGCGGCGAGCAACGCGACAAGCGCGACGAGCGCGCGGGGAGACTGCAATCGCATCATAGGGATAAGTGCCGCAACGTCGCCTGGTCAATCCGATCGCGAACGATGTTCACGCCAATACCGGGTCCGGTCGGCACGGCGATGGTGCCGTCGGGGCCGATGTCGATGGCCGGTTCAATGAGGTCCGCCTGGTAGTAACGCCTGCTGGCCGAGATATCGCCCGGCAGGGTGAAGTTCGGCAGGCTCGCGAGGTGGAGGTTGTGGGCGCGGCCGATGCCGCTTTCGAGCATGCCGCCGTGCCACACCGGGATGCCGTTGGCCGCGCACAAATCGTGCAACTCGATCGACGCGCGATGGCCGCCGACGCGGCCCGGCTTGATGTTGATGATCCGGCACGCCTTTGCCGCGATCGCGTCGCGGGCAATCCGCACGGTGTGAATGGACTCGTCGAGGCAGACCGGCGTCTTGATCTGCTGCTGCAGCACCGCGTGATCCATCACATCGTCGTAGTCGAGCGGCTGCTCGACGAGCAGCAGGTTGTACGGATCCAGGCGGGCCAGCAGGTCGGTGTCGGCCAGCGAGTATGCGGCGTTGGCATCGACCTGCAGCGGGATGTCGCCGAACCTGGTGCGAATGCGGTCCACGGCTTCGATGTCCCAGCCCGGCTTGATCTTGATCTTGATGCGTTGGTATCCCGCCGCGAGTTCGCGCTCGACCTTGTCGAGCAGCTGGTCGTAGGAATCCTGGATGCCGATGGAGACACCCGACGCGATGCGATCGCGGGTGCCGCCCAGCACCTGCGAGAGCGGCTGCCCGATGCTGCGGGCGTAGAGGTCCCACGCCGCCATCTCGACGGCGGCCTTGGCCATGTTGTGGCCGCGAATGCGGTGCAGCGCCGGGAACACGTCGCGCGGGTGCGCGAAGGCCTGGCCGAGCATCAGCGGCGCGATGAAGCCTTCGATGATGTGCCAGACCGTTTCGGTGGTCTCGCTGCTGTAGTAGGGATTGGCCTCGGCCACCGATTCGCCCCAGCCTTCGTGCTGCTTTCCGCCGTGCTCGCCGGCAACGCGGACCAGCACGAACGTGCGGTCGTAGGATCGGCCGAAGCTCGTCTCGAAGAAATGGACCAGCGGCAGGCGGCACAGGAACAACTCGATCTTCTCGATCTTCACGCCTACAAACTATACTCGCCAGCGCAGTGGCCTTTCACTATCTCGCCATCGAAGGCCCAATCGGGGTAGGCAAGACGCGGCTGGCCGAGCGGCTGGCGGCCCGGCTCGAGGCCACGACCATTCTCGAGGACACCGAGAACCCGTTTCTTGCCGACTTCTATGCCGACCGGCCGGGCTCCGCGCTCCAGGCCCAGCTCTTCTATCTGCTGAACCGCCACCGCCAGCTGACCAGCAAGCGGCAGGCCGACCTGTTCCTGCAAACCATCGTCTGCGACTACGTCTTCGACAAGGACAAGATTTTCGCCTACCTGAACCTCGACGATAACGAGCTGTTCATCTACCAGCGGCTGTTCGACCTGCTGGCCAAAGACGTGCCGCCGCCCGACCTGGTGGTATATCTCCAGGCACCCACCGAACTGCTGATGAAGCGCCTGCGGTCGCAGGAACCGGACCCCGACGGCGTCGCGGCGCCGGTGCCGGACGAGGGCTACATCCGGGAACTGAACGAGGCCTACCAGCACTTCTTCTTCCACTACTCGGCGACCCCGCTGCTCGTGGTGGAGACCTCCGAGTTCGACCCCGAATCAGACGATGCCGCGCTCGATGAGTTGGTGAGGCAGATCAAGGGGATGGGCAAGGGGACGCGCTACTACGTCGCCCGGAAGTGAGCTAAGCTGATCCGATATGGCTTGGTTCAAGAAGGCCCGCAAGCCCATTGCCACGCCCGAAAAGTCCAGCCGCGTCCCCGAAGGCCTGTGGGTGAAGTGTCCGGAATGCGACACCATCATCTACACCAAGGACCTGGTCAAGAACCTCCACGTCTGCGGCAAGTGCGGGCACCACTTCCGGCTGTCGGCTACCGAACGCCTCAAGTCGCTGTTTGACGACGAGCGGTGGGAAGAGCTGGCGCCCAACCTGACCTCGAACGACCCGCTCAAGTTCACCGACACCAAGCCTTACAAGTCGCGGCTGGCCAACACTCAGAAGGCCACCGGCCAGAAGGACGCCGTGATCGTGGGCGTCGGCCGCATCAACGGCCTCGAAACGGTCGTCGCCTCGATGGAGTACAGCTTCATCGGCGGTTCGATGGGCGTGGTGGTCGGCGAGAAGATCGTGCGCGGCATCGAGATGGCGCTCGAGCGCCGCGCGCCGGTGATCATTGTCTCGTGCTCGGGCGGCGCGCGCATGATGGAAGGCGCGTTGTCGTTGATGCAGATGGCCAAGATCTCGGCGGCGCTGGCGCGGCTCGATCGCGCCGGGCTGCCCTACATCTCGCTGCTGACCGACCCGACGACCGGCGGCGTGACCGCCAGCTTCGCCATGCTGGGCGATCTCAACATCGCCGAGCCCAAGGCGCTGATTGGCTTTGCCGGTCCGCGCGTGATCGAGCAGACCATTCGCCAGAAGCTGCCCGACGGCTTCCAGCGCAGCGAGTTCCTGCTTGAACGGGGCATGCTCGACCTGGTCATCGATCGGCGCGAGCTGAAGGCGACGCTCGAGAAGACGCTGCGGTTCATGAGCTCGAGCATCCCCCAAATATCGAGCACTCCTGTCAGCCATAGCGCGAAGCGCGACGGCTGATGACCTCTCTCGAACGGCTGTTTGCGCTCGAACAGTTCGGCATCAAGCTCGGCCTCGATAACATCCGCGCCATTCTCGCGGCGCTCGACCACCCGGAACGGGCGTGGCGGTCGGTGCATGTCGCCGGGACCAACGGCAAGGGCTCGGTGGTTGCGATGGTCGAGCGCGGCCTGCGCGCGGCCGGGCTGAAGACTGGCCGCTACACCTCACCACACCTGAACGTCGTCGAAGAACGGGTGGCCATCGACGGCGAGCCGGTCGATCGGCAGACCTTCGCGGCGGCGACGGCCGTGGTGTTCGACGCGGTGGACCGGGCCACGAGCGCCGGCACGCTGACCGTCGTACCCACCTTTTTCGAGGTCTCAACCGCGGTCGCCTTCGAGATTTTCCGCCAGTGCCGGGTGGACGTCGCCGTCGTCGAGGTCGGGCTGGGCGGCCGCTACGACGCCACCAACGTGTTGTCTCCCGAGGTGACGGCCATCACGTCGATTGCGTTCGATCACGAACGGCACCTGGGCTCCACGCTGTCGCAGATCGCGTTCGAGAAGGCCGGCATTGCCAAGCCCGACACGCCGCTGGTGATCGGCCGGTTGCCCGGCGAGGCGGCGCGCCGCATTGCGACCGACGCCGCTGCGGTGGGGGCTCCGCTGATCGACGCGCACGCCACCACCACCGATCGGACCTATCCCCCGCTCAAGCTCGCGCTGCCCGGCCGCCACCAGCTAGAGAATGCCGCGGTGGCGGTCGCCATTCTCGAAACCTGGTCGGCGCGGGTCTCGTTCGTCCCGACCGAGGCCGTCGTCACCGGCCTGACCGATTGCCAGTGGCCGGCGCGCCTCGAGTGGCTGCGGCTGCCAGGCGGCGAGTTGCTGGTGGATGCGGCGCACAACCCGGCCGGTGCGACGGCGCTGGCCATGTATCTGAAGGACACGAACCTGGCACCGCTGCCGATCGTGCTGGCGGTCATGGAGGACAAGGATCTGACCGGCATGGTGCAGCCCTTGCTGGCCGTAGCCGAGTCGTTCGTCGCCACCACGGTGCCGTACTCGCGCGCGCGCACGGCCGACGGCCTGGCGTCGGCGCTGCGGGTGCTGGCGCCCAGGTTGAGCGTCGAGGCCGAGCCCGATGCCGAGGCCGCGGTAGCTCGCGCCCTGTCGCGGGCCAACCGTGCGGTGGCCGCCGGATCGATCTACCTGATCGGTCCATTGCGCGCGCGCCTGATCGCCAAGGGCGCAAGCTCGCGATAAGCGGGACGCTACATCTGGTATTCTCGACTTCACTCGTGCGGTTGCGCCTTCCCATCTTCCTCGTCTGCGCCGTCCTGCTGTTTCCACGCCTGGCTGCAGCCCAGATTCCCCTTCCCGGCTGGAGCACCAAGCAGGACTCGGCGGAACGGCTCGACGCCGACCGCTGGCGCTTGATGCGCGACGTCGAGATCGAGGGCGAGGCGGGCACCGCGAACGCCGGCCAGAAGTTCTTTGCCGACGAGCTCGAGGTCAACATCCGGACCGGCGAGTTCACCGCGCGCGGCAACGTCGTGCTGCAGACACCGACCTCGCGCATTGCCGGCGACTCGGCAGTCTTCAGCAGCCGGACCAAGCTCGGCACGTTCACCAATGCCATGGGCATTGCCCAACTCGGCGAGCGCGGCCGGCAGAACCAGAGCATGTTCGGCACCATGGAGCCCGACGTGTACTTCTACGGCGCGGAAATCGCGAAGGTCGGCGCCGACAAGTACCGGATCGTCAAGGGCGGCTTCACCACCTGCGTGCAGCCGACGCCGCGATGGGAAATCGTCAGCGGCCGCGCCACCGTCAACCTGAACGACTACGTGGTGATGAAGAACGCCGTGATCCGGGTCAAGGATGTCCCGGTGTTCTACCTGCCGATCATCTACTACCCGATCCAGGAAGACGATCGCGCGACCGGGTTCCTGCTGCCGATGTACAGCTCGGCCACCTACACCGGTTCGTCGATCAGCAACGCCTTCTTCTGGGCAATTAATCGCAGCCAGGACCTGACGCTGTTCCACGACTTGTTCTTCACCGGCAGCACCGGTGTCGGGACCGAGTATCGCTACCTGCTGGGGCCGACGGCGCAGGGCAACTTTCGCGCCTACTGGCTCGACGAGAAAGAGGCGATCGTCAACGGCGTGAAACGGCCGGCGCGCCAGAGCCAGCTCTTCACCGGCGGCCTGAGCCAGGGGTTGCCGCTCGGCTTGTCGGCGCGCGCCAACATCAATTACTCGACCGACATCACCACCCAGCAACTGCACAGCAACAATTTCTACGATGCGACGACCAGCCGCCGCACCGTGACCGGCGGCGTGACCGGGGCGTGGGGCGGGCTCAGCATGAACTCCGTGTACACCCGCAACGAGTACTTCTATAACGCCACCGATTCGCAGATCGACGGCAGTGCGCCGGGCCTGGCCATCTCATACAGCGGCCGCAAGTTGCCGCTGCTGCCGGCCTATTTCTCGCTGACGGCGGATGCCGGGCACATCCTGTACATCGGCAAGACACCGACCGTCACGGTTGACAAGAGTCTGAACAAGGTTGACGTGGTGCCGGCGCTGCGGGCGCCACTGAGCACGCTGCCGTTCCTGACCGTCAACGCCACCGCGGCCTACCGCACCACCTACTTCAGCGAGAGCCTCGCCGGCGATGGCCGGACCCAAATCGAAGAGGCGGTGACGCGGCAGTACGCCGACTTGCGCGCCGACATCGTCGGGCCCGTGTTCTCGCGCGTGTTCAACCCCAACAACGCGTTTGCCGAGCGCCTGAAGCACATCATCGAGCCGAACTTTTCGATCCAGCGGCGCACCAAGATCGCGGACCAGTCGCGCATCCCGCAAGTGGGCGGCGCCTACGACACCATCATCGGCGGCACCACGACGCTCACCTATGGCCTGGCCAACCGCCTGCTGGTGAGAAAGCCGGCGGTCGCGGGCGAGCAGGCGGGATCGCCGCAGGAGCTGCTGAACGTCGCGATCCGCCAGAGCTACTACAGCGACGACACGGCGAGCCAGTTCGACCCGGCCTACGGCAACAACCGGGGCCGTCCGCCCAGCCCGTTTTCGCCGATCACGCTGTCGGCCAGGGCCATGCCGAGCCTGCCGGCCTCGCTCGACTTCCGGCTCGACTACGACCCGCGCAGCGAGGCCGAGTTCAGGATCATGGGCTACGGCCTGAATGGCGTCTATCGCACGAACCTGATCGAGACCACCGCCGGCTGGAGCAAGCAGAACTACGGCAACGCGCGCGACGGCCGTTCGAACAATAACCTCCAGCAAAGCACCCAGCTGCGCTTCGCCGGCGGCAAGTACGGCGGCACCGTGTCGTTCTACTACGACATCGCGCGGTCGATGCTCAACAACCACCGCTACATCGCGTTCTACAACGCCCAGTGCTGCGGCATTTCGTTCGAGTACATGGCCTACAACTACGCCCAGAGCACCAACCTGCCGATCAACCAGAACCGCCGGTTCAACATGTCGTTCACGCTGGCCGGCGTCGGCTCGTTTTCAAACTTCTTCGGGGCATTCGGCGGCGGAACGTATTAAGATCGTCGGCTGTCATGGTTAAAGTCCTCGTCACCGGCGGCGCCGGGTTCATCGGCAGTAATTTCGTGCGCTACGCGTTGCAAACGCATGCGGACTGGCACGTTACCAATCTCGACAAGCTGACCTACGCCGGCCGCAGGGAAAACCTGCACGACGTGATGGATGACCCGCGGCACAGCTTCGTGCACGGCGACATCTGCGACGCCGCGGTGGCCGGCCCGCTGGTCGAGGCCGCCGACTACGTGGTGCATTTCGCCGCCGAGACGCACGTCGACCGCTCGATCATGGCAGCGGGCGACTTCATCAAGACCGACGTCGAAGGCTCGTTCGTGCTGCTCGAAGCCGCGCGCCGCAACCCCGGCCTGAAGCGCTTCATCCAGATTTCAACCGACGAGGTCTACGGCAGCGTGCCGGAAGGCTCGAGCACCGAGACCGACGAGTTGAAGCCGCGCAACCCATACGCGGCCAGCAAGGCCGGCGCGGATCGCCTGGCCTATAGCTACTGGGCCACCCACGACGTCCCGGTGATCGTGACCCGGGCCTCGAACAACTACGGGCCGTACCAGTTTCCCGAAAAGATCCTGCCGCTGTTTGTGACCAACCTCGCCGACAACATCCCGGTGCCGCTCTACGGCGACGGCGGCAACATCCGCGACTGGCTGCACGTGCTCGACCACTGCCGCGCGCTCGACCTGCTGCTGCACACCGGCACCAACGGCGAGGTCTACAACATTGGCGGCGGCAACGAGGTCAAGAACCTCGACCTCACGCACGCCGTGCTGAAGCTGATGGGCAAGGGCACGGAGCTGATCAAGCCGGTCGCCGACCGCAAGGGCCACGACCGCCGCTACAGCCTCGGGACGAAGAAGCTCGAGGGCATGGGCTGGCAGCCGCAAGTGCCGTTCGAGCAAGGGCTGGCCGAGACCGTCGCGTGGTACCAGGCCAACGAGTGGTGGTGGCGGCCGATCAAGGAACGCGATCCCGGCTACCAGGCGTATCTCGAAGCGCAGTACGGCAAGCGCGGCTGATGCCGGCACCAATCCTCGTCACCGGCGCGGCGGGGTTTGTCGGCAGCCACCTGCTGGAGCTGCTCGGCCGCGAGGCCACCGAGATCGTCGCCTGGCAACGGCCGGGCACCGAACCTCTCGTCGCCGGCAACGGCGTGCGCTGGACCATGGTGGAGATGCTCGACCGGGACGCGGTTCGAGCGGCGCTGAGGACGACCCAGCCCGGCGCGATCTACCACCTCGCCGGCCTTCCCCATGTTGGCGATTCGTGGGCCAAGATCCGCGACACATTCGAAGGCAACGTGCTCGCCTCCCACTATTTGTTCGACGGCCTGCGGCGCGAGGGCCTGAAGCCGCGCGTGCTCATCACCAGTACCGCCTTCGTCTATCAGCCGGTCGATCGCGCGCTGCGGGAGTCCGACGCGGTCTGTCCAAACAGCCCATACGGTACCAGCAAGCTGGCCCAGGAAATGGTGGCGATGCGCGCCTGGCAGGACGATGGGATACCGGGACTGGTGGCCAGAGCCTTCAACCACATTGGCCCGCGCCAGTCTCCCTCGTTCGTGGCGCCAGGCATCGCGAAGCAGATTGCGGCGATCGAGGCCGGACACGCGGAACCCGTCCTCAAGATGGGCAACCTCGAGTCTCGCCGTGACCTGATGGACGTGCGCGATACCGTCAAGGCCTATCGAGCCATGATGGCGTCGGCGACGCCGGGCATTCCCTACAACGTGTCATCTGGCACGTCGGTGGTGATCAAGGACCTGGTTGATCTCTTCATCAGTCGCGCAAAGGTCCCGCTCCGCATCGAGCAGGACCCCGCGAAGTTTCGGCCGGTGGACACGGCATTTCTCCAGGGCGACCACACCAGGCTGACGACTGATACAGGCTGGACTCCGCTGATCCCGTTCGCTCAGACGGTTGAGGATCTGCTGACCTACTGGCGCGGCCAGGCCACGAAACAGGGTTGACAGGCGAATAAAAGGCGAAATAATGGTCGCGATGGCGACCTTTCCGCTGCTGTTCGACCTTGGTCGCTCCCCGACCACGCGGGACGTGGCGAAGCTGGTGAGGGACGGTGGCCTCGCCGCATTGCCCGACGCCAGGCGCCGTGGCGACGCGGCGACCTACCAGGAGATCCGCTGCCGCTCGGCGCTCAACCGCGTGAAGGGCATGCCTTTCTTCAAGTGGACGCTCAATCCCTATCGCGGCTGCACGCACGGCTGCCACTACTGCTTCGCGCGAAAGTACCAGACCCAGCTCGAACTGAACGCCGGCGACGACTTCGCCTCGGTCATCTTCGTGAAGACCAACTTCGTGGACGTGTTGCGGCGCGAGCTCGCCAAACCCACGTGGGTGAAGGACACCATCGGCTTCGGCACGGCGACCGACCCGTATCAGCCGATCGAGGGCACCTACAAACTGTCGCGCGGTGTGCTCGAGGCACTGCGCGACGCGGCCTCGCCGGTGGGCATCGTCACCAAGGGCCCGATGATTGTGCGCGACCTCGACGTGCTGCAGGACCTGTCGAAGCGCGCGCCGTGCCGCATCCACATCAGCGTACCGACGGTGGATGAAGAGGCCTGGGAGCAGCTGGAGCCCGGCGTCGCGCACCCCATGCAGCGGCTGCGTGCGGTGCGGCAGCTGGTGGATGCCGGCCTCGATTGCGGCGTGCTGATGGCGCCGATCGTCCCAGGTTTCTCGACGCAGCCGTCAAAGATCGAGCGGACCATCAAGGCGATCGCGGACTCGGGCGCGCGGTCGGTGGGCGCGATGGTGATGCACCTGCAGGGCGGCACCCGCGATCACTTCATGGGCCTGCTGGCGCGGGAATATCCACACCTCGTCGATCGCTACGAACACCTCTACGCGGGCAAGTATGCGCGCAAGGACTACCTCAGGCAGGTGGACGAAGTGGTGGGGATGATGCGGGCGCGATACCTGCCTAGCGTCCGGAAGCGAGCCGTTGCCGCCTCCGCTCTACGAGCTTCCACCTTCGCCAAGGCTACGGCGGACAGGTCCGCGGGCCAGGCGCTCGATTAGGCCGGCGATTACGGCGGCTCGTGGCACGAGCGCGTCGATCTCGACGTGCTCGTGAAGCGCGTGCGCACCATCCCCAATGGCACCGAAGCCATCAAGGGTGGGCACCCCGAGTGCCGCGGTGAAGTTGCCGTCGGAGCCACCGCCGGCACTGCCTTCCTCGAGCGTCAGGCCGAGGTCTTTCGCCACATCCCGAGCCGCCTCGAACAGCTTCACGACGCCCTCGCTTCGCTCCAGGGGCGGACGATCGAAACCACCTGTGACGGTGACACGGGCACCGGTGAGGTGCGGCGCCAGCGCCGTCATGGCCCGCTCCACGCGCTCGGCATCGGCTCGCGTCACCGCCCTGGCGTCGATGGTGGCGCGCGCCTCGGCCGGCACCACGTTGGCGCGGGTGCCGCCTTCGATCACGCCCACCGTCACCGTGACACCTCGCGCCGGATCCTGCAGGTCGTCGATGGCGATGATCTGCCGCGCCAGTTCGCGAACAGCGCTAATGCCCTTGCCGGGGTCGAGCCCCGCGTGCGCCGACACGCCGTGCACGATCATTTCAAATTGGCCGACGCCCTTGCGGCTGGTCTTGAGCCCGCCGCCGGGCAGCGACGGCTCGAACACCAGCACGGCCTCGCTCTTGGCCGCCTCGGCCTCGATCAACGCGCGCGACGTGGTGCTGCCGATCTCTTCGTCGGCGGTCCACAGCATCACCACCTGGCAATTGTTGAGCCCGCCCGCGTCGAGCACCGCGCGGGTGGCCAGCGTGGCCAGGCCGATGCCGGCTTTCATGTCGAAGATGCCGGGACCGTAGAGCCGGCCTTGCTCGCGCTTGAGCGGCATGCGTGCGAGCTGGCCGATCGGCCAGACGGTGTCGAAGTGCCCGAGCATCAGGACCTGGCGCGGACCACTGCCAAAACTCACTCGCAAGTGGTCGCCCGCCGCGGCTGACGAAACCCGGGTCACCGTGCCGCCGAGCGCCTGCAGCCGCGTGGCCAGCTCAGCCCCACAGCGATTCACGGCCACCGGATCGTCGCTCGGCGACTCGATGGCGACGAGCGTCTCGATGAACTCGAGCAGCCAGTCGCGCTGGGAGGCGCAGTAGTCGAGGAATTGGCGGGGCACGGGTTCTATAATAGACCCGTGGTTCAAAGGTTCACGGGGTCACGGGTACAGGGGTTCACTGGGTTCACTGGGTTCGCTGTCGCCTGTGCGCTGATCGGTGGGGGCGCACTGCAGGCGCAAACGCCGCAGCCGTTCCCGACCCCGAGGCCCCCGTCCACGCAAAAGCCCGCGGCACCGCCGGCAGCAGTGGGCCAACCCGCCCCACCCGCCCAACCCGCCCAACCCGCCCCACCCGCCCAACCTGGCGTGCCAAGCGAGGCGATGTTGGGCGCACCGATCTATCCGTCGGCGGTCTACCTCACGTCCTATGATGCCGGCCGCGGCCAGCGGTTCTACTTGTTCGGCTCGACTATCCCCTACGCCGAGCTCGTGGGGTATTACCGGACTGTACTGAAGACCAGGGGGGACGAGCTATTCCAGTCACCGTCGACGCACCAGTTCGAGATCGCGCGCTACCGCGACGACAGCATGGCGTTTCCGCCGAGCGTCACGATTAAGGACTACACCTACGGCGGCGCGGCCGGCTTTCCAAATCCCAGGCCCGGCGCAGAACCGGCACGCTTTCCGACGATCATTCAGATCGTCCCGACGCCCAGGCCTTAACGCAACCACGAAGACACGAGACGCACGAAGCCTACTTTGGCTTCGCGTTCTTCGCGTCCATCGTGGTTATCCTTTCACGTAGATTTCGCCGACCTTTCGGAACTCGGCCGACTTCTCTTCCATCCCCTTCGCGGCTTCGGCGCGCACTTGCTGCGTGAGCTCCATGCTGCAGAACTTGGGCCCACACATCGAGCAGAAGTGCGCCACCTTGGCGCCGTCGGCAGGGAGCGTTTCGTCGTGGTACGCGCGCGCGGTGACCGGGTCGAGCGACAGGTTGAACTGGTCCTCCCACCGGAACTCGAACCGCGCCTTCGACAGCGCATCGTCCCACGCCCGGGCACGCGGGTGGCCCTTGGCCAGGTCGGCGGCGTGGGCGGCGATCTTGTAGGCAATCACGCCGGCCTTCACGTCATCGCGGTTGGGCAGGCCGAGGTGTTCTTTCGGCGTGACGTAGCAGAGCATGGCGGTGCCGTACCAGCCGATCATGGCCGCGCCAATGGCCGACGTGATGTGGTCGTAGCCGGGCGCGACGTCGGTGGTGAGCGGACCCAGCGTGTAGAACGGCGCTTCGGCGCACCATTCCAGCTGCTTCTCCATGTTCTCCTTGATGAGGTGCATGGGCACGTGGCCGGGACCTTCGTTCATCACCTGCACGTCGTACTCCCAGGCGATCTTCGTCAGCTCGCCCTGCGTCTTCAGCTCCGCGAACTGGGGCTCGTCGTTGGCATCGGCAATCGAGCCGGGCCGCAGGCCATCGCCGAGCGAGAACGACACGTCGTAGGCCTTCATGATCTCGCAGATCTCGCGGAAGTGCGTGTAGGTGAAGTTCTCTTTGTGGTGCGCGAGGCACCATTTGGCGAGAATCGAGCCCCCGCGCGAGACGATCCCGGTCAGACGCTTGGCGGTCATCGGGATGTAGCGCAGCAACACGCCGGCGTGCACGGTGAAGTAGTCCACGCCCTGTTCGGCCTGCTCGATCAGCGTGTCGCGGTAGACCTCCCAGGTGAGGTCCTCGGGGCGGCCGCCCACCTTCTCCAGCGCCTGGTAGATCGGCACGGTACCGATCGGCACCGGCGAATTGCGCATGATCCACTCGCGGGTCTCGTGAATGTTCTTGCCGGTCGACAGGTCCATCACCGTGTCGGCGCCCCACAGCGTGGACCAGCGCAGCTTCTCCACTTCCTCGTCGATGGACGAGGAGACGGCGGAGTTACCGATATTGGCGTTGATCTTTACCAGGAAGTTGCGGCCGATGATCATCGGCTCGAGCTCGGGGTGATTGATGTTCGCCGGGATGATGGCGCGGCCGCGCGCCACTTCATCGCGCACGAAATCGGCCGGCAGGCCCTCTCGCGAAGCGATGTAGGCCATCTCGGGCGTGATCTCGCCCTTGCGCGCGTAGTGCAGCTGGGTGACTGGCTGACCGGCCTTCGCCGCGGCACGGCGCGGCGCCACCCACGCTTCGCGCAGCTTCGGCAGGCCCGCGCGCGGATCGTGTCCCTGCGGACCGCTGGTGTCGTACAGGCGAATCGACGGCTCGCCGCCGCCGAGCGCGACCTCGCGGAACGGCACGCGCAGGGTCGTCTCGCCGGCGGGCGTCTGCACCACCTGCTCGTCGTAGACCTTGGTGGAATTGGGATAGGCCTCTTCGTACGTCGAGGCAACTGGCACTGGCGTGGACTTCTTCATTCCGCTCTCCCTCCGCCGGTCTGAACCGGTTTCCGCCTTCGCGGCGGTCCTGTACGCCGCTTCGGCGGACAGGCAGGTTCCAGGGTGTTTCTCAACTCGCCGTGAATCGACGAATACCCCTGGCGGTAAGCCTTCAAGTTATCACGGGGCCGCCGATGAGCTTCGGGTAGAATGCCCGTGCCTTCCCCCAGACCCATGGAACTGACCGGCCGCTCGCTCGGGCACTACCGCGTCGAGGAAGAGATCAGCCGAGGCGGCATGGGTGTGGTCTACCGGGCCACCGACACGCGCCTCAACCGCGATGTCGCGCTGAAGGTCCTTCCGCAGGAACTCACTCACAGCGATGACGTGCGGCGACGTTTCCTGAAAGAGGCGCAGGCCGCTTCGGCGTTGGAACACCCGCACATCGCCGTGATTCATGGCGCCGACGAAGTCGACGGCGTGGCTTACATCGCGATGGAGCTGATCCGTGGCGAGAAGCTCAGCGACCTGCTGACCCGCAGCAAGTTGCCCGCGGCGCGGTCGCTGGAACTGGCGGCCGAGATCGCCGCCGGACTGGCGCGGGCCCACGAGAAGGGCATCGTCCATCGCGACCTGAAGCCCGCCAACGTCATGGTCACCGACGAAGGCCACGCCAAGATCATCGACTTCGGTATCGCAAAGCTCATTGAGGTATCCGCCACGGCGGGGGCCCAAACGCAGACCGGCCGCGACACCGGCGTGGGCGTGGTGCTCGGCACCATGACCTACATGTCGCCCGAGCAGGCGCGCGGCGAAGTCGTTGACCACCGCAGCGATATCTTCTCGTTCGGCATTCTGCTGCACGAGATGCTGGCAGGACAGCCGCCGTTCCGCGGCAAGACCGGCATCGAAACGGCCAGCGCAATTCTGCATGAGGCCGCGCCTCGCCTGCCCTCCCTCGGTCCGACCGTCATCGCCGAAGCCGGTGCGGACATTCAGCGCATTGTCGACAAGTGCCTCGCCAAGGACCCCGCCGATCGCTACCAGGGCATGAAGGATGCGGTGGTCGACATCCGCGCCGCCCGGCGGCGTCTCGACACGGGTCCGCAGGCTGCCGCGGCACCGGCGACGCCGGCACCAATGCGCGTGCCGACCTGGGGCTGGCTGGTTGCGGCCGTCGCCGTAGCCGCGGTTGCCGGGGTCGTGCTGTTCACCCGCGGCGAGGCCGAGAGCAGCTCCGACGTTGTCGGGGGATCAGGCAAGCCGTCAGTGGCGGTGTTGTATTTCGACAATACCACCGGCGACAAGGAACTTGACTGGATGCGCACCGGCATCACCGAGATGGTGGTGACCGACCTGTCGCAGTCGCAGGGCATCGAGGTGGTGGGCACCGATCGCCTCTACGGCATCCTCTCGGAGCTCAATCGCCAGGACGATCGTATGCTGTCGCCCGAGGCGATTAGCGAAGTCGCCGCGCGCACCGGCGTCACCAACGTCGTGGTGGGCAGCTACGTCCGCTCGGGCGATGCGATTCGCATCAACGTTCGGCTGCAGGAGGCCAAGACCGGCCGCATCATCTCGTCGGAGCGCGTTGACGGCACCAGCACGTCGGCGCTGTTCTCGATGATCGACGACCTGTCGCGCCGCATTCGAACAAAGTTCGAAGGGCTGCGGGCTGAGGCGGCCATGTTGACCGCTCCCGGCGTGGGCCTGTCAACCGGCGACCGCCGCGGCGTAGATGAGGTCACGACCACTTCGATCGACGCGTATCGGTTCTATGCCCAAGGCCTCGAACACAATAATCGTCGCCGCGATGCCGAGGCCGTCGCGATGTTCGAGAAGGCCGTCGCCATCGACCCACAGTTCGCGATGGCCTACGGCAAATTGGCGATCGTGGAAGGGAACCGGGGAAATGCCGAGCGTCGGGATGAGTTCAGCGCCAAGGCATTCGCGCTTTCCGATCGTCTGACACCGCGGGACCGCGCCTACATCGAGGGCGTCCACTACGCGAGCTCTCCGGCCACTCGGGCAAAGTCCATGGCGGCCTACGAGCGCTGCCTGGCCATCGCCCCGCGCCACGAAGCGTGCCGAAACAACCTGGGCCTCGCTTACAACGGCCTCGAACGCTACGTGGAGGCGGTGCAGCACTTTGAAGTGCTGATTCAGGCCGGTACCACCATCGTCCAGCCCTACTCCAACATCGGAGTTGGCTACCGGGCGCTCGGCCAGCCCGAGAAGGCCCTGGCAGTCGTCGACGCGTTTGCGACACGTAACCCGGACAACGCCGCAGCACAGGTATTGCTCGGCGTCGCCTTGGTCGGTGTCAACCGGCTGGACGAGGCCATTCGGGTGCTGGACAAGGCCCGGCTATTGGATCCGCTTGATACAAGCGCGGCCAGCACGGCTGGCCTGACCCACCTCCTGCGCGAAGACTGGAAGGCCGCAGCCTCGGCCGCAGCCGACCTGACCAGTGGCCCCACCGATGGGCACCGATTTTTTGGCGCGCAGATCCAGATGGGGCTGAGCGGATTCCTGGGCAGGAGCACCGACGCGGTGACGTGGGCGGAGCGTGTGGTCGCGGCCAACAGGGCTGCCGGACAGCGCCGCTCGGTCGGCCATATGTTGACGGGCTTGACCCTGCTTGCAAGGGGCCAGCACGCCCTCGCCGCGGCAGCGACGACCAAGGCCGTGGCCGATGCGAAGGGGACGGTCCAAGAGCCGGTGGCCCTCCTTTACCAGGCATGGGCGCTCTCTAAGGCCCGCCGGCCCGCCGAGGCTGAGGCGGCGGTCACCGCCCTGCTGTCGATGGCGGACCCCTTGTCAACCGTGCGCGACGGCAGGGCGGCGAACATGGCCCGAGGATTCGTGGCGCTTGGCCGCGGCGACGCCTCAGCCGCGATCAAGCCGCTGCAGGATGCGGCGGCAACCCTCACCCCGCGGGGGCCGGGACCCAACACGCGGAGCTGGCATCTGCCGGTATGGTCGGCCCTTGGCCAGGCATTGTTCGACTCGGGCCGTCCCGGAGAAGCGCGACCCTGGTTCGAGAAGGTCGCTGGCAGCGGCTACGAGCGCGCGGTTTGGCCGATTGAGTACGTGCGCAGCTTCTACTTCCTCGGCCGCATCTACGAACAGCAGGGCGACACGGCGAAGTCGCGCGAGGCCTATCACCGCTTCGTCGGCTACTGGAAAGACGGCGACCTCGATCGCGAGCGGATCGCGGAGGCGCGGAAGAAGATCGGGAGTTAGGCGGGTCTAAAGACCCGCCTCTACGGGCGGCCGCTCGCGTCCAAGACTGAGACGTTGATGTAGAACAGCTCCGTCGCCACCGCCAGCCCCTTTCCCAACTTGTTCGGCATCGTCTGCCACGCTGTCGTCGGCTTGATCACCTGCCAGTCGCCCCTGGCGCCCACCTTGATCGGCATCGCGAAGCCGCGCTCGTCGGCGTTCCAGCGGTACGACACGGTCTCGGCCTTCTCGTCGAACGTCAGCTCCAGCGTCGGCAGGTTGGCTCGGCGCAGGTACTGATCGAAGATCGGCGTCAGATCCTGCTGCAACTCGGCGTTGAAGAAGCGAACCAGGTCTTCGGTCATGATGTTCTGGTACTTGAAGCGCTCGTAGGTGTCCCGAACTAGCTTCCACCAGCGGGCATCGTCATTGACGACGCTCCGCAGGGTGTGCAGGAACAGCGCGCACTTGAAGTACATGTCCTGGTTGGGTGTGCGGTGTATGCCACGCTGCGTGATCACCGGCTCGCGGTTGCCGACCTTCTTCTTATAGCCATTCACGTACTTCAGCGCATCGTCATAGCCGAACAGCGCCTCGACGTAGACGCCTTCGAGATAGGTCGTCCAGCCCTCCTGGATCCACATATCCGACACGTCGGCCGCCGACACCGCGTTGCCGAACCACTCGTGGCCGCTCTCGTGGATGATGATGAAGTCGAACTTCAGGCTGACGCCCACCTCGGTCCAGTCGCGCTCGAGGTAACCGTTGGCGTAGCGGTTGCCATAGGTCACGGCGCTCTGGTGCTCCATGCCCGAATAGGGCACCTCGATCAGCTTGAATCCGTCCTTCGGGAACGGGTACTTGCCGACGTACTTCTCGAACGCCTCCATCATCGGCAGCGCCTGCGCGAACTGCTTCTTCGCCTTGTCCAGGTTCTCGGGCAGCACGAAGTAGTCCATCGACAGGTCGCCGAGCTTCTCGGCGAAATGCACGTAGTGGCCGATGTTGAGGGAGACGTTGTAGGAGTTGATCGGGTAGTGGACGCGGTAGTCCCAGCGCGTGTAGCCGTCGCCCAGGTCGGTCTTGCCCATGAAGCGGCCGTTCGAGACGTTGGTCAGGCCGCTGGGCACGGCCACGCGGATGTCGGCGCCTTCCGGCTCGTCGCGCCACTGGTCCTTGCTCGGCCACCACACGCTCGACCCCTCGCCTTCATTCGCGGTGTTGATCCAGTGGCGGCCGGCGGGGTCCTTGCGGAACGCCAGGCCGCCAAAGCGGCCCTGTTCCTGCGGCAGGCCGGTGTAGTGGAAGTCGATGGTGTAGGTGCGGCCGGCACGCAGCGTCTCGGGGAAATCCACGTAGACGGTGTTGTGGTCGCGCGCGTACTTGAGCGTCGTGGCGCCCATCAGGATCTGATCGACCGCCAGGTTGGCGTACAGCTCCAGTTGGATGCGGGTGTCGTCCGTGAGCATCTTGAAGCGGATGGCGTTCTTGCCGGTGATCGACCTCTTCTCGGGATCGACGCGGACGTCGAGGTCGTAGTGCAGCAGATCGTTGTTCGCGCGGTAGCGGCCGTATTCACCGCGTAGCACATCAAGCCTCGTCGGTGCTCTCAGCGTTGATGGGGGTTCACGACGCTGGGCTGCGGGCGCCGCGGTCTGTGCCGACAGATCAATGGGGCCACAGAGGACACAGAGGACACCGAGGAAATTGATCAGGGTGCCACGGCGCACGATACTCATGGTCTGACATCATAAGGGAGGTGTCGCCGATCCCCCTCCCCGTCGATGCATTCATCGACCCCATTCGTGAGGCGCTCAACCGTCATCGGGCCGCGGTCCTGACGGCGGCGCCTGGAGCCGGCAAGACGACGAGGGTGCCGCCGGCGCTGGTGGACCAGGGCCGGGTGCTGTTGCTGCAGCCGCGACGGGTGGCGGCGCGGGCCATGGCGCGTCGCATTGCCGACGAGCGCGGCTGGACGCTGGGCCGGGAAGTGGGCTGGCACATCCGCTTCGAGAAGAAGGCCGCCTCCGACACACAGCTCCTGGTCGTGACCGAGGGCATTCTGACCGCCTACCTGCAGGACGACCCGTTGCTGAGCGATGTCACGACGCTCGTCGTGGACGAGTTTCACGAGCGCAGCATTCACGCCGACCTCGGGCTCGCCCTGGCGCGACAGGCGTGGCTGGCGCGGCCGGAGCTGCGGATCCTGGTGATGTCGGCAACCCTCGACACGGCGCCGGTCGCGCGTTTCCTGGGCGGCTGCCCGGTGATCGACGTGCCCGGAACCTTGCATCCCCTCTCAATTTCGTACGCCTCAGGACAGTCTGTCGCCACGGCCCTCGATGAACTACTGCCGGTCACCCGCGGCAATGCGCTCTGCTTTCTGCCAGGCGCCGGCGAAATTGCCCGCGCGATACGCGAAACCGAGCCGGTGGCGGCCCGGCACGGCGTCGAACTGCTGTCGCTCCACGGCTCAATGGACGCCGCCGGGCAGGACGCTGCCTTGTCGCCCAGCTCGAAGCGGCGCGTGATTCTCGCGACCAACATCGCAGAGACCTCCCTGACCGTGCCCGACGTCTCGATCGTGATCGACACCGGGCTGCACAAGGTCGCCCGTTACAACGGCGAACGCGGGGTTGACAGCCTGACGCTGGAGCGGATCACGACCGATTCCGCGGATCAGCGCGCCGGCCGCGCCGGACGGCTCGGTCCGGGAACCGTGACGCGGCTCTGGGACCAGCGCGATCGCCTGCGGCCCCACCGGGAGCCCGAGGTGCAGCGCATCGACCTGGCGCAGCCGGTGCTGTCGATCCTGGGATGGGGCGGCGACCCCGCGACCTTCGAGTGGTTCGAGCGACCTTCGGACGATCGCCTGGCGGTTGCGGTCACGCTGCTCGAGCGGCTCGGTCTCGTGCGCGATGGCCGCGCCACCGAGGACGCGCGGTTGCTGCGGCGCCTGCCCTTGCACCCGCGACTGGCCCGCATCCTGGTCGATGGCCTCGGCTCGTTCGAGGCGGCGGCAGCCTGTGCGTGGCTCTCGGAGCCGGGTCGAACCGAGGGTGGCCACCAAACGACCTCTTGCGACCTGCTGCCCATTCTCGACGCCTGGGCCCGCATGCCGTTTCACCTGAAGCGCATCGCCGACAACCTGGAACGCAGTGCCGCCGGGGTGTTGGGCAACCGCCAAGCCAGGCACATCGACGAAACCGCGTTCCGGCGAGCGGTGCTGGCGGGCTATCCCGACCGGGTGGCGAAGCGACGAAGTGCAGACCGTGTCACGCTCGCGACCGGCCATGGCGCGGTGATGGGCAGCGAGAGCGGTGTTCGTGAGGGCGACTGGCTGGTGGCGTTGGATGTCACTGCTGGCTCGGTCCGCCTAAAGGCGGACGCTACATTGACGACCGAAGCCACGGTTCGGTCCGCATGCCGGATCGAAGCCGAGTGGCTCGGCCCGACTCGAAGCGAAGTAATCCACAGCATTGACATCAGCGGTGTCGTCCGTGCTCACGCCACCGACTGGTACGACGCGCTGGTGCTGCGAGAGCGTCACGTCGCCATCGACCCCGTGATCGCTTCGCAGATGCTGGCTCAGGCGTGGTGCAACCGCGAACACGATGCTGACACCGAGCGATTAGTCCGACGCGCCACTTTCGCGGGACACTCGCTGGACTTGTCAGGACTGGCGGTGCTGGCGGCAGCGGGAGCGAACAACCTCAAGGGTCTGGACATCGCTGCCCAACTGCCATGGGCGACCAAACAGGCCATCGAGCGCGACGCGCCCGACAGTCTCGCGGTGCCAAGCGGACGCTCGATGCGGCTCGACTACGCCGCCGACGGCACCGTGTCGGTCGCGGTGAAACTACAGGAGCTATTCGGTCTCGCCGAAACACCCAAGCTTGGACCGAAGCGGATCCCGGTGACGTTTCATCTGCTCGCGCCGAACGCGCGGCCGGTGCAATCGACACAAGACCTCAAGAGCTTCTGGGCCACGACGTATCAGGAGGTCCGCAAGGAACTGCGCGGCCGGTATCCACGGCACCCCTGGCCGGAAGATCCCTGGACCGCAACCCCAACACACAGAACGACGAAGCGGTTGCGCCAAGGGAACAGGAGCTAAGGAGTTCAGGAGAAATAATTGTTTCTCTTGACCTCTTGAACTCCTGTTCATGGCTATGATCGGTCATGCGCTTTTTCCGCCTGACTGTTCTTGCCCTCGTCGTCATTGCCATCGCCGGCGCGGGCGCCGGTTGGTACCTCGCCGGTCGCGAAGCTGGACCGTCAATCACCATCAAGTCGCCCGATCAGTTCGTGGGTCGCGCCAGCGCACTTGATGTGGTGGCGGAGTCGGCGACGCCAGTGGTGGCGATGCACGCCACGCTCGAGCAGAACGGGCAGTCAACCATGGTGGCGTCGTACGGCAACGACGGCACGGGGCAAACGCAGGTCAGCCTGTCGGGCGCACTCGGCAAGACCACCATCCCCACCCTCGTCAGCGGGCCCGCCACCCTCACGGTGACCGCGTCGCGCCAGGCCTTCTTCGGACTGCGAACGGTTGAGTCGGCGATCACGCGCGAGTTGCAGGTACGGCTGGATCCGCCCAGGGTTGCGGTCATTTCCATCCACCACTTCATCAACCTCGGCGGCGCCGAGTTCGTTGTCATGCGAGCCACGCCAGACGATGTGGACGCGGGCGTCAAGGTGGGCGATGCCGAGTATCCGGCCTATCCAGGCTCGGCGGTGGGCATTGCGGATCCTGCGGTCCGGGTGGCGTTCTTCGCGCTCAAGCACGACCAGGACGTCAACGTCCGCATGTCGGCATTTGCCCGCGATCTGGCCGGCAACGAAGTGACCACGCCGCTCGAGCACAAGCCAACGAACAAGAAGTTCCTGCAGTCGCGCATTCCCATCGACCAGCGCTTTCTCGATCGGGTCGTTCCAGCCATTGCCTCGAACACGCCTGAGCTGAAGGTTGACACCAGCTCACCTGAAGGATTGCTGAAGGGGTTCCTGACCATCAACGGTGACCTGCGCAAGCAGAACGGGGACACCATCACGGCCCTCGCCGCGAAGACCCAGCCGAAGATGCTGTGGACCGAAGCGTTTGCGCAGATGGGCAACTCGCAGGTCGAGTCGCGCTTCGCCGATCGCCGGACCTACTTCTTCGGCGACGAGGAAATCGACCGGCAGGTGCACCTCGGCTTCGACCTGGCCTCGGTGCAGCGGGCGCCGGTCAACGCCTCGAACGCCGGCGTGGTCGTGTTTGCGGACTACCTGGGCATCTACGGCAACTGCGTGATCGTCGATCACGGACTGGGCGTGCAGTCACTCTACGCGCACCTGTCTACGATTGGTACGAAGGTCGGCGACACCGTCGCCAAGGGCCAGGAACTGGGCCGCACCGGCGCCACCGGCCTGGCCGGCGGCGACCACCTGCACTTCACGATCCTGCTGCAGGGCGTGCCGGTCAATCCGATCGAGTTCTGGGATCCCCAGTGGATGCGGGATCGGGTGTTGCGGAAGATCAACGAAGCAGGCGGAACGCGCTAGGTCCGCGAGAGCCACCAGACGATCGCCGCGGCGACCACTATCAGCCCGCCGGTCACAAACAGGCGGCTGTTGCCCCGGTTGAGGCGCGCGGCCGCCCGGTACTGTTCGTTGGTGTTGGCGTGCTTGGCCAGGTATTGCTCCACGGCCTCTTTCGAGTCCTTGAGCCCCAGGCCCGTGGCTTCCCGCGTGCGCTTGATCGCGTCGATCAAGCTGCCCTGGTGCAGAGCCGACACCGCCTGCAATGGGATCTGCACTTCGCCACGGATACTGGTTGGGGTGGCCCCGGGCAAATACGCGTCAACAGCTTCCTTGGCCTCCTTGAGACCTAATGACGAGACCTGACGCGTGATCTTGATGGCCTCGATGAGCTCGCCGCGATCAGCTGCGGCCCGCGCATCTGGCGGGATTTCAGTCGACCGATCGCTCATGGCCAGGTCCCTCGTCTATCGGGGAAGCACGGCACCATAAAACGCATCCATCTCGCGGATCACATCGACCTCTTTTTCGCGATACAGATAGTGCGGACCGTTCATCATAACGACTCGGCCGCCGGCCACTTCCCGCCGAAACTTCTCGGCCGTTCGCTCGACGAGCGAATTCCATTCGGTCCGCCAATACTCGTCCAGCCGAGCGCGCATCGCGGTCGACGCTCCGGGCGGCGGGTAAGGATGACGGTCTTGGATGGCGAACAGGGCCAAGGCAGGCACCCGAACTGCCGCGAAGTCTGACGGGTGTGTGTTCCACCACCGGTCAATCTGCTCCGAAACAGATCCGACAGGCGACTTCGGAGGCCCCTGAGGATCCTTCATCATGACGCGCCAGGCCGCAGCGGGGTCGACCGCAGCGTCGATGAACACCATCGACAACACCCGCGCTGGGTACAAACGGGCGAATTGCATCATCTCTGTGCCCGCCATCGAGTCTCGTCGTCGGGCGGAGCGCCCGCGCAGCCGGCGGGAGTCGGGGCGGCCGGTCACTGTTTGGACAGAGGGAATCAACATCGCCCCGACGGGCAGGTTGCTTACAGACAACTCGCTGCGAGCGCAACGAGATAGGCAACCCCAAGAAGGGGTTGCCTCCACCTCCAGAGCGAGCGGCGAGTTGACAGCCGTTGCGGAGCGGGCGCGGAGTCCGATGGCGAGATGCCTGGACTGACCGAACGGCGCCCCATAAAAGGGGCGCCCTACAACGGGCGGCGGGTCTGAAGACCCACCTCTACGACCGCTTCCTGGTCCGCCTAAAGGCGGACGCCACATAACTAGGCGGAGTCTACTTCACCGCCTGCTGCAACGCCTTCGTCGCTTCTTCCACTTGCGCGGCCAGGGCGTTCACGGCTGACGACACGGTGCGCACGCCGCCTTGCGCCTCGGTAAAGCGGCCTTCTTCCAGTCCCTCACGAATCTGAGGCATGGTCTTCACACCGTAGCCGGTGTAGAAGCCCGGCGCGTAGATCTGGTGCTTGAACCACTCGCGACGGGGCAGGCCTTCGGTGTTTCCCAGTTTTCGCTCTGACGTGATCAGCAACTGGTTGAGCGCCTGCAGATCCTTGCGTGCCTGCAGCGCTTGCGTGTTGGCGCGACCGAGCGAACCGTAGGCCTTCTCGAACGCGCGGCCGGCATCGCGCAGCTTCTCCACCGCCGAACGCACCTGCCGCAGGTCCACGTTCGACTCCTTCTTCGTCGCCGCCAGCGCTTCGAGCTCGACCACGTAGCGCATCAGCGTGTCGGCCGTGTCGGTGAACTGGAACGGCAGCACCGGCGCATCGGCCAGGCGCAGGATCAGCGTGCCGGTCAACTGCGCCAGCGTGCGGCCGTAGCTGTAGTCGGTGTCCGAATAGGTCTGGTACCACTTGATGGTGTCGTACGCGGAGTGGTACACGCCACCCGGGCTCTCGCCGCCGAAACTGACGTTGAGCGACGACAGCGTGAGGTGCTGCAGGAACGGCGTGAAGTCCGAGCCCGATCCGAGTGGGGCAATGCGGAACGACGGATCGGCCTCCGCTGCCTTGCGCTCGGACTCCGGGTGGCCCAGGATGGCGCGGCGGCGGCCCTCGTCGAACACCGGCTTGCCGGTGCGCGGATCCATGATCTCTTTGGCCACTTCGCCGAGGAACTGCTGCAAGCCGTGCGAACCGCCGGCATTCAGCCAACCCTTACCCGTGCCGTCAGTGTTGATGTAGACCGCCGCCTTCTGCTTGAGCTCGGCGTTGTTCTTCTCGGCCCACTCGGTCGATCCGAGCAAGCCCCACTCTTCGCCATCCCACAACGCGATCTTGATCGTGCGCGAGGGCCGCCAGCCGGTCTTGAGCAATTCGCCAAGACCGCGGGCCGTCTCCATCAAAGACGAGGCGCCGCTGATCGGATCGTCGGCGCCCATCACCCACGCGTCGTGATGGTTGCCGAAGATCACCCATTCGTCGACGCGCGTGGTGCCGGGAATGGTCACCATCACGTTGTAGAGCGGACGGTTTTTCCACTCGAACGACAGCTTCATGTGCAGCTGCGCCGGGCCGGGGCCAAGGTGATACGTCACTGGCAGCGCGCCCCGCCATTCGACCGGGGCGACCGGCCCTTTCAACTGCTTCAGGATCGGCAGCGCGTCGCCGTAGCCGATTGGCAGCACCGGAATCTTCATGATGGTCTGCGATTCCTCCATCCGGAGCTTCTTGCCGCCGGCCTCGCTGCCCCAGCCGGGAGTGAGAGGATCGCCCGGGTGAATCGGCATGTCCATCACACTGCCGCGCTGCGCGCCGAACTCGGGGCGATAAGGACCGTTCGGATAGACCTCGCCCTGGAAGTAGCCATCGTCTCGAGGATCGGAATAGATCAGGCAACCGATGGCGCCATTCTCATACGCCACCTTGGGCTTGATGCCGCGCCAGCCGGCGCCGTAGCGTGCCAGCACGATCTTGCCCTTGACGCTGATGCCAAGCTCCTTCAGTCGCTCGTAATCGGCCGGCATGCCGTAGTTCACGTAGACCACTTCGCCGGTCACGTCGCCATCGGCCGAATAGGCGTTGTAGACGGGCGTCTGGTCGCCAGAGTCGGGATCTTCCGGCAGCACCGGCTCCTTGAGCAGCAGCGAATGCTTGACCGGCGCCACCAGCTCAACGCTCGTTTCCACGGGCCACGGCATCATCGCCTCGAACTCTTCGATGCGCGCGTCGAGGCCGAACGACGTGAACCTGGCCAGCGCGTACTCGGCCACCTTCTTCGAAGACGGCTGACCGGCCACGTGCGACTCGCCGGCCATGGCCTCCATGTACTCCTTGAGCCGCGCCGCGTCGGGGATCTTCCTGAACTGCGCCTCGCGCGCCCGCTGCGCGGCGACGGCATCGTCTGGAAATCCGCGAAGACCCGGCGACTGCGCGGTGACAGGCAGCTGAACAAGAACCAGGGCCAGGACGGCCACCAGTGCAAACGTGCGTAGGGAGCGGGGCATCCGAGGTTTATATCGCAGTTTGCGATATCCTCGGCGGATGACCCGCATACTCCCGGCGCTGCTCTTGTCTCTGATTGTCGCCTCGTCTTCTTTCGCGCAAGACGCTGCGAAGCCTGCCGCGCCGCCGCAGACGATCGTCCAGAAAGTGCGCGCGGCCATCGGCGAGAACGACTTCGTCAAGGCCGAGAAGCTGGTGCTCGACGACATGGCCGCCAACGGCACGACGCCAATCGCCATCGAAGCTTTTTCGTGGCTCGGCCGCGGCGCGGTCGCCGCCAAGAACTACGACGCGGCCATGACCTATGCCGCCCGCACCTACGAAATCGTCGAGGAGCAACTGAAGACGCGGAAACTGGACGATGAGGCGCGGTTGCCGATTGCCCTGGGCGCGGCCATCGAAGTGACCGCGCTCGCCTCGGCAGGACAGGGCCGCCGTTCCGAGGCCGTCCTCTACCTGCGCCGCGAACTCGACACCTACCAGGACACGTCGATCGTCGAACGCCTCAACAAGAACGTCAACCTGCTGAGCCTCGAGGGCTCGACGGCGTTTCCCGTGGACAGCCCGAAGTGGATTGGCGCGGCGCCGCCGGCGATGGCGGCGCTCAAGGGCAAGCCGGTGATCCTCTACCTGTGGGCGCACTGGTGCCCCGACTGCAAGGCCCAGGGGCCGGTCCTCGCAACACTGCTGGAGAAGTACAAGAGCACCGGCTTGACGCTGGTGGCGCCGACCAAGTTCTACGGCTACGTCGCCAAGCGCCAGCCGGCCGGTCCGGACGAGGAGCTGACCTATCTCACGGGTGTCCGCGACAGCGACTACCCGTGGATGAAGAACATCCCGGTGCCAATCAGCGAGCAGATTTTCGCGCAGTACGGCGTCTCGACGACGCCCACGCTGGTGCTGATTGATCGGGCGGGCAACGTCTCGAAGTACAACCCGGGGCAGTTGACCATGGAGCAGTTGGAGCCGCTGGTTCAGAAGATTGTCGCGCCGATGGGATCCGCTCGCTGATAGCACGGTCCGGCTAAAGCCGGACGCCACATCAGTTATTGCGGCAGGCGCCTGAGATACTCGGCGCGCCTCGCCAGCACGCGCGGCGCCAGGGCCTCGGGCATGGGCAGCTTGATGGCTCGATCGATCATCTCAATCGCCAGGTCGAACGACCCGCTCATCGCGTAGGCTTCGGACAATCCAAACAGCGCCTGCGGGTTCGCCGGGTCGAGGCGAACCGCTTCCTGCAGATGCTTCAAGGCATAACCCGTCTTTCCCTGCGCGAGCAATACCTGCCCCAGGTTGTTGTGCGCCAGCGCGTAATCGGGACGGCGAGCGAGAGCGGCACGGAAAGCGGCAGTCGCATCATCGAGGCGGCCGGCCTGGGCCAGGGCGGTGCCCAGGTTGAAGCGAGCCGCCGCCGAATCGGGCTTGAGCGTCACGGTCGCCTCGAAGTGCCGGATTGCCGGCGCCATCTGCCCGATCCCCATGTACAGCAACGCCACATCGTCGTGCAGCTCGACGTCACTGGGATCCACGCGCAGCATCGTTTCGTAGCCGGCAATGTCCTCGACGGTCATCTTGGTTGCGATTTGATCGCGCATCAGCTGGCGGTCGCGGTCGTTGGCCGCGAGCAACTGGAACCAGAGGTCGCCCATCTCGTCCTTCGAACGCTGGCCCCAGTAGACCTTGGCAGGCGGCAGCTCAGGATTGCGGATGTTGTCGGCCGAATTGTCGTAGGTGTACTCCATCGACAGCCGCGTGCCCTTCGGCAGGCGAATCGGCGTAGCGTGGCGATAGACATGCTGCCAGCGGAAGTCCCAGTCGGTGATGTGCATCACCACGCGCGACGTCCCGTCCGGCAGGTGCGCCGTGCCGCGGATCTTGCGGGCGCGGTAGTGGGCGTGCGGCTGCACCGCCAGCAGGTCGGCATCGACCGGCAGCGTGTAGGCATCGCGAATCACATAGCGCGGCTCGCCAGGCGGAATCTCGATGGCCTGGGAACCCAACCGCAGGATGGTCGGTGTCCGCGTGGGCGGCTGGTCGCTGAAGTACAAGCCGATCTCGGGCAACACCTGTTCCACCGCTCCGCTCGGCTGCAGGTGCAACTGCACCACCAAGTCGCTGCCCGGCTCGAGCGTCCACGCCAGATCGGGCGGCACGAGGGGCGCGACCTGGCCAGGGGTCCAGCCAAGGAAGTGGCCATCGGGGTACTCGGCCGATCGCGGCATCAGGCCGTCGTACCCGGGCAGCGGATCCGCCTCGTCCAACTTGCGCGTGGCATCCGTGCGATCGATGCGGATGTTGGCGTGATGCACCACCCGCGGATTGCCGGGGTGAAACTCGATGCCGCGAACGTAGGTTCGCTTCGTCACGGGCAGGCGGATGGCGAAGATGCGAAACGCGTCGGTCGGCTGCGGCGCCAGCGTGTACGCGCGCGATGGCTTCACGATCAGGTCCGGTTGTCCCAGTAGCCAGCCGTCGGGCAGTTTCGGCAGCGCCGGCAGCGCACCCGGATCACCCTCCGGCGCGCCAGCGGCCGCCCACGTCTCGAGCCGGGCGATCTGCTCGTCGTTCAGCGGGTCCTGTCCCACGAAGTGGCCAACGCCGGGCTCCACCTTCCATGGCGGCATGAAGCGGCTCTTGGTGACCGTGGCAATCTGCGTCGCGCGTCGGCGCACCTCGTCGTACGTGGTGAGGGCAAACGGCGCCGGACCGCCCTTGCGATGACACGATACGCACGACTTGAAGACGATCGGCGCGATGTCTGTTGTGAAAGTCACGTCCTGCGCGCTGGCAGACGCTTGGAGGGCGATGGCTTCAGCCATCGCCACGACTGTCACAGCGACGGCTAAAGCCGTCGCTCTCCGAACGGTAGGGGTCACTTGATTAGATCCCCCAGGAAACATCCCACAGCTTGTGTCTCGCGCACGGCAACCGGCTTGCCTTGCACAACGGCCTCGAGCGCGCGTTCCAGCGTGCGTTCGGTGGGCTGCGGCCGGTCCTTGCCGAAATCAATGTAGCGGTCGTCGATCCGGCCCCGGTACAACACCTGTCCGCCGGCGCCGATGACGGCCACCTCCGGTGTCACCTTCACCCCGGTGTGCTTCACCAACTCCTGTGCGGTATCGCGCACGGCGGGGATGGCATAGCCAAACTTCTTCATGTGTTCGCCGATTACCGCGGGCGTATCGGTGGCCGCCGGATACACCAGCGTGAAGGCAAAGCCCCGCGTCGCGAACTTCGCCGCGAGGTCCTGGATCTCTGGCGCGTAGCGATTGGAGATCGGGCAGTCGGTGGTCACAAAGATCAGGACGCTGGCGCCCTGACCGGCTGGCCGGACGAGTGGATCGACGGCCTTGCCCGTCAAATCGGCGACAGCCGCCAACTGTAGAGCCAGAGCGAGGTGGAGCAACATCGGGTGGCTTCAGTATAGGAAGAAAAAGAACGGCGGGGGTGTTTTAAGCCCCCGCCCTTCCCGGTCCGGCTAAAGCCGGACGCTACATCCGAGTCTTACCAGGTCATATCCACACCAACGCGGATGATGCGGCCCTGGAGGATTACGGAAGGCCGCATGTAGGCGGCCGCGCCGAACTGCACCGACGAAACCGAGGAGTAGTCGTCCGAGTTCAGGGCGTTGAAGAGGTCAACCTTCGGCGTCATCCGGAACGCGCCGAACTCGACTCGCTTGCTGAACGAGAAGTCCACCTGGTTGATGCGGGGGGTGAACTCGGTTTCGGGCGCCACGAGCGGCACCTGCAGGTTAGCCACGCCGCTGGCGGCGAGCGCGGGCAGCACCAGCCCACCCGGCGTGCAGGGACCCGTACAGTTGGCGGCGTAGCGCGTGGCCGAAGTCAGCTGCCAGAAAGTACCCTGGCCGTTGGGACGGTCGAACCCGGTGCCGGCCGTGAAGCCGCCGTAGGCCTGCGCGGCGGTGCCGGTGAGGTAGCCGTTCAGGTTCTGCCACGAGGCGCTGACCGACACGCCCCAGAACGGCAGCGGGTAGACCACGGTGGCCTTGACCTGCTTCTGCCACGGAATGCCGCTCTCCGACTGGTCGCAGTACAGCGACCGATTGGGGTCGCTCGCCGCTGCGGCACAGACATTGTTGAGGCTGCGCTCGAGGTTGAAGCCGCCGAACGCGCGGACCCCGCGGGCCATGCGCGCATTGAAGTTAATGTCCATGCCGTTGTAGCTGCGCTTCATGTCGCTGTTGGTACTGTCGATGTTTGCGACCTGGCCGCGGAACTCGGGCTTGATCACCCAGGCAGGGATCACGCTGCCGTCGAGGGGGCTGACCACTTCGAAGCGGTTGTAGCTGGCCTCGTTCAGCAGCGAGTTCGTGCGCATCGTGATGTTCCTGAACGAGATGTGGTAATACTCGGCCGCCACGGAGAACCCGGAGAATAGCTCGTGCGTCACCCCGACGTTAATCGGCAGCGAGTAGGGGCGCTTGAGCCCGGGATCCGGCGTCGACAGCGACCGCACGCCGAAATTCGGGGACAGGTTGGCGAAGTTGATCTCACATCCGGCGGTCAGGTAGACGCAGCCGCGTTCGCCCTGCGCGATGTCGTCACCATTCACGTCGGTCCACGGCAGCGTGGCGGTCGTCAGGGCCGTCGGGTTGTAAAGCTGCGAGAACCCCGTCGTCTGGGCGGTCACGAACTTGTTGAGGCCGGCCCGCACGGCGGTGCGACCGTCGCCCGACAAGTCGTAGACGAGCGAGAGCCGAGGCGAAAAATCCTGCCACGTCGGAACCGCCTGGAACGAACTGTACGCAGGGCTGTTGGCGAATCGGCCGACCTGGGCCTCCTGGCCCCGGATGGTCTGCTTGTTGTAGTCGAAGCGCAGGCCAAGATTCAAGGTCAGGCGATCGAGGTTCCACGTGTCCTGGGCGAAGAAGCCGAGACTGGCGTTCAGGTCTTCACCGGTTCGAAGCGGCGTGTTCAAGACCGTCACCTGCAGCGGATTGCCGTTGTTGTAGGTCTGGTAGAGATCCGCGTTGGCGTTGTTGTAGCGGATGTACTTGCCGGTTTGCCAGGCGCCGCCCACCTTGATGGTGTGTGCGCCGGTGACATACGAGACCGCGCCCTGGAGGTTGTAGCGGTCTGGATAGTTGCCCAGCTGCGCGCCCGAGGCTCCCCACAGCAGGCCGGTGCTGTTGTCGTTCTTGCGGACGTTTCGATACCAGTCGGCGGTGTTGCGCTCGGCCAGAATGCCGGGCTGATACAGGTTGTCGTAGCGCTCCCGATTGCCGGAGTAGCCCAACTCGAGCAGCAGCTTCGACGACAACGTCGAGGTCCACTTGATCGAGCCCGTGGCGAAGGTCGGCGTGTTCCAGATCACCGACGCCGTGTTCTGATCGGTCAAGGCGCCCATGGCGTGGCCGCGCAACCGCAGCGCGCGGTCCATATAGACGGCCACCTTATTGCGCTCTGATGCCTGCCACGTCAGGCGCACGACCGGGTTGTCCATCTTCTCGTCCGAGACGCCCTGCTCACAACTGTCGGGATTGGCCCGGCAGGCGGCGAAGGCCGCGGGCACATTCTGGCCCGCCGGGATCGCAAACGTGTTGGCAATGGGCCGGTCGTAGCGAGCCTTGCGGAACGCGCCGAAGAACCACAGCTTGTTCCTGACGATGGGTCCGCCCTGTTCGACGTTCCACTCGTAGAAGTTCGAGATCTTGTCGACGCCGGTGACGCCGAGCGCCCGCAGGTCGTCGGTCAGGTTGTCGCCCTGCCACCCGGACGGTGACTTGAAGCCCTTGGCGCCGCCGCGAAACTGGTTGCCGCCGTCCTTGGGAATCAGGTTCATGTTGACGCCGCCGGTCAGGGTCTCGGCGTTGCCGCCGGCCGTCTGGTAGACCGCTTCCTGCGTCATCGATTCGTTGTGGTACGCCTGCACGGCGCCGTCGCCCATCAGGCCGTTGGTCATCATGCCGTCCACCAGCACCACCGTCTGCGCGCCGCCCTGGCCGCGCACGGCGAAATAGGTCTGCTGCATCGCGCGCGAGCCGCCCACGTCGGGCACGTTCAGCGTGACGCCGACGACCAGTTGGCCCAGGCCCTGGATGGTGCCGGCGGTCGGCACCGCGCTCAGCACATCGCGCGTCAGCACCTGCTGCTTGGCGTTGCTCTGCACGTCCACCACCGGCGAGGCGCCGGAGACAGTGACCGATTCCTGCAGCGTGCCAACGGACAGGTCGATGTTGATGGTCGCGACGAAGTTGCCCTGCAGTTCGACGCCGTCGCGAATCACGGTGTTGAAGCCCGGCAGCGTGTAGGTGAGCTTGTAGGTGCCAGGACGCAGGTCGCTGATGCGATAGCTGCCGTTGGCATCGGTGATCGCCGAACGCACGCCCTCGATCAGGGCCGGGCTCGCGGCTTCCACCGTCACCCCAGGCATCACCGCGCCCGACGTGTCTTTCACTGTCCCCGTGAACACACTCTGCGCGCGCGCGATCGCCGGCACGAGTACGAGGCTTGCCAGTACAAGTACGAACGTTCTTGCAAGAAACCTGAGCGCCATCTATTTCCCCCAATCAGCCGCTGGGTTCACCTGAGAGCCAGGCGATGCCTCGCGGCCAAGCCAACGCGAGAGTTTACTCGTGTGCATGTCTGGGGTTGTAATCCAGTATTTTGTAATGCGTGCGGAAAATGAATAAGCCGCGATCCGGTTATGGATCGCGGCTCCGGATAGTGCCGCTCTTCGCTGACGCGAAGGCAGTTCGCTGGGGCCGTTCGCTATTGGCCGCTGGTGCTGGCGGCCTTGACGTTCACTTTCACATACGCCGTCGACCAGCAGCACTGGAAGCCGCCGCCACCGACGCCGGACGAGTCGTTGCCTTCGAGGCGGATGACATACTCACCCGGCATCGAGAAAGTAGCGGTCGTCGAGATCTTGTCCTTCTCGACCGACGGCCGGGCGTTGGCGAAGGTGATGTCGCCGGGGCCCCGGTACTTGGTCAAGGTGGCGCTGATGCGCGGACGGCGGGGCGGCGCCGGCGCGCCGCCAGGGGCCGGGGCCACCGCGCCGCCGACAGCCGGCTCCTCGTGCCCGTCGTCGGTCAGCCAGGCGCTGATGGTCACGGGCTCGCCGACGACGCCGGCCAGGACGGGCGCGGCGGAGAGCGGCTTGGGCGGACCGGTCAGGGCTTCACCGTTTTCCGAGAACTTGAAGACCGGCGGCTTGTTGCCCATGGCGGCATCCAGGTACGGCTCGATCTGGTAGCCCTTGGTGATGCCGAACGGCACAGAGACGGTTTTGCCGTTGGTGGTCAGGGTCCAGGTCAGCTTCTTGTCGCCGAAGTCCTTGGGCACCTTGATGGCGATGGTGCCCCAGCCGCGGCCGACCACGAAGTGCGTGGGCTGGCCCTGGTCGGGGCCGCCGGGCTCGATGCGGTTGGCCGGACCGATCGGCACGTCCAGCACCTGCTTCTTGTTGCGGTTGTAGTACCCGATCAGCAGCGTGTACGTACCATCCTCGTTCTGGTACCAGCCTTCGAAGGCCGGATAGACGTTCAGCCCCGAATCTTTCAGGGGCTCCATGACCAGTTCCTGCTGGGCAGCGGCGCCCGACACCATCAGGGTGCCGGCGATAGCTACCGCCGCCGCGACGCGCCTTAGGCTCACGAATGACATGATCCTGGTCTACTGCTGCTGGCGATCGGTCGCCGCGGCCAGCCGCGCCTTGCGCGCTTCGACTTCCTTGTTGAAGTCGTCATCGCCCATGTAGGTGATGTTGATCCAGACGTGCGCCATTTCGTCGACCGTGCGGTCGCCCCAGCCAACCCACTGGTTGGGGTCGGGGTTGTTCTTGTTGGCGGCGGTGTTGTCGTGCCACGAGGTGATCTTGATGATCGTGCCCTTCGGCAGCAGGGGCGCGTAGTCATCGTCGAACACGTAGTTGTTCATCCAGTTGAACTCGAACCGGTTGACGTGGCCGAGCACCATCTGCTGGCCGTTGGGCAGGATGGCTTCGACCATCTGGGCCTTGCCGCGCAGGTGCATGTGGGGCTGGAAGTTCTCGACGCGGCCGGCGCGGCGCATCACGTGGAAGTTCTGGCCGACGCTGATCGCGTTGGGCGCGATGTCGAGCTGGCGGTTGCCGCCGGTGACGCCGCTATAGAGCGAGAGCGCGGTCCGGTACTTCGGCTCCTGGCCTTTCGGGTAGAAGTAGATGCCGAGCTCGACGTTGTCGGTGATGTCTTCGCCACCGGCGCTGTAGTGGATGTCCCAGCGGATCTTCGAGCCGGGCAGCATCAGCTTGCCGGTGTTCGCGCGCATCAACTCGCCCTGCTTGTTGACCGCCCACTCCATGAACAGGCCCGCGCCGCTGTCAGCATCGGGATCGCTCAGGAGCGCCTGGGCTTCCTTATCGTTCTGCATCAGGTAGGCCAGCGCGTGGTGCGTGATCTTGCGGCCCTTGATGGTGGTGGGACGCATCTCGATGGCACGCACCCAGCGGGGCTCGGTCAGGCCGGTGTCGCTGACCGGCTTGTACCAGGCGTCCATGGCCACGGCCTTCTGCGTGTACTTCGGCGACGAGATGATCAGGTCGGGCGGGCCGCCAAACTTGCTGGCGTAGTTCCAGCCGTTGGTTTCTTCCCACTTCTTGGGGGCGGGCATGTCCGTCATCTCGCCCTTCGGCGCGCCGTTGGACGCCCAGCGGACGATCGTGTCGATTTCCTTGTCGCTGAGCGACCGGTCGTCCTTGTAGTGCTGGATGCCGACCGACTTGTCGATGTGCCAGGGCGGCATGTTGCGCGACGCCACGCGATCACGAATCGAACGCGCCCACGGACGCGTCTCCTCGTAGGTGATCAGCGAGAACGGGGCAATCGAATCCGGACGGTGACACGACTCGCACTTGTTCTGGAAAATCGGCGCGACGTCCTTCGTGAACGTCGGCGTTGCGGTCGTCTGAGCTGCGAGTGTTGCAGGAAGAGCCAGAAGGCCCATCATGCCCACCGCTCCACTCATTACCCGGCCGAAGATACCGTTAGCCATCTTCTTCCCCTTCGAAAGATTTATCAGACCTACAGTTCGCGGTTGGGGAGTGTACACGCTATGTACCCCCCTGTCATCCCTGCGGTAACCTCATGGCTGCCATCAGTTACGCGAATGCTGCCCGCAACGTTTATCCACCGCAGCACGCTTATTTTAGGCGAGTTTACGCAGGACGAGGCACTTCAAGTAGTAGGTCTCGGGAACGCCTAAAAGGACGGGGTGGTCACGTCCCTGCATGCGTTTTTCCACGACGGTTACGGGGATATGGGCATCGGCTGAGGCGGCGAACACGGCCTGGGCGAACATGCTTTCGTCGACGTTGTACGAACAGCTGCACGTGATCAAGTAGCCGCCCGGGGCCAGCAGCCGCAGGGCCCGGAGGTTGATTTCCTTGTAGCCGGCCAGCGCATTGGTCACCGACGCCTTGTTCTTCGCGAACGCCGGCGGGTCCAGGACGATGGTGTCGTAGCGGGCGCCGTCGCGCTCGAGGTGCCGCAGCTCGTCGAAGACGTTGGCTTCGCGCGCGGTCACGTTGGCGAGGCCGTTGGCGGCGGCGTTGGCCGTGATCCGGGCCACCGCGTCGGCCGAGACGTCGAGCGCCTCCACAGTCTGGCAGCGCGGGGCCAGCGCCAGCGCGAAGCCGCCGTGGTAGCTGAAACAATCGAGCAACGCGCCGTGCGCATAGCGCGCGGCGGCTTCCCGGTTCTCGCGCTGATCGAGAAACAGCCCGGTTTTCTGCCCGCGCCACGGATCGACATCGTAATTCACCGCGCCCTCGCGCACACTGATGGTCTCGGGCACCGCGCCGTGTACGGCCGCCACTTTCTGCTCGAGGCCCTCGAGCAGCCGCACTTTCGGGTCGTTGCGGGCGAGCACGCCCTTCGCCCCAGTCAGTTCCACCAGCAGTGGTACGAGGGTCGGCGTCAGCCGATCCATGCCTTGCGACAGCGTCTGGATCACCAGGTAGTCGTCGTAGCGATCGACGATCAGCGACGGCAGCAGATCCGCCTCGCCGTGCACCAGGCGGTACGCGGTCGCATCGATCTCGAGGATCTCGCGAAACCCGATCGCGTCCGAGAGGCGCTCGCGCCAGAACGCCTCGTCGATCACGCGATCGTCGCGCGAGATCATGCGCAGGGTGATCTGCGACTGGTCGCTGAACAGCGCATGACCCAGGTCCCGATCGCGCGGCCCGCGGACGTTGACAACAATGCCGGGCTCGACGTGGGCGACGTCCATGACGTCGGAGCGGTAAATCCAGGGATGACCGCCGCGGATGCGATCCTCGCCCTTGGCGTTGACGATTGCAGTGGGCGGCACGTCTCTATAGTGTCATGCGCCTAAGGTGCCTAGGGTGCCTAAGGTGCTGCGGCTACTTCTCAATCTGGTGAATCTTGCCGACGCGGGTCGCGTGGCGGCCGCCCTCGAATGGCGTCGTGAGGAACACCTTGACGATCTCGCGGGCGCGGGCTTCGGGCGTGACGCGGGCACCGAGCGTCAGCACGTTCAGGTCGTTATGCTCACGCGCCAGCTTCGCGGTGTCGATATCGACCACCGGCGCGGCGCGGACGCCGGCCACCTTGTTGGCGGCAATCGCCATCCCGACGCCGGTCCCGCACACCAGGATGCCGCGTCCGAACTTGCCGCTCGCAACCGCTCCAGCCACCGCCTGGGCATAATCCGGGTAGTCCACCGACTCCGCGGACGTCGTGCCGAAGTCCTCGTAGGTGACGCCCATTTCCTCGAGCATCCGTTTCAGCGAATCCTTGAGATGAAACCCTGCGTGATCGGCAGCGAGCGCGATGTGCATGCGCGATTCTAGCTTGCCGCGCCGCCACCCGGGCACCCCGGCACCCTGCTACCCTCTAGGCACCTTAGGCACCCTGCACTGTTGTCACCTGTTAGAATCAGTATTCCCACATGACTCTTCCCTTGATGCAACGTACCCTCGCGCAGGCCGACCCCGAAATTGCCGCGGCCATCGCCCACGAAACCGACCGCCAGGCCGACGGCCTCGAGTTGATCGCGTCGGAAAACTTCGTCAGCAGCGCCGTGCTCGAAGCCGCCGGCTCGGTGATGACGAACAAGTACGCCGAGGGCTATCCCGGCAAGCGCTACTACGGCGGGTGCGAGTTCGTCGATGTCGCCGAGACGCTGGCGATCGCCCGCGCCAAGGCGCTGTTCGGCGCCGATCACGCCAACGTGCAGCCGCACTCGGGCGCGCAGGCCAACATGGCGGTCTACTTCACGCTGCTGAAGCCCGGCGACGTGGTGCTCGGCATGAACCTCGCCCACGGCGGCCACCTCACGCACGGCCACCCGCTCAACTTCTCCGGCAAGCTCTACACCATCGTCCCCTACGGCGTGCGCCAGGACGACGAGCGGCTCGATTATGACGAGTTCGAGCGGCTCGCCCACGAGCACAAGCCGAAAATGATCATCGCCGGCGCCAGCGCCTACCCGCGGGCGTTCGACTTCGAGCGCATGGGCAAGGTCGCCCGCGCCGTCGGCGCGCCGCTGATGGTCGACATGGCTCACATCGCCGGCCTCGTCGCCGGCGGCCAGCACCCCAGCCCCGTGCCGCACGCCGACTTCGTCACCACCACCACCCACAAGACGCTGCGCGGGCCGCGCGGCGGCATGGTGCTCTGCCGCGAGCAGTACGCGAAGGACCTCGACCGCACGGTGTTCCCCGGCGTGCAGGGCGGACCCCTGATGCACATCATCGCGGCCAAGGCGGTGTGCTTCCGCGAGGCCGCGACCCAGGAGTTCAAGGACTACCAAAAGCAGCTGGTGGCCAACGCCAGGCGACTGTCGGCGGCCATGACCGCGGCCGGCTTCCGCATTGTCAGCGGTGGCACCGACAACCACATCGTGCTGGTCGATACGTTCTCGAAGGGCATCACCGGCAAGGTCGCCGAAGCGGCGCTCGGCCAGGCCGGCATCACCGTCAACAAGAACGCCATCCCCTTCGACAAGAACCCGCCGATGGTGGCCAGCGGCGTGCGCCTGGGCACGCCGGCGGTGACCACGCGCGGCATGGGCGAAGCGCAGATGGACGAGGTCGCCGGCTTCATCTCGCGCGCGCTCGCCTCACCAGAGGACACGGCCGCGCTGACGATGATCAAGACAGAAGTCGAGCAGTTGTGCCGGAAGTTCCCGCTGTACCCGGAACGCCGGGCCTAATGGAGCGTATCAACCGATTACACAGTGTCAGGATCGTCGCTCAGCCAACGTGCTGGGGCCGTTCCTACGGAACGGCCCGATGCAAGATCGATCGGACATTCCACTAGTCTCCGCCGTCGAGGCGGCCTTCGCGGACGAGGGCGTGCTGGCGCGGGCGGTGGATCAGTTCGAGCCGCGCGCCGGCCAGCGCGCCATGGCGCTGGCTGTCGCCGAAACGCTGAGCGAAGGTGGCGTCCTGCTGGCCGAGGCCGGTACCGGCACGGGCAAGACGCTCGCCTATCTCGTCCCCGCGATCCTGAGCCGGCAGCGCGTGCTGGTCTCGACCGGCACCAAGAACCTCCAGGAACAGATCTACTTCAAGGACCTGCCGGTGCTGCGCGAGGCGCTGGGCGTGCCGTTCAAGGCCGCCTACATGAAGGGCCGCGCCAACTACCTGTGCCTGCACCGCCTCGATCAACTGCGCGCGTCACCCGCCGTGCCTCACGACTTCGTGTCGATGGTGGACGAGTGGCGTCACGTCACCGAGACCGGCGACCGCGCCGAGTTGCGTGACCTCCCCGAAGACTCGGCCACCTGGCACGACGTGTCGGCCACGGCCGAAACCTGCCTCGGCAACGACTGCCCGCAGTACTCCGAGTGCTACGTCACCCGGATGCGCCAGCGCGCCGCCGAGGCCGACGTGGTGATCGTCAACCACCACTTGCTGTGCGCCGACGCCTCGGTGCGGCAAAGCAGCTACGGCGAAGTGATCCCCGAGTGTCACTACGCGGTGCTCGACGAAGCCCACCAGCTCGAAGACGTGGCAACGCAGTACTTCGGCGTCGCCATCAGCAACTACCGCGTTGACGACCTGGTCCGCGACGGCGAACGCGCGGTGAACCTGGGCATGGTCGAGGACACCAACTCAGACCTCCGCCGGTCGCTGCGCCGGGTCGACGATCATGCGCGCGAGTTCTTCGGCCGGCTGGCCCTGGCGCGGCAATCCAGCCCTTCGACTTCGCTCAGGGCAGGAGGCGGCGGCGACGAGCGCTTGCGCATCAACGGCGAATGGTTCGGCGACATCATCGACGATGGGCTGGGGCTGATTAGCGGGCTCGACGCCGTCGAGCACGACCTGACGCGGGCCGCCGGCTCGAGCGCCAACGGCAACGTCGTCAACGAAGAGGCCGCCACGCTGGCGCGCCGGGCCGCCGAAATGCGGCAAGGCCTGTCGTTCCTGCTCGAGGCCTCGAACCCGTCGTTCGTGTACTTCCTGGAGACGCGCAACCGCGGCGTGTTCCTGCGCGCGGCGCCAATTGATGTCTCGGCCATCATCCGCGAGCAGCTGCTCGATCGCATGCGCGCCACTGTACTCACGTCGGCCACGCTGACCATCGCCGGCTCGTTCGAGTACGTGAAGCGGCGCCTCGGCGCCGATGACGCGAACCAGATGGTGGTGCCGTCGGAGTTCGACTTCACCGAGCAGACCATCCTGTACCTCCCGCGCCAAATGCCGGCACCCAAGTCTCCCGACTACGGCGAAGCGGTCGCCCGTGAGGTGCTCGAGCTGTTGCGGCGGAGCGAGGGCCGCGCCTTCGTCCTGTTCACGAGTTACGCCATGCTGCGCCTGGTGCGCGAGCGCGTCGAGTTGGAGCTTCCGTACCCGCTGATCGTCCAGGGCACGGCGCCGCGCAGCGTGCTGCTGTCGCAGTTCCGGACCACGCCCAACGCGGTGCTGCTGGCCACTTCGTCGTTCTGGCAGGGCGTGGACGTGGTGGGCGAGCAATTGAGCTGCGTGATCATCGACAAGCTGCCGTTCGCCTCGCCCGGCGACCCCATTACCGCCGCCCGCATCGAGGCGATCACGGCTGAAGGCGGCGATGCCTTCCAGGAGTACCAGGTACCGCTGGCGATCCTGGCCATGCTGCAGGGCCTCGGCCGGCTGATCCGCCATCGCAGCGACCGCGGCGTGCTGGCCGTGCTCGATCCGCGCCTGCGGACCATGGGCTACGGCCGGCGCTTTCTCGATTCATTTCCGCCGGCACCGGTCACCCAGAACCTGGACGCGGTGTCTCGATTTTTCGCCGGGTGACGTACACTGAAGACCTGAGGCAGATCGCATATGACACACAATTTCACGGCCCGGATCGCTCCTATCCTGTGCGCCCTCCTGGTGCTGGCGTTCGCGCCCGCCGCCGTCGCGCAGACGACGATGATTAAAGGCAAGGTGGTGGACGCCAAGAACCAGCCGATGGTCGGCGTCGCCATCCTCATTGAGTCGATGACGGGCGCGCGCAAGCTCACGACCAAGACCGACCGGCGGGGCGAGTTCATCCAGTTGCTGACCGAAGGCGGCCAGTACCGGGTGACCGCGACCGACGAGAAGGTCGGTACCGCGCAGTCTGAACTGGCCGTCAAGTTGGGCCAGATGCGTGAACTCAGCCTGGTACTCGCCGCCGCGACCACCGCCAACAACGACGCCAAGGCCGCCGAGCTGAAGAAGGCGTTCGAAGATGGCGTGATCGCCAGCCGCGCCGGCAACCACGACGAGTCGATTGCCAGGTTCCAGGCCGCCTTCGACCTGTCCCCCGGCTGCTTCGATTGCCTGTTCAACATCGGCGTCGCGCAGCTGGCCAAGAAGGACGAGAAGGCGGCCGAGGCGGCGTGGACCAAGGCGCTCACGGTCAAGGCCGACTACACCGAAGCCATGAACGCGCTGTCGACCCTGTACAACAACCAGAAGCGCTTCGACGAAGCCGCCGCGATGAGCGCCAAGGCCGCCGCGGCCGGCGGCGGCGGCAACGCCGACGCCAGCTTCAACCAGGGCATCATCCTGTGGAACCAGGGCAAGATCGCCGAGGCCAAGGCCAAGTTCGAAGAGACGATCAAGGCCAGCCCCGAGCACGCCGACGCGCACTACCAGCTCGGCATGGCGCTCTTGAACGAAGGCAAGCTGCCCGACGCGGTGGCCGCCTTCGAGACTTACGTGAAGCTCGCCCCCGACGGCCAGTACGCCACGCAGGCCAAGGGGATGATCGCGCAGCTGAAGAAGCTGTAAGAAGTTAGAAGCGCGTGTACGAGCACATTCCCGGGCGCCTGGCTGAAGTCCGCCATCGAATTGCGGACGCGGCCGGGCGTGCCGGCCGCGCGCCGGATTCCGTCCGGCTGATCGCCGTTTCCAAGACCCACCCGATTGACGCCGTCAGGGCCGCCGCCGAGGCGGGGCAGATGGACTTTGGCGAGAACAAAGTCCAGGAAGCCCTGCAGAAGATCACCCAATCTGCCGATACCAGACTGCGGTGGCATCTCATCGGCCACCTGCAGTCGAACAAGGCGAAGAAGGCCGCGCCGGCCGTTCACGCCATCCACGCGATCGATAGCGCGGAGTTACTGCAGAAAGTTGACCAGGCGGCCGCGGCCGCCGGCCACTCGCTCGACGTCATGGTCCAGGTGGATCTGGCGCTCGAAGAGACGAAACACGGCGTCACGGTGGATCTGGTCCCCGGGATTTTCGCCGCCGCCGACAATTGCCGGGCTGCCAGCCTGGTGGGGCTGATGCTCCTGCCCCCGTTGGCCGACAACCCGGAAGACGCACGGCCCTGGTTCGCCAGGCTGCGGGCGTTACGCGACCAGTTGGGCGAGAGCGGCGTGCCGCCGGCCCGGTTGCGCGAGTTGTCCATGGGCATGAGCCACGATTTCGCGGTGGCCATCGAAGAGGGCGCGACGATGGTGCGGGTTGGCACCGCGATCTTCGGCGCCAGGGATTACACATGAAAGTGACACCACTCGACCTTCGGCAGCAGCAGTTCAAGACCGTGATGCGCGGCTACGATCGCGGCGAGGTGCAGGCCTTCCTGCTCGAGGTCGCCGACGACTACGAGAACGCGCTGCGCGACAACGACAAGCTGCGCCAGGACGTGGCCAAGCTCGACGCCGTGCTCGGCGAACACCGCGGGCAGGAACGCAACCTGCGCAACACGCTGCTCACCGCCCAGAAGATGGGCGACGAGATCAAGGAGCACGCGCAGGCGGAGGCGGCGCTGATCGTGCGGGAGGCCGAAGGCCGTGCCGACATGCTGCTGCAGAAGTCGCAGACGCGGGTGGAGGACATCCAGCGGGAAATCGACGGCTTGCGCATGAAGCGGCGCGAAGTCGAAAACGACATCGAAGCGCTGGTCCGCACGCTCAACAGCACGCTTGAATTCATTCGCGACCAGGATACGCGGTCGCGCGAAGAGCGCGTGCTGCTCCACCGCCCGCGCGCCGTCGAGGCGGCGCCGGCGCCCGCGCCGCGGCCGGCGGAGGTCACGCCCAAGACCGACAGCCAGGTCGGCTAGGCCACAGATTAACGCCGATTTGCGCGGACAGGCTCCTAGCGGCCAGCTGCTCGACGTGCGCGTCGCACCACGCGCAGGCCGGAGCGGCATTGCCGGCGTGCGCGACGGGGCACTGCTGGTGCGCCTGGCGGCCGCGCCCGTGGACGGCGCCGCTAACGCCGAACTGATCGCCGTCCTGGCCGGCGCTCTTGACCTGCCCAAACGAAGCATCCGGATTGTGAGCGGCGACCGCTCGCGCGCCAAGCGCGTACACGTCGATGGCATGGACGCGGCCGCGGTGTTCTCGGCACTCGGGCTGTCCTGAGCGACAATGGCCTCAATGACGGCCGACTTTCTCATCCACGATGCCGACCTCGTGGCGACCTGCGCCGGACCCGGTCCGCGCGTCGGCGCGGCCCAGAACGACATTTCCGGCATTGCCCGCGGGTCGGTCGCCGGATTCGCTGGGCGCATGGTCTTTGTCGGCCCCGCCGACGAGTGCGATCGGGTCGTGACCCTCACGCCAACTGCGCAGGTGCTCGACGCGCGCGGCTGCACGGTGGTTCCCGGTTTCGTTGATCCCCATACCCATCTCGTGTTCGGCGGCGACCGGCGGGAGGAACTGCGCCGGCGGCTTGGTGGCGCCACCTATGCCGAGATCGCCGCCGACGGCGGTGGCATCGTCAAGACCGTGGCCGCGACCCGCGCGGCGAGCGAGCACGAACTGATCGAAGGCGGGCGGGCCCGGCTGGCCGAGATGCTGGCATTCGGGACGACGACCGCCGAGGCCAAGAGCGGCTACGGTCTCGACCTCGAGACCGAACTGCGAATGCTGCGGGCCATCCGCGCGCTGGCCGCCGGTCAACCCATCGAGCTGACCGCCACGTTCATGGGCGCCCACGAGGTGCCGGTGGAGTATCGCGGCCGGCGCGCGGACTACGTGCGCCATGTCATCGACGACATGGTTCCCGCGGTGGCGCGTGAGGAACTGGCCGAGTGGTGCGATGTCTTCTGCGAGACCGGCGTCTTCACGCCGGAAGAATCACAGGCGATTCTCGAAGCGGGTGTTCGCCACGGGCTCAAGCCGCGCATTCATGCCGACGAACTGGGCCTGAGCGGCGGCGCCGCGGTGGCCGCGATCGTCGGGGCGCGATCAGCCGATCACCTCATCTTCGTGGACGAACCCCACGCCCGGCGCCTGGCCGAGCGCGGCGTGGTCGCCACCTTGCTGCCGGCGGCGGCGTTCTTCCTGAAACTGGGCCGCTTCGCGCCGGCGCGCATGCTGATCGATCAGGGAGTCGCCGTGGCCCTCGCCACCGACCTCAACCCGGGCGGCGGTTTCACCACGTCGATGCCGTTCGTGATGTCGCTCGCCTGCTTCGGGATGAACCTGACCCTCGAAGAGGCGCTGGTGGCAGCGACGATCAACGCCGCCGCCTCGATCGATCGAGCCGACACCATCGGCAGCCTCGAGCCGGGCAAGCAGCTGGACGCCGTCATCGTGCAGGGCGCGCTGGCGGACCTGATCCGCGTCGGCGCGCCGGTGATCCGCCAGGTCGTCAAACGCGGGAGAATGGTCTGATGAAGTTCGCTGAGATGACGATGGCGGGGTTCCTGGAGGCGTTGGCCAGTCCCGACCCGACACCTGGCGGCGGCACGGCGGCGGCCATGGCCGGCGCCATGGGCACAGGGTTGCTCGTCATGGTGACCGGCCTCGCGAAGTCCAACACCAACAGCGACGCCGAGAAGGCCGCCCTGGCGGTGGCCAGGCAGGCACTGCAACCGCTCATTCCCGCGCTGACCGAACTGGCCGATGCTGACGCGGCCGCCTTCGATCTGGTGATGAATGCCTATCGGCTGCCCAAGGCCACTGACGATGACAAGGCCGCGCGATCGGCGGCGATCCAGGCAGCGCTGCAAGGCGCCACGACCGTGCCCCTGCAGACCTTGCGGGCGTGCGCCGCCGCGATGGCGCACGCTGACACGGTGGCCGCCAGCGGCAACCGCTCGGCAGTGAGCGACGTGGGCGTGGCGATTGGGTTACTCGAGGCGGCAGCCGCTGGCGCCGAGGCCAACGTGCGCATCAACCTTGCCAGCGTGCGCGACCTGAAGTTCACGTCGGCGGCCAGCGACGAAACCGGCCGGCTGATCTCGGAGGTCAACCGCCAGGCCGCGGCCGCGCGGCTCCGCCTGGTTTAGCGTCGCCGCTGGGTCAGCAGCCGGACCGACGCGCTCGGCGAAAACGTGATCGGCTGCGTGATGATGCCGGGGAGAAACGCCACGTCCGTGCTGTAGGTGACGTCAACAATGCGGTCCGAGGCACGCTCGCTGATGGCGATGTTGTCGGCCTCCACCGGCAGGCCATACTCATCGGCGAGCGACATCACCTGCTGAACCAGCTCATCATCGGTGGCATTGGGCGCGAACAGCAGGGCCTGCTCCACGGCGTCCTGAAACTGGTAATTGGACAGGGTGGCGCGCGCGCCCTGGAACGCGGCGGTCAGCAGCGCGAAAGCCAGAACCAGCTTGATGATCGTTGTCATTCAGCCATAGGGCGCGCGGGGGGACGTCCGGCGCCTGGGGACATCATACGCCTTCGGGAGTTGAAAGTTGAAGAGTTGAAAGTTGGTAGTTGCAGTTGCAAAGTTTAAGTTGCAGTTTCAGTCCTGAACTTGCAACTTTCAACTGCAACTACCAACTTTCAACTTCTCAACTTTCAACTTCTTTCCTAGTGGATCTGGTGCAACAACCGGTCCCAGCGCACGCCCAGAAACGACTCGGGCGCCGACCCATCGTCGGGGGTGTCGAACGACCAGTAGATGAACAGCGCGCGGCCCTTCACGTACGACGCCGGCAGGAACCCCCAGAAGCGGCTGTCCTGCGAGTCGTCGCGGTTGTCGCCCATCATGAAGTAATGCCCCTGGGGTACCGTCACCGGGCCGTACTGGCGGCGCAGGTCAAAGCCGTCGACCTGCCCCTCGCCCATCGGCGCAAACAGGTAATGGGCGTAGGGCTCGATCAAGGGCATGCCGTTGATGTGAATGGTCTGGTTCTTCAGCTCGAGGGCGTCGCCGGGCAAACCGACGACGCGCTTGATGAAGTCGCGCTCCGGCTCCTCCGGGAACTTGAAGACGACGACGTCGCCGCGCTCGATCGGCCGCATCGGCAGCAGGGCGCGTTCGAGCGGGCTGGCGGTGGGGGCGAAGATGAACTTGTTCACCAACAGGTGGTCGCCCACCAGCAGGTTGGGCTTCATGGACCCGGTCGGGATCTTGAAGGCCTGGAACACGAACGTGCGGACGAACAGCGCCAGGATGACAGCGACGACAATCGACTCGAAGTACTCGCGCGCCGTCGATTTCTGGAACGTCGCCTCGGCCATGGCTATTCGTCTCCGATCTTGAGCACGGCGAGGAACGCTTCCTGCGGGATGTCGACCGTGCCCACCCGCTTCATGCGCTTCTTGCCTTCCTTCTGCTTCTCGAGCAGCTTGCGCTTGCGCGAGATGTCGCCACCATAGCATTTGGCGAGGACGTTCTTGCGCAACGCCTTGACCGACTCGCGGGCAATGATCCGGGCGCCAATCGCCGCCTGGATCGCCACCTCGAACATCTGCCGCGGGATCAACTCGCGCATCTTCGACGCCAGCATGCGGCCGCGGTCGTAGGCGCGGTCGCGATGGACGATGATCGAGAGCGCATCCACCGGCTCGGCGTTCACCAGGATATCGAGCTTGACCAGGGGGGATTCCCAGTAGCCGGTGACGTGATAGTCGAGCGAGGCATAGCCGCGCGAGATGGTCTTGAGGCGGTCGTAGAAGTCGAGCACCACCTCGTTAAAGGGCAGTTCATAGGTGATCAGCACGCGGTCGGCCGCCTTGAACTCGAGCTGCTTCTGCACGCCGCGCTTGTCCTGGCAGAGCTGCAGGATCGCGCCGACGAACTCCGCCGGCGTGAGGATCATGGCGGTGATCACCGGCTCTTCGATCTTGCTGATGTGGCCGGGCTCCGGCAGCTTGGCCGGGCTGTCGATCTCGACCGTCTCACCGTCGGTCTTGGTCACGCGGTAGAGCACGCCCGGTGCGGTGGTGACCAGGTCCATGTTGAACTCGCGCTCGAGCCGCTCCTGGACGATCTCCATGTGGAGCAAGCCGAGGAACCCGCAGCGGAAGCCAAAGCCCAGCGCCAGCGAGGTCTCCGGCTCGAAGAAGAAGGCCGCGTCGTTCAAGCGCAGCTTCTCGAGCGACTCGCGCAGCTCGGAGTACTGGTGGCTCTCGACCGGGTACAAGCCGGCGAACACCATCGGCTTCAGTTCCTTGAAGCCGGGGAACGGCTCGAGCGTGGGCCGGTAGGTTTCGGTGACCGTGTCGCCGATCTGCGCGTCGGACACGACCTTGATACCGCAGGCGATGAAGCCCACCTCACCGGGCCCGAGCTGCTCCACCGGCACCGCCTTCGGCGTGAACACGCCAAGGGTTTCCACTTCGTGGTCCTGCTTGGTGTTCATCATCGTGACCTTGGTGCCGGCGCGCAGGGTGCCCTCGAGCACCCGCACCACGATCACGACGCCGCGGTACGCGTCGTACCACGAGTCGAAAATCAGCGCCTTCAGCGGCGCCGACGGATCGCCGTCAGGCGGCGGCAACCGGGTGACGACGGCCTCAAGAATGTCGACGACCCCGGTGCCTTCCTTGGCGCTGGCGAGAATGGCGGTGTCGCCGTCGAGGCCGATGATCTCTTCGATCTGACGGCGCGCCTCTTCCGGCTGGGCACTCGGCAGGTCGATCTTGTTGATGACCGGGATGATCTCGAGGTTGTTGTCGACCGCGAGATAGGCGTTGGCCAGCGTCTGCGCCTCGACTCCCTGCGACGCGTCGACCAGCAACAGCGCGCCCTCGCACGCCGCCAGCGACCGCGTGACTTCGTAGCTGAAGTCGACGTGCCCGGGCGTGTCGATCAGGTTGAGGACGTAGCTCTTGCCGTCCTTCGCGGTGTAGTTCAACCGCACCGGATGGGCCTTGATGGTGATGCCGCGCTCGCGCTCGAGGTCCATGCTGTCGAGCACCTGCGCCGACATCTCGCGCATTTGCAGCGCGCCGGTGACCTCGAGAAAGCGATCGGCGAGCGTCGACTTGCCGTGGTCGATATGGGCGATGATCGAGAAATTACGAATGTGAGGCTGATTCACGGACTATTTCGTTCCTGCGATGTGGCGTCCGGCTTCAGCCGGACCATGAGCGGCAGGCAATCCTGACTATTATGACCCATGCCTGACCCCGGGCCGGGTTTGAGCCGGCTCTGCCCTGCGTGCGGCCGCCGCGTCCCCCGGTCGGTAGCTCTCTGCCGGTGCGGGGCGGGCCTGCCCGCCCTGGACGACGGCCCTCCCGAGGCCCAGGACCCGCCCACCAGGGGCCTGACGGCCATGAACCTGGCCGCCGGCCTGCTGCTTCTCGCCGCCGTGGCCGCGACCGGTTACTGGTCGTTCACGCGTCCACCCGCCGCCGCGCCGCAGGGGCCGGCAGCCCGGCGAGGCGTCGCCGAGGGTGGATTCCTGCCGCTCCCTGCGACCAACGGCCCACCCCTTCTGTTCGGCGAACGCGGGAACGTACCGGCGAATGCCGACAACCGCGCGCCCGAGGCCGACCCATTGCCGCCTGTGGCCGAGCCTGAGGCGGCCACCCCGCTGGAGGATGTGGTCGGCCGGGTCCTGCCCGCCGTGGTGCTCGTCGAAACCTCGTCGGGGCGAGGCAGCGGATTCTACGTGCGACCCGACACCCTCATCACCAACCTCCACGTCGTCAAGAGCGATGGCTTTGTGAAGCTGCGGCGCACCGACGGCACCACGGTCACGGCTCGCGTCGACCTGAGGTCGCCGGCGCACGATCTTGCCATCCTGAGGGTGACGGCACCGGCCGCCGACCAGGTGGTCATTGACATGGGCACCGCCGACACGCTTCGCCCCGGGCAGGAGGTCATCAACATCGGCTCACCGTTCGGCACCCTCCGGAACAGCGTTACCCGGGGCATCGTGAGCGGGATCCGCCGGTCCGGGGTGGCGACGATGATCCAGAACGACGCGACCGCGCATCCCGGTAACAGCGGTGGACCGCTGCTCGATCGCAACGGCGTGGCCGTTGGCATCACCACGGGAGGCGAGAACGACAAGCCAGGCATCCACTATGCGGTGGCGATCGACCATGCGCGCGAGATCCTCGGTGGACGCCTGGCTGATTCGACGGCGCCGCCGCTGGCCATCCGCGACGTCAAGGCGGTGGACCCGGCGTCGAGCGAGCCGCAGCGGGTGATCGACGAGCGCGCCTTCACCGCCGCCGTGGCCAGGATCGCCGCCACCGCCGACGCGCTCGATGTGGAATGGACGAAGTTCCGCGAGGCGTGTTACACGGGCACGGTACCGGGATCCACCGGCCGGGAGTGGCTCGTGATGCTGTCGCCGCGGCCGATCACGCCGTCGCAGGTAAGCTTCGGGGCGTGCGCGACGTTCGTGACGGGGGTGCAGGCCGAGGCCAACCGTCTGCGCGCTGCCATGCGTGGCGCGCTCGACAGCGCCAGGCGCGCCGGGGTGCTTCCGGGTACCATCCGCGACGCGCTGCAAGCAAACCGACTGGAGTTCGATTGGGATCGTTGAGCGGACCGTCGCGTCAGCGGAAGAGTTTCACCAGGTCCAGCGCGAGGCCGGGCAAGAGCGGCGTCGTCAGGCTGTCGGCGTTGGCAGCAGACAACGTTTCTGGGAAGCCAAACCTCCCCGGCTTCTCGAGCCGGTGCACCGAAATACAGTCGTTGTCGGGATCGACCACCCAGTACTCCCTGACCCCGACGCGTTCGTAGAGGGCGCGCTTCGTGCGCTTGTCCCTCCCCGAGGAACTTTCAGAGAGAATCTCGATCACAAGCGCCGGCGCACCGCGTGCGTTGCGCTTGGTCAGGATCGCTCGTTGATCGTTCGTCACCACCAGCAGATCAGGCTCCACCACGTCGAAGAAGCTGAACACACAGTCAAACGGCGCGTGCAAGAGAGTCGCGATCGGATCCGCCTCGAGGAACCTGCCCAGCGCGAGGATCAGGCGGATCGAGAGCTCCTGGTGCCGGAAGCTCGGCGCGGGGGTCACGGCGTGTTCTCCATTGATGAGCTCGTGACGCTGCCCATCGTTGGGGAACCTGCGGAAGTCAGCGTAGGTGAGCCTGCGCTGTGACCCGCCGGCTTCGTCTGTGTGCTGATGCCCGGTCATGCGACTCATCCTAACATCGTCTTTGGTTCCATCCGATGGACAGCGTCGGCCGGTACAGGAGCTAGATCCGTGCCGCTCGAATTCGTTCGAAAAATCGAAAGGGGCATCGCGCATGATCGCAAGGCCTTCAACGGGGAGGCGGTTTCCATATGGCAGAATCTGCGATCCGCCCCCCACGGTCGTGCGCGTGTATCGGCAGCAGTGATAGCATTCGCGCTCGATGCAATTTCGTGGCGACGTCCCCACTCCTGCCCTCCTGCTCGACCTCGACGCCTTCGAATCGAACGTCGCCACGATGGCCGCGCACCTGAAGGCGCGCGGCAAGGCATTTCGGCCACACGGCAAGACCCACAAGTGCCCGCAGGTGGCGCGGGCCTTGATCAGTGCCGGCGCCATCGGCTGTTGCGCCGCGCGGCTGGCAGAAGCCGAGGTGTTTGCCGACCACGGCATTCGCGGCCTGTTGATTACGACCGCCGTTATCGGTCGCGCCAAGATCGCGCGTGCGGTGGCCCTGGCGGCGCGGGCCCAGGACACGATTTTCTGCGTGGACGATGAGGCCAACCTGCGGGAGTTGGAGACGGCCGCGCGAGCGGCGGGCGTGACCGTGAACGTCGCCATCGATTTGTATTTCGGCCGCACCGGCGTGCTGCCCGGCAAACCGGCGCTGTTGCTGGCGCAGGTCATCGACGCGCTGCCGAACGTCACGCTGGCGGGCCTCCAGTCCTACGACGGCGAAGCGGCGCATACCACGCCGTTCGAGGCCAGGAAACAGCGCACCGACGGTTCGATGGCGAAGGCCATCGAGACCCGGGCGATGATCGAACGCGGCGGCATCCCCTGCCCGATGATCACGGGCGGCTCGACCGGCACCTACCGGTTCGACTCAGAGAATCCGGGCGTGACCGAATTGCAGCCGGGCAGCTTCGTGTTCATGGACCTCGACTACGGCCGCATCGGCGGTCCCACCGGTCCCGAATATCGCGACTTCAAGAACGCGCTGACCGTCGTCACCACGGTGGTCTCGCGCCCGCCGGGGTTTGCGATTGTCGATGGCGGCTACAAGGCGTTCTCCACGGATCGGCCGTTCACGCCCCGGCCGGTGGACCTGCCGGGGGTCACGTACGGATGGGCGGGCGACGAACACGGCCGCCTGGACCTGGCCGGCGCGGCCCGCGAGGTGAAGGTGGGCGACCGCATCGAATTTATCCCGCCGCATTGTGATCCGACGGTGAACCTCTACGATCACCTCCACGTCCTGCGTGGCGACCGTGTGGAAGCCGTGTGGACGATCGCGGCCCGCGGCAAGAGCCAGTGACCCCATGAGCGAGACTCTCAGGCAGGAACTCGCCGCGGCCGTGGACGGCGAGGTTCGCTTCGATCGCGTGTCGCGCGCGCTCTACTCGACCGACGCCAGCGTCTACCAAATCGAGCCGCTCGGCGTGGTCGTGCCGCGCTCGGCCGAGGGGGTAATCCAGGCGGTGACCATCGCGGCCCGCCACGGCGTGCCGATCACGCCGCGCGGCGGGGGCACGTCGCAGGCCGGCCAGGCCATTGGCGCCGGCCTGGTGCTCGACACCTCCAAGCACCTGAACCGAATCGTCGAGATCAACGCCGACGAGAAATGGGCGCGGGTGCAGCCAGGCGTGGTGCTCGACGACCTGAACGCGGCGCTACGCCCCTTCAACCTGCGGTTTGCCCCGGACGTGTCGTCGGCCAGCCGCGCGACGGTTGGCGGCATGATGGCCAACAACTCCAGTGGCGCGCGCTCGGTGCTCTACGGCAAGACCCTCGATCACGTGCGCGAACAACGGGTCGTGTTGTCCGATGGCGGACTGGCGCACCTGCGGCCGCTGACGGCGGCGCAGCTGGCCGGGGCGCGGCACGGCGACAGCATCGAGGCGCGCGCCTATCGCGCGGTGCCGGAACTTGGCCGCCGCCATGCTGCCGAAATCGACCGCCGGTTCCCCAAGGTGTTGCGCAGGGTCGGCGGCTACAACCTCGACGAGTTCGTGGACCCGGCACGCGCCGTGGATCTCACCCGCATCCTGGTTGGGTCCGAAGGCACGCTGGGCTTCATTGTCGAGGCCAAGCTCGGACTGGTGCCGCTGCCGGCAAGCAAGGCGGTGCTCACGATCGAGTTCGACGAACTGCTGGATGCGCTCGGCGCGACGCCGCTGATCCTGAAACACGGGCCGTCGGCCGTGGAGGTGATGGACGATTTCATCCTCCGCCACGCCCAGGGCCATGCGGTCCTCGATGCGCAGCGGCGCTCGATGATCGATCGCGACGGTTCGGCGCTGTTGTGCGTCGAATTCTATGGCAGTCCGGACGGTCCGGCTAACCACCTTCGCCAGGGCTACGGCGGTCAAGAAGCCGGACGCCACATGGATGAACTAACCGAGCGGATGACGGCGGTCGAGCGCGACCTGAAGGGGGCCGGGATCTCGTGCCGCTGCCGGCAGATCGTCGAGCCGGCGGCGCAGCAGCGCATCTGGAGCTTCCGCGAGGCGGCGCTCGGCCTGTCAACCGCGATGAAGTCCGACGGCAAGGCGATCTCGTTTGTCGAAGACACGGCGGTCGCGCCCGGCCAGCTGCGCGACTACATCGACCGCTTCATCCGCATCGTCCAGCGCCACGACACCGTGGCCGGCGTCTACGCGCACGCCTCGGTCGGCTGCCTGCACGTGCGCCCGGTGGTGAACTTGAAGACCGCACGAGGCGTGGCCACGTTCGAGGCCATTGCCAACGAGGTGGCCGACCTGGTGCTGGAGTTTGGCGGCGCGCTGTCGGGTGAACACGGCGATGGCCTGGTGCGGGGCGCCTTCAACGAGCGGATGTTCGGCTCCGAGCTCTACCAGGCGTTCCGCGAGGTCAAGCGCACGTTCGATCCGGACGGGCTGTTCAACCCCGGCCGCATTGTCGACACGCCCGCGATTACCTCCCACTTGCGGTTTGGCGCGGGCTACGAGACCCCCGAGCCGGCCACGCTGTTCGACTACGCCGAGCACGGCGGCTATGGCCGCGCCGTCGAGATGTGCAGCGGCGTGGGCCTGTGCCGCAAGACCCGCGAGGGCACGATGTGCCCGTCGTACATGGTGACCAAGGACGAGGCGCACTCGACGCGCGGGCGGGCCAACGTGCTGCGGCTGGCGATGGCCGGCCGGCTGGGCGAGGCCGGGTTGGCCGACCAAGGCGTGCACGAGGTGCTGGACCTGTGCCTCGAGTGCCGGGCCTGCAAGTCGGAGTGCCCGGTCGGGGTCGATGTCGCGAAGTTCAAGAGCGAGTTTCTCTCGGGCTATTGGGATCGCCACGGCCTGTCGGCCCAGGCGCAGGTGTTCGGCAATGCGCGATCGGCCGCCGAGTGGGGCAGCCGTTTCGCGCCGCTGTCGAACGCGGTGGCCGCCAGCGCGCCGGCGAGATGGCTGGCTGAAACCGTGATTGGCCTCGATCGCCGGCGCCAGTTGCCGCGCTTCACCCGCCACACGCTGCGCAAGCGCCTGGCGGGCCGTCGGCCGCGGCTCGCCACGCCGGGCGCGGTGCTGTTCGCCGACACGTTCACCGAGTTCGAGGATCCCGAGATCGGCGTCGCCGCCCTCGACGTGCTGGACGCGGCCGGCCTGGGCGGCACGCTCGCACCGAACGTGTGCTGCGGACGGCCCTTGATCTCGCAAGGACGGTTGCGCGAGGCGCGCAAGCTGGCCGCGGCCAACGTGCATGCGCTCTACGAACTGGCCGAACGCGGCACCGCGATCGTGTTCGTCGAGCCCAGCTGCCTGTCGGCCGTGCGCGAGGATGCGCCGGGCCTTCTGCGCGGTGAGCTGCAGCGCCGGGCCAGGGTCGTCGCGGCGGCAGCGGTGCTGTTCGAGGAGTACCTCGAACGCGAGCTGTCGGCGGGACGCGCGACCCTGGACCTCGAGCGCGGTCCCGCGAAGGTGCAGCTCCATCCCCATTGCCACCAGCGCTCGATGGGGTTGGCCGCACCGGCCAGGGCATTGCTGTCGCGCATTCCCGGCGCGCAGGTCACCGACCTCGAGGCCGGGTGCTGCGGCATGGCCGGGTCGTTCGGGTATACCCAGGACCACTACGAGGTGTCGCGGGCGATTGGCGAGCGTAAACTGCTGCCGGCCGCGCGCGCGCTTGACGATCGAGCCACGTTGGTGGCTGGGGGCACATCGTGCCGCCACCAAGTGGCGCATTTCGCCGGCGTGCGGGCAGTGCACCCGGCGGTTCTGCTCAGATCACTACTGGTCCGGCTAACGCCGGACACGACATTAGGGGCAGGTCCGGCTAACGCCGGACGCCACAAGGTTGAGGAGACCTGATGGACCTCGCGTGGATTTCGCTGGCGGCGCTCGTGATCGCCGTCACGCTCAGCATCATCACCAGCGTCAACGTGGGCGTGGTGTCGCTGGCTTTCGCCTGGATTGTCGGGGTCTACCTCGGCGGCATGCCCCTCAACACGGTGGTTGGTGGATTCCCGATCCAGTTGTTCCTCACGCTGGTCGGCGTGACGCTGCTCTTCGGCATGGCCAACGTCAACGGCACGCTCGGGCGCATTGCGACCCGCGCCGTGCGGCTGTGCCGCGGCAATGCCGGTGTGATCCCGGTGATGTTCTTCCTGATCGCCCTCGGCCTGTCCAGCATCGGACCCGGCAACATCGGCACGACGGCGATCCTGGCGCCGATGGCCATGGCCGTGGGCGGGCGGGCCATGGTGCCGCCTTTTCTCATGGCGCTGATGGTAGGCAACGGCGCGCAGGCCGGCGCCCTCTCACCGTTCGCGCCGACCGGCGTGATCGTGAACGGCATCATGGACCGGATCGGCCTGCCCGGGTATGAGTTCCAGACCTACGCCAACAACCTGCTGGCCCATGTCGTGGTCACGTTCGCCGCGTACCTCCTGTTCGGAGGAGTGAAGCTGTTCACCAGGCGGCCCGTCGAACGCATGGTCTCGCAGAGCGATCAGGCCGGTGCCCGAGGCGATGCCGAACTGGTCGAGACCGAGCCGTTCGCGTGGATCCACTGGGTCACCCTGGGCATCCTGGCGACGCTCGTGATTGTCGTCGTGTTCTTCAACATGCAAGTGGGCATGGCCGCGCTGACCGGCGCCGCCTTCCTCGCGCTACTCCGGCCCGGTGATGAGAAAGAGGCCTTGAAGAGGATGCCCTGGGGCGTCGTGGTCCTGGTGTGTGGCGTGACCGTGCTGATTGGCGTGCTGGAAAAGACCCAGGGCATGTCGCTCTTCGCCGACCTGCTGGCGAAGATCTCGACGCCGGGCACCGTCACGCTGACCATTGCGTTCGTGACCGGCGTGGTCTCGGCCTACAGCAGCACCTCGGGCGTGGTGTTGCCGGCGTTTCTCCCGACGGTGCCGGCGCTGGCGACGCAGCTTGGCGCAGATCCCATGGCCATCGCCTCGGCGATGAACGTCGGCGGCCATCTCGTGGACCTCTCGCCGCTGTCAACCATCGGCGCGCTGTGCATCGCGGCGCTGCCGCCCGAGGCCGATCCCAAGAAGCTGTTCAACCAGTTGCTGGCGTGGGGCCTGTCGATGACGGTGGTCGGGGCGGTGATCTGCTGGATCCTTTTCTAAATGCGACCACGAAGGCACGAAGGGCGCGAATTCGCCTATGACCAGCGCGGCGGGCGGCCGTCGAGAAACGCGGCCACGCCTTCCTTGAAGTGGTCGCTGCCGTAGCAGGCGCGCAGGAGGTCGTCGGCCGATCCAGCCGGCGGCCGGCGGTGGTCGCGCAGCCGCAGCAGCATGGCCTTGGTCGCCTTCACCGTGCTCGAGGCCCGGGTCGACAGCTGCGCGGCCAGCTTCGTGGTTTCCGCCTCGACTTGATCGACGGGCACTACCACGGCGGCCAGCCCGCGATGGTACGCCTCGTACGCATCCATCAGGCGGCCGCTCAACAGCAGGTCCCGGGTCAACGCCACGCCGATCAGGTCGACCATCCTCGCGGTGTTGGCGATGGAGAGGCAGTTGCCGAGCGTGCGGGAGACCGGCACGCCGAAGCGGGCCCGGTCCGAGCAGACGCGAAAGTCGCAGGCCAGGGCGATGGCGCAGCCGCCCCCGACCGCCGGGCCATCGACTTCGGCAATGGTCGGCATCGACAGCTGCTCGATGCGATCGATCACCGCGTCGAGCCGGCGTTCGTAGGCCACGCCGGCCTCGCCGTCGGCAAATGCGCGGAACTGCGCGATATCGGTGCCGGCCGCGAAGGCGCCCCCGGCTCCACGTATGATGAGCACACGCACGTCGCCGGCCGCTTCGGCCGTCTCGCACGCCGCGACGAGTGCGTCGTACATGTCCCACGTCAGCGCATTGCGCGCCTCGGGGCGATTGAACGTCACCACTCCGACGGATCCGTTGATGTCCCAGTCCAGGTTGCTCGAAGGCATAGTGGTTCTCGATACGACGCAGGTCATGGCCGGCCCGTATTGCGCGATGTTACTGGCGGACATGGGCGCACGGGTGATCAAAGTGGAGCCGCCGGCGGGAGACTCCACCCGGGTGATGGCGGGCAGCCAGGGCAGCGACTCCGCGGCGTTCAACGCCGTCAACCGCGGCAAGCGTGGCCTGGTGCTCGACCTGACCAAGGACAAGGGCCGCGACGTCTTTACCCAGCTGGCGCGCGGCGCCGACGTCCTGGTCGAGAACTACCGCCCCGGCGTCATGGCCAGGCTCGGGCTCGACTACGCCACCCTGTCGGTAGCGAACCCCCGCTTGATCTACGCCTCGATTTCCGGCCACGGCCAGACCGGGCCCTGGGCGCAGAAGGGCGGCTTCGACCTGATCGCGCAGGGTTTGTCCGGCATCATGTCGGTGACCGGCGTGCCGGGCGGGCCGCCGGTGAAGACCGGCCTGCCGGTGACCGATCTCGGCGCCGGCCTGTTCGCGCTGATCGGCATTCTTGGCGCCCTCCATCACCGCACGCAGTCGGGTCGCGGGCAGCATGTCGACACGTCGCTCGTTGACGCCGGCCTCGCTTTGTCGGTGTGGGAGGTGACTGACTACGTCACCACCGGGCAGGTCCCGGGTCCCATTGGCTCGGCGCATCGGCTGTCGGCGCCGTACCAGGCGTTTCAATGTGCCGACGGCCACATCACGATTGGCGCGGCCAACGACCGCAACTTCGTGAAGCTCACGACCGTGCTGGGGCACCCCGAATGGGCCACCGACGTGCGCTTCACCACCAACACCGTGCGCGTGCGTCACCGGGAGGCCCTCGCGGCGCTGATCGACGCCGTCACGGCCACGGCGCCACGGGCCGCCTGGCTCGAGCGCCTCGACGCCGCGGGAGTCCCCTGCGGCCCGATTCTGAACTACGAAGAAGCACTGGCCACGCCGCAAGCCATCGCGCGAGAGATGACCACCGAAGTCGACCATCCCATTCTCGGGCGCCTGCGGACCATGGGCACGCCGATCAAGATGTCGGAGACCCCGCTCGATCCGCACCATCGCGCGCCGATGCTCGGCGAGCACACGGACGAGGTGCTTGCCTCGGCCGGCTATAGCAGCGACGAGATCGAACAGCTTCGCTACGCCGGCGCGGTGGGCTAGGGGCCCCGCTAGGTCCAGATCACCGGCGCGCCGTACGGTTCGATGGCGCGATCGTGCGTGACGAGCGTCGCCTTCTCGGCCAATGCCTGGGCGACGAGCAGGCGATCGAAGGGGTCGGCGTGATGAGGAGGCAGGTCGAGCAACCGCTCGGCGTGAGCGAGCGACACGGGAAGCTCCGTGAAATCGTCAGCCGCGACCAGGATGCGAAACTTCTCGTCGAGACGCAAACGTCCCAAGGCGGCCTTGATCGAGGCCTCCCATCCGGAAACCGCGCTGACCCACACGATGTCGGCGGTCGCAATCGCCTTTCGGGCCTCGCGGCCCAGCCGGCGATCGTCGGTCTGCCACCACAGCAGCACGTGGGTGTCGAGCAGCAACCTCAATCGGACTCTCCGTAGAACGCCGCTTGCAGGTCGGCGGGCAGGGGCGCATCGAAGTCGTCGCCAATCCACACCAGGCCTTTCGCCCGCCCCGGCTTTCGGCGGGCCGTCTCGCGGAACGCGACCAGCTTCGCCAGGGGCTTGCCAGCCTTGGCAATGATGATCTCGGCGCCATTCGAGGCTTCATCCACGAGGGCCGACAACTGGGTCTTCGCCTCGTACAGATTCAACAGCTTCCCCATGCGACGACGATACCGTCGTCACCAATGATTGGTCAAGTTGGTCAAACCCGATTCAGGGGTCCACAGTTGGATCGCCGCCTGCGAAATGCGAGACTGTGTGAAGCCACCTTTTCACATTCCGCAGTTTCCCCATGAACACATCCCGGAACATCGTCCTCATCCTTCTTGCCGGCCTCGGACTCACGGCGGCCATGGCCGCGCAAGGCATGCGCGGCGGCACCCAGATCGCCCCGGGCCAGGAGTGCCCGCCGGGCACGACCGAGACGCGGCCGGGCAACTGCCAGGCGCCGTCGGAACCGCCGCCGAGCATCCTCGACTACCGCCCGCGGTCGACGCTGGTGGCGACGGAGCACAAGGTGCCCAGGGCGAAGTTCCCCGCCATCGACGTGCATGGGCACCCCGGCAACCTGACCACGCCCGACGCCATCAACCGGGTGATCGGCATCATGGACTCGCTCAACCTGAGGGTGATGTTGGTCGCGGAGAACCTCACCGGCGCGCGCCTCACGAACACGCTCGCCGCGCTCAACGCCAGTCCGCACAAGGAGCGCTTCCGCGTGCTGGCCGGCGTCGACTTCCGCAACGTGGGTCCCGGATGGGGCGAGAAGGCCGCGGCCCAGCTCGAGGCCGATCTCAAGGCGGGGGCGATTGGCGTCGGCGAGGTCGGCAAGCAGTTCGGCCTCAGGATCACCAAGCCCGATGGCTCGCGCCTCAAGGTCGATGACCCGGAACTGGATCCGCTGTGGGCGGCGTTCGCCCGGCTCGACGTGCCGGCGTTCATTCACACCGCCGAACCGCAGGAGTTCTTCCAGCCGCAAGACTTCAACAACGAGCGCTGGCTCGAGCTGTCACTCTTCGCCGACCGCCGCAACAACCAGCCCGGGCAGGTGACGTTCGAACAACTGATGACCGAGCGCAACAACGTCTTCCGCAAGCATCCGAAGACGCAGTTCGTCGCCGCGCACTTCGGCTGGCACGCCAACGACCTGGCGCGGGCGGCGAAGATGCTCGACGAGTTCCCGAACGTGACGATCGAGGCCGGCGCGATCCTGCATGACCTGGGCCGCCAGCCGCGCGCGGCCCGCGAGTTCTTCGAGAAGTACGGCGACCGGATCATGTTCGGCAAGGACTCGTTCCAGCCGAGCGAATACCCCTACTACTGGCGGGTGTTCGAGACGCCGGACGAATACTTCGACTACTACCGCGACTACCACGCGTTCTGGAAGTTGTACGGCATGGCGCTGTCGGACGACGTCCTGAAGAAGGTGTATTACAAGACGGCCCTGAGAGTCTTCAAGGGCTTGCCGCAGGGCGGCTGGCCGCAATAGGCAACCAGGGAGGCAACCCCAAGGACGGGTTGCCTCCACCAATCATTCCACTAGCTCACTGCGGCCTGCCCGAGGCCGTCGACGACGGCGCCGGCGGGAAGCTGAACGTGATGCTGGTGTACATCATCTCTTCCCACGTCTGATCGCCCCACGTCACCGTCTTGGTCGGATCCGGGTTCGACTTGTTCCTGGCCGAATTGTCGTACCACGCCTTGGCATAGAGCTTCGAACCGGCCGGCAAGCGCAGCGGCTGCGTGAACACGTACTCGTGCTGCCAGTTGAAGTCGTACTTCGGCACTGACAGGATCACTTCTTTGCGGCCGTCGGGGTAGATCGCCTCGTAGTGCCAGCCGGTGCCGCGCACGTGCGTGTGCGGGATCAGGCTGAAGATCACCGTCTCGCGATTGAACGTCATCGCGTTATCGATGGTGTAATCTGCGGCGCCCGGCGGAATCGACAGCGACGCGTTGATCAGCGCCATCGTGTTGAGGACGGTCGTCGGCGGCGTCTTCGTGAACTTCAGTCCGATCTTCGAGCGGTCGGTGGTTGCCTGACCGTAGGTGGTGTAGTGCATCTGGAACACGAGCGAGTAGCCGGCCGGGATGCGCATGCCCGTTCCCTCTGGGAAGTGGCGGATCGAGCCGCCCGGCGAGAACCCACCCATGCCCGCGCCCATGCCGATCGGCCGCGGCCGATAGTTCGGACCCAGATCCTTACGTTGCTCGGGCGGCAACGGCCGTCCGCCGCTTTGTCCCGCGGGGATCTCGACGCAACAGGCAAATTCGAAAGGCGGGACCGGGCGCGGCGCGGCCGATGCGCCGGCCGCCGGCGGTGCGCCGAACAGCCGCTGCAGCATCATGCCTTGCTGCCGCTTCATCTGCGCCTCGGCCACCTCTTTCGGGGCCTTCAAGTAAAGCAGCATGTGGTGCACGGCACGACGGTCGCCTGGCCGATACTCCCAGTCCGAGATATAGCGATCCTCAGCGAAGTTCGCGGGGACCTCGAAGTACTGGTAAGGCACCTCGCCAGTAGCGGGAATCGGGTAGTCCTCCTGCATCGACAACACCGCGTCGGGCGTACCGATGTTCCACTCGTCGGTATAGACGGGGGCCGGCGGCAAATCCGCGGCCTGGCCTTCCGGCGCGCCGGCCGCGACCCACTTCGCAATCGTCGACTTTTGCGCGTCGGTCAAGGTGCGAGCACCCACGAACGTGCCGTACTTCGGGTCCGCGTGCCACGGCGGCATGGTTCCATCCGCGACTTTCGTCGCGATCGACTTCGCCCACGGACGCGCGTCCTTGAAGGTAAGCAGTGACATCGGGGCGATCTCGCCCGGCCGGTGACAGCTGGTGCAATTGGCAAAGAAGATCGGGGCCACGTCCTTACTGAAGGTCGGCGCCGCGGGCTGCGCCGACGCCGGCACGGCCAACCCCGTGAGAACGATCGCGATGGCTGCAATCTGCTTCATTGTTGTCGTCTCCTCTAGCGCTGCTCGACGGGCATCCACGTCTGGGGATACCCCGGGCCAGTATAGTCGGCCCGGGGCCGGATCAGGCGGTTGTTGGCCAGCTGCTCCAGGACGTGTGCAGTCCAGCCGGAAATGCGGCTCACCGCGAAAATGGGCGTGTACAGGTCGATCGCAATGCCCATCGTGTAATACGTGGACGCCGAATAAAAATCGACATTCGGGTGCAGCTTCTTCTCGGCCTTGACCAGGGCTTCAATCCGCTCGCTCATCTCGAACCACCGGGTATTGCCGGCCTTCTGGCCGAGCTGCTTCGACATCTGCCGCAGGTGCGTGGCCCGCGGATCCTCGGTGTGGTAAACGCGATGGCCAAAGCCGGAGATCTTCTCCTTGCGCGCGAACTTCCCCTTCACGAACGCATCGATGCGTTCGGCCGGGGCATCCTGGCCAATCTCGATCAGCATCTTCATCACCTCGGCATTGGCGCCGCCGTGCAGCGGCCCCTTCAACGTGCCGATGCCGGCAACGATGGCAGAGTGGATGTCGGTGAGGGTGGCCGCGGCGACGCGCGCCGCAAACGTCGAGGCGTTCAACTCGTGGTCGGCATGCAGCGTCAGCGCAATGTCCATGGCGCGAATCGACGTCGCATCTGGCCGCGTGCCGAACAGCATGTAAAGGAAGTTGGCGGCGTGCCCCATGGCCGGGTCCGGCGCAATCGGCCCGCCGCCCTGCTGCATGCGGCCCCAGGTCGCCACCAGGCTGGCAATCTGTCCGGTCAGGCGCACCGCCTTGCGATAGGCTGCGGCCGGCGAGTTGTCGTGCGCATCACGATCGTAATGCCCGAGCGCCGACGTCAGCGTGCGCAGCGCGTCCATGCCGTCAGAGGGCGGCAGCATGTTCATCAGCCGGATGATGGCCTCGGGCAGCGGCCGCGCGGCGGCCAGTTGCGATTGCAGGTCGCCCAACTCGGCGCGGTTCGGCAGCCGGCCGTGCCACAGCAGGTAGCAGGTCTCTTCGAAGGTCGCGTGCCGGGCCAGGTCGTGGATGTCGTACCCGCAATACGCGAGCACGCCGCGATCGCCGTCCAGGAAACATATCCGTGAGGACGTCGCGACGACGTCCTCGAGTCCGCCCTTGGGTTTTGCCTTTGCCGCCATGGCAGTGATCTTACAGCGTCAGCCGTCACGAAACTCATACCACCCGCCGGCCTTGTGCTAGCGTTCTCCCATGCGCCGCACCTGGATCGCCTTTGCCGTTGTCTCACTTGCCTCGGTTGCCGCCGGGCAGGCCCGCCGGGCGCCCGACGTGGCCTGGCCCCAGTTCCGCGGGCCGGCCGGCGCCGGCATTCTCGATTCAGCGAAGCTGCCAACGGCCTGGTCGACGACCAGCAACGTCGCCTGGAGCACCGAAGTCGCGGGCCGCGGCTGGTCATCGCCGGTGGCGTGGAACGACACGGTCTACGTGACGTCGGCGATCAGCCCGGGCGCGTTCAAGGCGCCATCGACCGGCATTTTCGGCAACGACTACGTCGCCGAACTGGCGAAGCAGGGCTTATCGGAAGACGAGGTGGTCAAGAAGGTCGTGTCGCGCGACATCGAGCTGACCGCCGAGAGCGGCGCGATCCGCTACCTGGTCTACGCCTTCGATGCCGCCACCGGCAAGCTGCGCTGGGAGCGGGAAGCGCACCACGGCGCGCCGGTCGGCGGCCGGCATCGCAAGAACACGTTTGCGTCGGAAACCCCCGCCACCGACGGCGAGCGGATTTACGCGTACTTCGGCAATGTCGGGCTGTTCGCCTATTCGCTCGACGGCAAGCCGGTCTGGAACGCGCGGTTTGATCCCCAGCCGATGTATCTCGACTTCGGCACGGCCGCGTCGCCGGTGGTCCATGGCGGCCGCGTGTTCGTAGTGCACGACAACGACGGCAAGTCGTTCGCGGCGGCGATCGATGCGAAGACCGGCAAGCAGCTCTGGAGAGTTGAGCGCGACCTGCCGGCGGGCGGCATGACCTCCGGCTGGTCATCGCCGTTCGTGTGGCAACACGCGCAGCGCACCGAGATCGTCGTGATCGGCAGGCAGCACGCGATTGCGTATGCGCCCGAGAGCGGCAAGGAACTGTGGCGCATGAAGGGGCTCACCGGCCAATCCACGCCCAGCCCGGTGGCCGCCGATGGCCTGCTCTACCTCGCCACCGGATCACAGGGCGAGAGCAACCGTCCGGTGTTTGCGGTTCGCCCGGGCGCCAGCGGCGACATCTCGCTCGCCAAGGGCGAAGAGCAGAACAAGTACGTCGCCTGGTTCCATCCGCGCGCCTCGGCCTACACCTCGTCGCCGCTCGTCTATCGCGGCCGGATGTACGTCGTGAACGACAACGGCATCCTCAGCGTGTTCGATGCCACGACCGGCAAGGAGATCTACAAGGCGCGCGCCGGCGGCTCGGGCAACACCTTCTCGGCCTCCCCGTGGGCGTCGGACGGCAAGGTCTACCTGCTGAGCGAGGACGGCCACACGTTCGTGATCGAGGCCGGCGACAAGTACGTCGAGCTGGCGAAGAACAGCCTCGACGAGATGAGCCTCGCGTCGCCCGCCCTGGCGCCCAATGCGCTGTTCATGCGGACGCAAACCCGGCTGTACCGCATCGGCCGGTAGCCCGGCCATTCGGAGTATGCTGAGGCCCCCTGAAGGAGGGCCTCCATGTCAGTGCAGACCTACAAGAACCACGTCCGGTGGCTCCCGGCGTTTCATTTCTTTGCCGTCCCCGTGCTCTTACTCCACACGATCAACGAAGGGCGGCATCTCTACGCCGACCCCTCGCGCAGCACGGCGTTCGCCTTCGTGGTGGCGGCGGCGATCCTGACGGTGGCGTTCCTGGCGCGGACGCAGGCGCTGACCGCGCAGAACCGCCTGATCCGTCTCGAGATGCGGCTGCGGCTGCAGCCGCTGCTGCCGGCCGAGCTTTATGCCCGCTTCAACGACCTGACCGTGTCTCAGCTGGTCGGCCTGCGCTTTGCCAGCGACGGCGAAATGACTGAACTGGTACGCACCGTGTTGAAAGACTGCACCAAGCAGTCCGACATCAAGAAGATGATCAAGGACTGGCAGGCCGATTACGTCCGGGTCTGACGCCCGCCCCAGGGCGACGGAGTACACTGGGTGCTGTCGCCATGCCCAGCCCGTTCAAGACCCTGTCCACCTCCGACCAGCTCGACCGGGCGCTCGACGAATCGTCGCGGCGTCCGGCCGTCATCTTCAAGCACAGCCCGACCTGCGGCATCAGCGCGCAGGCGTTCGAGTCCATTTCCGAGTGGTTGACGGGTGAGGTCCCGGATGCCGACTTCTATGTCGTGCCGGTGCAGGCCAGCCGCGCGCTGTCGACCCATCTGGCGCAGAAGTTCGGGATTCGTCACGAATCGCCGCAAGTGATGGTGATCGACCGCGGCGACGTCGTGTGGCACGGCTCGCACTATCGCGCGACGGCAGCCTCGATTGCCGCCGCGCTCGACAAGCTCGTCGCTGCTACTTAGGTTCGGGGATCGGCTTCCCGCCGAGATCGACGAACGTGATGTTGGTGAACGCCCCCAACTGATCCTTCACTTTCGGGTAGTCGCCCACGATCACCACCACCGAGTCCTCGGATCCCAACAACATCTCGGCGCCGGTCTTGATCGCTTCGGCCGACGGTTGTGAAATCTGCCGCTGGAACGTCTCGGGATAGTCCTTGGGCAGGCCAAACGTGTTGACGGTGTTGACCGTGCCGGCCAGTCCCGCCTGCGTGGCGTTCTGGATCAGGAACAGGCCGCGCGCGTACTGCTTGGCGTTGGCCAGTTCCGCCGCTTCCGGACCACCGGCGCGCAGCTTGTCGATCTCCGCGTAGATCTCCTTCAGCGTCGCGCCGGTCACCTCGTTGCGGACATCGGCGGCCGCGCGATAGAAGCCGCCCTCGGCCATGGCCTGGAACTGCGACTGCGGCGAGTAGGTGTAGCCCTTTTCCTCGCGGATGTTCCGCACCAGCCGCGAGTCGAACGCCGCGCCGAAAATCTGGTTGGCCAACTGCAGCGTGTACCACCGCGCATCGTCACGGCGCGTGGTGAAGTTGCCAACCGAGATCGACGACTGCACGCTGTTGGGCCGCTGGACGAAGATCAGCCGGCGGCCTGTGACCGTGGGCATGGCCGGCGCTTTCGCCTCGGGCACGGCGGCACGCGCCCAGCTGCCAAACGCCTGCTCGGCGGCGGCGAACACGGCCTCGGGTGCGACATCGCCAACCACCACCAGGAAGGCATTGTTCGGCCGGTAGTAGGCCGAGTGATACGCGGCAATCGCCGCGCGATCGATCGCCGGCAGGGTGTCCGGCGTTGGACCGGTACGCGCGTAGGGATGGTCGCCAAACAGCGACTGCCGAAACACCTTGTTCGACACGAACTGCGGCGAGGCCATCTGCGCCTGGAGCTGCTGCGCGGTGTTGGCCTTGAGCAAATCGACTTCGGATTGCGGGAATGCCGGGTTGCGCACCACGTCGGACAAGAGCGCCATCATCCGCGGCATCGACTCCGTCAGGCCGCGCATCTGGAAGGTCGTCGAATCCTGGCCGGCAAAGCCCGACAGCGTGGCGCCCATGCCAAACACTTCGCGTTTGATCTGTTCGCTGGTGCGCGTGGCGGTCCCCTCCTGGGCGGTGTCGGCGACAAACTGCGCCAGTCCGCCCTGGCCCGCCGGATCGAGGGCCAGGCCCGCCTTCACGGTGAGCATGGCCGAAATCTTCGGCACGGTGGCGTAGCGAACGGCAATGACCTGCAGGCCGTTGGCCAGCGTTCGCTCGACGCGCGGGGGCGGCGCGAACGGCTTCTCGGGTCCGACTTCGGGCTTGGGCAGCGCTTGCGCCCAGGCCGAACCGGGGAGCATGACCGCGGTCGCGGTTGCGACAAGAGCCAGACGCAGCATGCGGCGAATCATCGGACACCTCCCTGCGCCGCTGCCGGTTTCGTGGCAGGACGGCTGTCGATCGACGTGCGGTTGGTAGGCACAAGCCATCGGCCCGCGGCCGCCTTGACATCGTCGACGGTGACCTTCTCCAGTTCGCCGAGAATGGTGTTGATGCGGCCCGGGTCGTCATCGAACAGGGCGAAGGCGGCCAGCAGGTTGGCGCGGCCGAATCGCGGCATGCCGCCGCTTTCCAGTTCGTCGAGGAATCCCGAGCGAATCGTGGTCTTGGCCTGTTCCAACTCAACGGGACTCACGCCATTCTCTCGAACTTCGGCGAGCACATTTTCAATGGCGGCCAGCACCTGGTCGGCGGTCTTGTCGTTCAGGTAATCAACCCGCACCGTGTAGAGCATGGGCCCCTTCATGTCGAAGTTGCTGCCCAGGAAGTTGAACCCGCCCTGCGACGACACGGCCAGCCGCTCGTCGCGCACCAGCTTGCGATACATCCGCGCGCTATCGTCGCTGTTCAGCAGCGGATCGAGCACGCTCAGCGCGAAGAAGTCCTTGGTCATCCGCGCCGGCAGGTGCCACGCCGCGGCCAGCGCCGGCGTGCGCGCCAGCTGGTCTTCGCGCGTGAACTGTTTCGTCGCGGTCTGCGGCGGCTCGGAGATGTCGGCCGGCGGCGGCAGGGGCTGGCGTGGAATCGACCCGAAGTGCTTCTCGGCGAGGCGCCGGACTTCGGCCGCCGTGGTGTCGCCGACCACCACCAGCACGGCGTTGTTCGGCGCGTAGTAGGTCTTGAAGAAGCTGCGCACGTCCTCGAGCGTCGCCGCCTCCAGCTCCTTGAGGTCGCCGTAAAAGTTATGGGCGTTGTGCCAGTTGGTGTTGGCGCGCTCCCAGATGTCGAGCCACTCGAACCCGCCGTGCGGCTGGTTGAGCACGTTCACCCGCACCTCTTCGCTGACCACGTTCTGCTGGTTCTTGAGGTTCTCGGCACTGACATCGAGCGACCGCATGCGGTCGGCCTCGAGCCAGATCGCCCGTTCCAACGCGTTGGCGGGCAGCGACTGGTAGTAATTGGTGTAGTCGAAACGGGTCGAGCCGTTGACGATGCCGCCGGCCTCCTGCAAGAGGGAGACGTGCTCCATCTTCTTCACCTGGGCCGAGCCCTGGAACATCATGTGTTCGAAGAGATGGGCAAAGCCGGTACGGCCCTTGGGCTCGACCCGGAAGCCGATGTTGTACATCACCTCGACCAGCACCACCGGGGCGGCGTGGTCTTCGCTGACCACGACCTTCAGGCCGTTGGGCAGGGTGAAATAATCGACGGGGACTTTGAAGCCCTGTGCCGCCGCCGGCAGGGCGACCGACACCAGGAGGAATGCGGAGAGAAGCTCAGCCAATCGTTTCGGCATAGGTTTCACCTTGGTCACCCAAGGATAGACGAACGACGAGGCCGAACGGTTGCGTGAGGGCTTAGGCGGCCTTGCCCTGCACGATTCCGACGCCGGAGTCGCCGCCGTACTGCTGCAGCAGCGACAGCATGCCGGTGTAGAGGAAGCCGACCTGGAACAGCATCAGGAACGGCACGGTGCCGTAGATGCCGTTGGCGAGCGCGTAGAAAAGAGTGCCGGTAAAGTAGAGCCCCAGCGCCAGCTCGATCATCGGCTGCACCGCCACCGACTGGCGGTACTTCTTCTGGCTCCACTCGTCGCCGTTGGCTTCGACCGCGTATTTGGGTGTGCGGACGAACTCGCTCGGCTTGTGGAACAGGGCTTCGAACACCGCCTTGGTGTTGTTCACCGCCAGGCCGATGCCGATCGACATCAGGATCGGCAGGTACTTCAGCCGCTCGGTCCAGGTCTGCGGATACAACTCGCGCTGGCAGACCATGTAGAAGTTGGCGACCGACGCGGTCGCCGCGAAGAACAGCGGGATGTCGATCAACAACATCTCGTACCAGCCCATGTTGTAGCGAATCACCATGGACGGCCCCATCAGCACCGACAACACCACCATCAACGGGTAGTTGAAGTTGGCCGACAGGTGGAAGAACGCCTCGGCCTTCACCTTGAACGGCTGATCCGACTGCAGGATGCGCGGCATCAGCTTCAGGAACGTCTGGATCGATCCCTTGGCCCAGCGATGCTGCTGCGACTTGAACGCGTTCATCTCGACCGGCAACTCGGCGGGCGCGACGTGATCCTGCACAAACACGAACTGCCAGCCCTTGAGCTGCGTGCGGTAGCTCAGGTCGAGGTCTTCGGTCAGCGTGTCGTGCTGCCAACCGCCACCGTCGGCGATGGCGACCTTGCGCCAGATGCCCGCGGTGCCGTTGAAATTGAAGAAGCAGCCGCCGCGATTGCGGCTGCCGTGTTCCAGCACGAAGTGCGCGTCGAGCAGCACCGCCTGGATCTTCGTCAGCAGCGAGTAGTCTTCGTTGATGTGGCCCCAGCGCGCCTGGACGAGCGCGACCTTGGGATCGGTGAAGTAGTGCACCGAGCGCATCAGGAAGTCGGGCTTGGGGATGAAGTCGGCGTCGAAAATCGCGACGTACTCGCCGCGGCACACCTTCAGGCCCTCATCGAGCGCGCCGGCTTTGTAGCCGGTGCGGTCGTCGCGATGAAGGTACTTGATGTCGATGCCCTGCAGCGCGTGGCGGCGCACGGCGAGTTGGGTGATCTGCCGGGTCTCGTCGGTCGAGTCGTCCAGGACCTGGATTTCCAGCTTCTCGCGCGGGTACTCGATCTTGCAGATCGCATCGATCAGGCGATCGACGACGTACATCTCGTTGTAGAGCGGCAGCTGAATCGTCACGACCGGCAGGTCGTCGAACGAACCCTTGGGCACGGGCTGTTCGTGTTTATGCTTCATGTAGAGGTACACCAGGTAATACCGGTGCCACCCGTACACGGCCAGGATCAGCAGAACGAAGAAATATGAAGCGAGTATGAGCGTTTCGACTGCGGTCATCTATTATTGAGGCTTCTGCCCCGTAATCCAGTCAATCATTATACTGGAATCGAGTGCCAGTAAAGTCAACAAAACACGGACGATAGCGTCATGACACCGGCTGAACTACGCATCATTCTGGAACAGGTTCGCGAAGGTCGAACCGACACGGCTCAGGCCTACGACCAACTGCTGACCGCGTTTCGGGACCAACCCTTTGAGGACCTTGGGTTTGCAAAGGTTGACCATCACCGGTCAATTCGGCAGGGCTTTGCCGAAGTCATCCTCGGGCTGGGCAAGACGCCGTCTCAAATCGCGACAATTGCGGCTGAGATAGTCGGTCGTGGACACCCCCTGCTGGTGACCCGGGCTGACCGGGCGGCCTGGCAGGCCGTCCATGAGCTCGTGCCCGAGGCGGAGTATCACGAGGTGGCGCAGGCGATCAGCCTGAAGCGGGACGTGCCCCGCGGCGTGGGGACCATCGTCCTGTGCTCGGCCGGGACTTCCGACATCCCGGTCGCAGAAGAGGCGGCGGTGACGGCCGAGCTGATGGGCAACACGGTGGACCGGATGTACGACGTCGGCATTGCCGGCATCCATCGCATCATGAAACAACGCGCCCGGCTCGAAGCCGCCCGGGTGATCATCGTCGTCGCCGGCATGGAAGGCGCGCTGCCGAGCGTCGTCGCCGGCATGGTCAGCGTGCCGGTGATCGCGGTGCCGACGAGCATCGGCTACGGCGCCAGCTTCGGCGGCGTGGCGGCGCTGCTCGGCATGCTGAACTCGTGCGCGAATGGCGTGTCGGTGGTCAACATCGACAACGGATACGGGGCGGGATGTATTGCGTCAATGATCAACCACCTCTAACAGGAGTTTAGGAGTTCAGAAGAAAACAATCTCTCTTGTTCTCTTGAACTCCTGTTGATTTTCCTATGCTCGCTCTCCGCACCCTGGAATTCGATCGCATCGTTGACGCCGTGACGGCGCTCGCCCTGACGCCGCTCGGAACGGCGGCGCTCGCGGAACTGGAGCCGTCCACCGACCCCAGGGTCGTGGTCGCGGCGCAGGAGGCGACCAGCGAGACGGTGCGCTTCCTGGAGCGGCATCCGCTGTTCCCGCTGCGGGCCGGCGAGGGCCTGCCCGACGCGCTGGCGTCGCTCGCGATGACCGGACGGCCACTCGAGCCGCTGCAGCTGCGGATGCTCGCCGACTTCGTGGACTCGGTGGACCAGGCGGGGGTGAGCGTGCGGCGCGCCGGCGCCGACTTCCCCATCCTGGCCAAGCTGGCCGCTCACGTTGCCTCGTTCACGGACGAAGTCGCAACGGTGCGCCACGCGATCGACCCCGGCGGCGAGGTGCTCGATCACGCCAGCCCCGAGCTGAAGCGCATTCGCAACGAGCTGCGCCAGAAGCGCCAGAAGCTGCGCGGCACGCTGGAGCAGTTCACGCGTGGCAGCTTGGCGAAGTACCTGCAGGAAGAGATCGTCACCGAGCGCAACGGACGGTTCGTGCTGATGGTGCGGGCCGAACACCGGGGCAACGTGCCGGGCATTGTGCACGGCAGCTCGACGACCGGGGCGACCTTGTTCATGGAGCCCGCCGCCACCGTCGAGATCAACAACGACATCGTCGAGCTCGAGGATCGCGAGCGCGAGGAGATCTTCCGCATCCTGCTGGAGCTGACCGATCGCTTTCGCGCCCGCCCCGACGACCTCGCCGTGATCGAGGAGGTGGCGCGCGATCTCGATACCCTGCAAGCGAAGGCCCGCTACAGCTCGAAGGTGAACGGCATCGCGCCGGCGTTCACGGCCGACACCAGCCTGGAGCTGAAGGGGGCGCGGCATCCGCTCGTAGGACGCCGGGTTGATTTTTCGGAGGAGCGCTCGGCGAAAAATCAACCCGGCGTCGTGGTGCCCGTCGACATCCTGCTCGATCCGCCGAACCGCGTGCTGCTGATTACGGGTCCCAACACCGGCGGCAAGACCGTGGCGCTCAAGACCGCCGGCCTGTTTGCGCTGATGGCGCAGGCAGGCCTGCACCTGCCGGCCGCCGTCGCGCGGCTGCCGGTGTTCCGCTCGGTGTTTGCGGACATCGGCGACGAGCAGTCGATCGAGAACAGCCTGAGCACGTTCTCGTCGCACATCACCAACCTGGTGTCGATGGAACGCGACCTGCAATTGCCCGCGCTCGTGTTGCTCGACGAAGTCGGCACGGGCACCGATCCGAACGAAGGCGGCGCGTTGGCCACGGCGATCGTCCAGCACTTCCGCCAGCGCGGCGCGCTGGTCATGGCGACCACCCACTTTGATTCGGTCAAGACGTGGGGGATCGGCACCGAGGGCGTGGCGGTGGCGGCGTTCGCGTTCGATCCGCAGAACTTCGCGCCGACCTACCGGCTGATCTACGGCGCGCCGGGACGCAGCCTCGCCATCGAAATGGCGCAGCGGCTCGGCATGCCCCAGGCGGTGATTGCCGCGGCACGCGGCTACCTGAGTGACGACCAGAAGCGGCTGCAGGCGCACCTGTCGCGGCTCGATGCGCAGGCGCGCGCGCTCGAGGCCGACCGGATCCGGCTCGAACGCGAGCGGCGCACGTTCAATGAAACCAACGCCGCCCTGTCGCAACGGGAGAAGTCGCTCGCCGAGCGCGAGGAGGTGTTCAAGAAGCGCCTCAACGAACGGCTCGACGAGCGCCTGCGGCAGGCCCGCCGCGATGTCGACGCGGTGATCGATCAGCTCAAGGAAAAGTCGGAGGCGCTGGCGGAGAAGGCGTCGCTGCGGGCGGTGATCAACACGGGCGAATCGGGGGCCGCGAAGGCCGGGGCCCGGGCCGAGATCGATCGCATTGTCGAAGACCTGCGCCACCCGGCGGCGCCGGGGTCTGACCCCGAGCCGCGTGGTGCCGAGGGGTCTGAGCCCGTCGTGGGCGCCAGGGTCACGGTAGGCGGACTTGGCCTGGAAGGCACGGTCGTTGCAATCGACGGCAATCGCGTCGAGATCGACGTCCGCGGCAAACGCATTCAGGCCAAGGTGAAGGAACTGCGCGTAATCGGAAAAGCCAGCGGTGGTGTTGGTGGAGGCAACCCTTCAGGGTTGCCTGTGAAAGGCAAGGTTCGCGTCAACGTTGACCTGAAGCCGCGCGAGGGCATGCTGAGCGAGCTGAAGGTGATCGGCATGACGGTGGACGAAGCGATCGACCGCGTGTCGCGCTTTCTCGACGACACGCTGGTCACCGACGTTTCGCAGGTGCGGATCGTCCACGGCCACGGTACCGGCGCGTTACGGAAGGGTCTCGGGGCGTTCCTGAAAACGCACCCGCTGGTCGAAAAGCACTACCCCGCCCCCGACAACCAGGGTGGCGGCGGCGCGACGATCGTCGAGCTCAAGGACTGACGGAGGCCGGGCCGGCCGCGAGCTCCAGCGGCGCGGTGCGTGGCGTCAACATCAGCGACGATCCCACGCCGCCGAGCAGGCCGGCAATGAAGGCCGCGGTGGTCCCCACCTGCTGGTAGAACTGGGGCAGCAAGAGCACGGGGACCGAGAGTTCTTCCGCCGCCTTGAGTCCAGCGATGGCGCACACCATGGTGGCCGAGCCAAACCCGATCACTCGCGCAACCCGATGGTCGCCGCCGGCGCAGACCATGCGACCCACGATCAGTCCGGCCAGTAGCGACAGCAGCGGCGCTGCCAGTGGCCAGTGCGCCAACCAGGCGGGCACGCGCGACAGAACGTGCATGCCTTGGACTCGCAGCAGCCAGTCGGTCACGTTGACGACGAACACCACGTAGAAGCCCAGCATGAAGAGCATGATCAGGCCGAGCATGGCCGGCTCGAGGCCCGCCAGGCCATGGGCACGGACCGGGCGAACCAGCGCCGCGGCCGCAGCGCCGAACACCTGTTGCCAATACCACAGGCGCGATCGTCCGGCGGCGAACTCTTCCAGCAGATCACCGTGCAGCGGGGCGTTGGCGGGGTCGACCCACTCGAGCAGGGTCTGGGCGAGAACGGGTGGGCGGCGGGGCGTCATGCACGACCTCCTCGTAACTGCGGCAGGTTACTCCAAAGCGCGGTGAGGGCTTGCTGGGTGTCTTTGGCCTGGGCCAGGCCCTTGGGCGTGACGCGGAACAAGCGCTTGGCGCGGCCACCACGCTCCGGCGTCGGGTCACCGAGCGAGGAGCCAACGAGCCCGCGCGATTCCATGCGATCGAGCGCGGCGTAGATGGCGGCGAGTTGCACGGACCGTCCCGCGGTCTCCTCAATCTCGCGCGCGATTCGCACCCCGTAGGCCTCGCCCTCCACGCGGAGAATCGCCAGCAGGATCATCAACTCGAAGTCGGTCAACAGGCGGCGCGCCATTTGTTTACATATTGTGAAGTAACTGTGCCGGTTAGGTCAAGTCCGGCCCCACAGACGCGATAAGCTGGTGGGTCACCGTGGCGTTGTTCCCCCAGGCGTTCATCGACGAAGTTCGTGCGGCGGCCGATATTGTCGCCGTCATCTCGGACTCTGTCTCGCTGCGCAAGGCCGGTGCGACGTACAAGGGCCTGTGCCCGTTCCACGGCGAGAAGACCCCGTCATTCACCGTCAACAAGGACAAGGGCTTCTTCCACTGCTTCGGCTGCGGTGTCGGGGGCGACGTCTTCAAGTTCATGGAGCTGCAGGACAAAGTCGGCTTCCAGGAAGCGGTGCGCAGCCTGGCCAGCCGGTTCGGCATCCCGATTCCCGAGCTTGAAGCCAGCGGCGAGCATCGCGAAACGGCCGCCGAACGCGAGGCCCTCGTCAAGATCCACGAGATCGCCGTCACGCATTTCCGCGAACAGCTCGACTCGCCCGCCGGCGCGCGCATCCGCGAATACCTCTTGAACGAACGCGGGCTCACCCAGCAGACGATCGAGAAGCTGCAACTCGGTTACGCGCCGCAGGGGCGCGATGCGCTGCGGCAGCGGCTGCTGAAGCAGGGCTTCTCACCGCTGCAGCTTGTCACGAGCGGACTGGTCTCGCGGCGAGACGATGGGAGCGAGGTGGATCGGTTTCGGAACCGGCTGATGGTGCCGATCGCGCGCGACACCGGGACCGTGGTGGCGTTTGGCGGACGGGCGCTCGAAAAAGACCAGCAGCCAAAGTACCTGAACTCGCCCGAGACGCCGATCTACACCAAGAGCCGCACCCTGTACGGCCTGAACCTGACCAAGGCCGACCTGCGCAAGGTGCGTTACGCGATCATCGTCGAGGGCTACTTCGACTTCGCGCAGGTCTACCAGGCGGGGGGCTTTCCCGTGGTGGCAACATGCGGCACGGCGCTCACGCCGCAGCAGGCGCAGATCCTGCATCGCTTCACGTCGAAGACCGTGCTTTGTTACGACCCCGACAGCGCCGGCCAGACCGCGGCGGAACGCAGTTCAGAGTTGCTGGTCGCCGAGGGGTTCGTCGTCAACGTCATGACCCTGCCGGGTGGCGGCGACCCCGACACGTTCATCCAGAAGCAGGGGGCCGAGGGCTTTCGCGAGCAGCTCAAGCACTCGCGTCCCTACCTGGAGTTTCTGCTCGACCGGGCGGCCGCCGGCATCGACCTGACTCGCGACGACAACCGACGGGACTTTCTCAAGCGAATGCTCGGGGTGGCCGCCCGCATTCCCGATCCGGCGGTCCGCGACCAGTTTGCCGACCGCCTGGCCCACAAGGCGCGGGTGACGGAAGACGTGGTTCGAGCCGAGATCAGGAAGGCAGCCGCGAACCGCAAGACGGAGCTACCGGCTGAGCGGGTGCCGAGCCTCCAGGGGAACGTGAGAAAGGCCGAGAAGGGCCTCATCTGGAGCCTGGTCCACGACCCGGCGACCACGCTTCAATGGCTGAACCAGCTCGAACCTGAAGACCTGAAAGGACTTAGCACGGCCAATATCCTCCGGACGGCGCAACAACTCACGGTGAGGCCCGAGGATGTGCCTGGTGCGCTTATGGAGCGTCTAAGTACTCAGGAGGCGGAGTTACTGGCCTCCGTGGCCGCCGAGCCCTCCCCACCCGCGGTGCTTCCGGATCTTTGTGTCGTGGCCCTGAAGTACGTCCGGCTCGAGCGAGAGCTGGCCGAGGTCCAAAGGGAGCTCAAACGCTTGCAAGATATGGGGGATAGCGGCCCTGCATCCATGGTTCTGCTGGCCAAGAAGTCGCAAATGGTGCGCGCACTGGAAGCGATGAAGCCGCCAAAAGAGCTACAATAGAGGGCTCCGCACTCTTGAGGAAAAACACGAATATGGCCTTGGCGCTCGAAGAGAAATTCGATGAAGTCCGTCAGCTCATTGTCATCGGCAAGGAGAAAGGGTATCTCCTGTACGACGAAGTCAATGACTTGCTGCCGGCGGATCTGACCGCCAACCCCGAAGACCTCGAGGAATTGCTCGCCGTGTTCGCGAGCGCCGGGATCGAGCTGGTCGATTCGGAAAAGGGTTACAAGCTCGAACGCGAGGGCATCGAGCGCCAGGAGGGTCCGGAAGGCGAAGGGCCCGAGCTCGACCTCACCCCTGGTTCGCTCGACAAGACCAACGACCCCGTCCGCATGTACCTGCGCGAGATGGGCACCGTCCCGCTGCTGACGCGCGAAGGCGAAGTGGAGATCGCCCGCCGCATCGAGCGCGGCAAGCTCTCGGTGATCAAGTCGATCTCGCGCATGCCCGCCATCACCAAGGCGGTGATTCGCATGGGCGACGCGCTGAAGGCCGGCGAGCGCACCATTCGCGAGCTGGTGATCTTCAACGACGAAGAGATCACCGACGACCGCATCGAGGAACGCGCGCAGCAGTTCCTGAAGCAGGTCGAGTCGGTGCGCAAGGCGCGCCTCGGCGTCGAGAAGCACGACGAGAAGCTCGAGGCCATTCCGAAGTCCGACAAGAAGAAGTATCGCCGCCAGCGCTGGAAGCTGATGCGCGGCCAGGTCGAGACCTCGCGCTACATCCGCAAGATCGAGTTCACCGAACCGGTCAAGCGCCGCCTCGTCGAAGAGGTCAAGGACATCGTCGAGCGGGTCTCGAAGCAGCAGCGCGAGCACGACAAGCTGAAGAAGGAACTACTGCTCAAGGTCCGCAAGCCGAAGCTCAAGGAAGACGAGCGCAAGGCGATGACCAAGCGGATGAACGATCTCAAGGCCGAGATCAAGATCCGCACGGAAGATCTCGAGGAGAGTGTCGACCACCTCCGCCACACGCTCGAAGTGATCATGCGCGGCGAGGCGCAGGCCGAGCAGGCCAAGAAGGAACTGGTCGAAGCGAACCTGCGCCTGGTGGTGTCGATCGCCAAGAAGTACACCAACCGCGGCCTGCAGTTCCTCGACCTGATCCAGGAAGGCAACATCGGCCTGATGAAGGCGGTCGACAAGTTCGAGTACCGCCGCGGCTACAAGTTCTCGACCTATGCGACGTGGTGGATCCGCCAGGCGATCACCCGCGCCATTGCCGACCAGGCGCGGACCATCCGCATCCCGGTCCACATGATCGAGACCATCAACAAGCTGATCCGCACCTCGCGGGCGCTGGTGCAGGAGCTCGGGCGCGAACCGACCTCCGAGGAGATCGCCCGCCGCATGGACATCCCGGTCTCGAAGGTCCGCAAGGTCCTCAAGATCGCACAGGAGCCGATCTCGCTGGAGACCCCGATCGGCGAAGAGGAAGATTCACACCTCGGCGACTTCATCGAGGACCGCTCGGCGGTGTCGCCGTCGGAAGCGGTGATCAACCTCGACCTGAAGGAACAGACCGAATCGGTGCTGAAGACCCTGACCCCGCGCGAGGAAAAGGTCATCAAGATGCGCTTCGGCGTGGGCGACGGCAGCGAGCACACGCTCGAGGAAGTCGGCCAGAACTTCGCGGTGACCCGCGAGCGCATCCGCCAGATCGAGGCCAAGGCGCTGCGCAAGCTGCGCCATCCGTCGCGATCGCGTAAACTACGCGCGTTCCTCGAAGGTCGTTCGTAGGCCGGCGACGGCGGGCAGGCGCCTGCCTCGACGAAGCTGCGAAGCAGCGTAGTCGGGGGCCCATAGCTCAGTTGGTTAGAGCGGCCGGCTCATAACTGGTTGGTCCCTGGTTCGAGTCCAGGTGGGCCCACTCTTCAGTTGAAAGTTGAGAAGTTGACAGTTGGTAGTTTGATGCTCCCAGACCTTGAACGGCTGATCCAACTGCAAGACATCGAAAGCAAAGCTGCGGTGGCCGCCAAGGCCATTGCGGAGGCCCCGGGCCGCATTGCCTCGCTCGACGCCCTCCTGAAGGCGGCCACCGCCGCGCTCGAATCCGCCAAGCATGCCCTTGCTGAGAACAAGACCCGTCGCGGACTGATCGACAAGGACCTGGCCGCCGCCCAGCAGCGGCAGGACAAGTACAAAGATCAGGTCATGGCGGTCAAGACCAACGAGCAGCTGCACGCGATGCAGCATCAAATCAAATCGGTCGCGGACGAAATCGGTGTGCACGAGGAAAAGGTCCTCGTGAACATGATGGAGGCCGACGAGATCAACGCCGCGATCAAGGCCGCCGAAGCCGCCCTCAAGGCCGCGCAGAGCAAGGTCGGCACCGAACGCGGTGCCATCGAGGCCGACGTCACGGTCCAGCGAACCGTCGTCACCGAATGCGCCGCCGCCCGCACCGCCCTGGTTGCCAGCCTCAGCGACAAGGGCCTGGTCGACACCTTCGCCCGCATCGCCAAGGTGCGCGGCACCGCCGTCGCCCGCGCCGAAGGCGAACGCTGCACGGTGTGCCAGGTGCGGCTGCGGCCGGCCGTGTTCGTCAACGTGCTGAAGAACGATCAGATCGTGCAGTGCGACAGCTGCAACCGCATCCTCTACTTCATCGCACCTCAGGCACCCAAGGCACCTGAGGCACCCCAGGCACCTTGATCACTGCGTTCTTCGACGGCGGCTCGCGGGGCAACCCAGGCCTCGCCGGGTGGGGCGCGTACATCGTGGACGATGACGGCACCGTGCTGGCGGAGTTGAGCGGCGCGCTCGGCGTGGCCACCAACAACGTGGCCGAGTACACCGGCTTGATCGCCGCGCTGCAGTGGGCCGTCGATCATGACCTCACCGCACTGGCGGTGAAGGGCGACTCGCTGCTGATCGTCGAGCAGATGCGCGGCAACTACAAGGTGAAGAACGAGGGCCTCAAGCCCCTGCACATGAAAGCCCGGATGCTGGTGATGCAGATCGGCAACGTCAGCTTCGGTCACGTCCCCCGAGAGAGAAACAAGGACGCCGACCGCCTGTCCAACGTCGGCATGGACGCCAACGGCTGATCGGCGTTCGGAGGGCGGAGGCTTCAGCCTCCGCCAGGCAACCGCTCATGGCGTCGCCGCTGGCGGCGCTTGCAATGAGGCCGGCCAGTTCACCAACACGGTCAATGCCGGCGACACCGCCGCGCCCCGCTCGCGAAGCACGACAATGCGTTGACCATCCGGCGACACGTCGTACGGAGATATCGGCCCCAGCTGGCTGTTTGCAAAGTCAAACAGCGGCGTTGCTTCGCCGGCCTGGAATCGCGGGCCCGCAGCAACCGGGACCGCCCACAGGCGTCCGTTGTTGAGAAAGAAGATCTCGCGACCGTCTCGCCGCCAGCGCGCATGACTGGCTCCCAGCGGCGACACGGGCCACCGGCCAACGGTCACATCAGGAAAGGTCTGAACGAAGACCTGCCGGCCTACCCCGGTGGTTGAGTAGAGCAGCCTGCGGCCGTCAGGGGACACCGATGCGTGAGCCACGTCGGTGAGTCCGGGAAATTGAGTCGGCTTGCGATCACCGGCGAGGGGCAGGAACCAAAAGCTGGGCACATTGGACGTCCGCATGTTCTCGGAATAAGCGAGCCAGCGACCGTCCGGCGACCAGTCAGTTGGCACGGTGACGCTCCCGAGTCGGGAGTTCAGCAGTACCTCTCCCGTGGTGGCGCCAGATATGGGCATGGTGTGGATGGAGGAACCGGTCGCTGTTTCCCGCAAGAAGGCGACGCTCAGTCCATCCGGCGAGAACACCGGCGCGCTGACGCCGACCTCTCTCGCCAGTCGGGTTTCAACCCGGCGCAGCGGCTCGTAGATCCACAGCTCTGTCGGCCTTGTGCCCGTGGCGCTGCTTCCCCGCGTGAACGCCAGGTGGGTTCCGTCCGGTGACAACCGTAGCCCCGCTGACACGCCGCGGAGCGGCGGCCACCCGGCGATCTCCCGTCCGGCACGATCGACCCACGTCGCATCGAATCGCTCACCCGACGTGCCAGCCGCGGTGTAGACCAGCACACCGGTCTTCGACACCGAAAGCGCAGCCCGACCCGCCAGCGTGCCCTGTACCCCGCTGGCCACCAGCCGGGGCTCGCCCACCAGTTCCAGCCGGCCAAGATCGAGCCGCTGCGCTACCAGCGCACCCTCACGTACGTAGAGCATTTGGTCCGGTGGTGCAAAGCGGGCCATGAGCGGCGAGTCGACCAGGAACTTCGGCGTACCACCGTCGAGAGTTGCGATGAAGATCGCCGTCAGTGATCGACCGGATGGCTTGGCGGGATCCTCAACGCGGGTCGACAGGTAGACGAAGTGCCTGCCGTCAGGGAGAAACTCGGGCCACAAGTGGCTCGTCTCACCCGTGACCTTATTGAGAGTGGTGACCTGGGTCGTCGCGCCGCCGGCTGCCGAGACCCGCTGCACACCGTTGGTCGCCACGGTGGCAGCGATGATGACGCCGTCGTCGTTCCAGCTGCCGCCATACTGGTTGCGGGGCACGTCGGCGAGCACCTGAACTACCCCCGACTGAAGTTCGATCTTCTTCAGCTTCTGCGCGGCGCCGTCGAAGAACCCAATATACCGGCCATCTGGCGACCAGAACGGCTGCTGCGTGCCGTCGCCGTCCCCGCCCGCCTCGGTGTTGGGAATCGGCCGGCTGTTGGGCGAATCGAGCCGGCGCAGCCAGAGCTGGCTGTCTTTTCCGACATCGGCAACCTGGTAGACCACCATGGTGCCGTCGGGAGAAACGGAAAACCGCGGCGCGCCGTTGGTGGCGATCAGCCGCTGGCCGTCAGCCGCCGTTATTTCGAAACTGACGACGTTCGACGAAGCCACCTGCGTGGCCGCGGGTCGCAGCGCAAATGCGATCGCTGCCACGACGGCGGTACCGGCGAGCGCCCACGCGACACGCTCGCGCATGACGGCCCCAGCTCTGGCCGGTGGTATCGACGGGACGGTCGTCGCGTCGGCGCCCCCAGCGAGTTCGAGTCTTGCGACACCAATATGCGGTATGCGCTTCTTCACATCCTTCTGAAGGCAGCGCCGCAACAGATTCCGGATGTGAGGCGGCGTGGATGCCGGCAGGGCCTGCCACGCTGGCTCATCACGAATGATCGCCACCAGCACGTCGCTGATGTCCTCTCCCCCAAACGCGCGCGTGCCGGTGAGCATCTCGAAGAGCACGCAGCCGAAAGCCCAGATATCAGCGCGCTGATTCACCGCCCGGCCCTTGGCCTGCTCGGGGCTCATGTAGGCCGCGGTTCCGAGTACCACGCCCGCCTGTGTCATACCGGCGCTGGTAATGGTGGGCGAATTGGCCAGCGCACCGGATTGCATTTCGCTCGACGGCCCCATGGCCTTCGCCAGGCCGAAGTCGAGCACCTTCACCGTGCCGTCGTCTCTCACCTTGACGTTAGCGGGCTTCAGGTCGCGATGGACGATGCCTTGATCGTGCGCGCTCTCGAGGGCCTCGGCGATCTGGATCGCGATCGGCACGGCTTCGTCGAGTGGAATGGGACCTTTGGCAATGCGATCGGCCAGCGTCGGCCCTTCGACCAGCTCCATGACCAGCGCCCGCATGCGGAGGTCGGTGCCGCCTTTCTCGAGACCGAAGACCTGCGCGATGTTGGAGTGATTGAGCGAGGCCAGCGTTTTGGCTTCGCGCTCGAACCGCGCGAGCCTTTCGGGATCCTGGGCGAAGGCGTCCGGCAACACCTTGATGGCGACCGATCGGCCCAGGTTGGCGTCGACCGCGCGGTAGACCTCGCCCATGCCGCCGACGCCGAGCGCCCCGGTGATCTCGAACGGGCCGATGCGTGAGCCGACGGTCAGAGCCACGGGCGAAGTATAGCCGCCAGCTCCAGTGCCCGCAGTCCGATGCCTTGTGGATATGCTTAGCGGTAAGTATAATAAGGACATGACCAGCACGGGAGCTATCGCCGCCGCTCTAGGACGCCTTGGCGGCCAGGCGCGAGCCAGGCGGCTGGAGCCAGCGGAGCGGAAGCGAATCGCCGCGCTCGGTGGCGCGGCAAGAAAACGGTCGCTCGATGTCGCCCGGCGAATCGCCGACAACTTCGCCTACGCCGCTGCGGTCCAGGAACTCAGCGGGGGGCAACCGACGCCGGCTCGAGTCAAAGCCTGCAAGGGCCCCCTGCCCGGCCTCTATCCGGATCGGAAATGACATGCGCGACGCTGCCGGGCTGCTCGACGACGCCGGCCGGATCGTCGCAGACCTGACCACGCTGGGCCTGGAACCGATTCTCGTTGGTGGTATGGCGCTCGTCACGCTGGGATCGCGCCGGGTCACGAGAGACTTCGATTTCGTGGTCCCCGTTCCAGGCGTTCGCCTGGCCGCCCTCGTCGATGTGTTCTACGACCGCGGGCTGGATCTGGCCGCCCGCGTCAACGATTCGGGCGACATCACCGCAACGATCGACAACCGCAAGGTGGCACACATCCGACTGCGACTGGACTCGCCGTCCAGCGCTTACTTCAGTCATCCGAAGACCGGACTGCGCGTGGACCTGCTATTCGATTTCCCAATACCCGCCTCACAACTCGCCGAGCGCGCAACCAGGATTACCGTCCGTTCCCAGCGCTTTCTCATCGCCTCGGAGGATGACCTGCTGAACCTCAAACGCATTGCTCGCGCCAACCGGGCATCGCCCGGTGACGCTGAAGACGTTGCGTTCCTGGAGGCACGGCGCCGCGATCGGTGACGCGACCTGCGGCAGCAAGCTGGCCGCTAGAGAGTGCCGCGTTTGATCTCGTCCACCGCGTAATGGCACGCGCGGGCCGTAAGCGCCATGTAGGTGAGCGACGGGTTCTGATTACCGCTCGACGTCATACACGCGCCATCGGTCACGAACAGGTTGGGCGAATCCCAGGCCTGGTTCCAGCCGTTCAGCACCGACGTGCGGCGATCCCGTCCCATGCGGGCAGTGCCCATTTCGTGGTTCGTATTGCCGGGCGTGCTAATCCGCGTGTCGGGCCGAACCCGCCTCGCACCGGCCTTCTCGATCATCTCGGCAGCCGTCACGTTCATGTCCTTGTGGATGGCGAGTTCGTTGGGGCCCCAGGCGCAGTCAATGTGCAGCACCGGGATGCCCCACGCGTCGACCGTGGTCGGGTGCAGGGTGCAGCGATTCTCCGCGCGCGGCAGCATCTCGCCGAAGCCGTTCAAGGCCATCGTCCACGGGCCAAGGTCGCTCAACGTTCGTTTGAGCCCGATACCAATGCCGGGGGTTTGAACCCGCGCCTGCCACCCCGGACGGGAGCCGCCTCCCTGGAAGCCATAGCCGCGAATGAAGTCTTTGTGGCGGGTGCCGACGTTGCGGAACCGCGGCACATAGATGCCGTTGGGTCTCGCACCGCTGACCCGGCGATCGGTCCAGCCGTCGAACTCGCCGGTGGCGCCACCCCACTTGATATGGTCCATGATGTTGCGGCCGACTTGCCCGCTGGAGTTGGCCACGCCGTCTGGGTGCTGCGCGGTCCGGGAGTTGAGCAGGATGCGGCTGCTCTCGATGGCCGACGCGCACAAGAAGACAATGCGCGCCCGGAACTCGTGCGACACCCGGGTCTGCGCGTCGATGACGTGTACTCCCGATACCTTGCCGCTCGACGGATCGACCGTCAGGTGCCTCACGATGCTGTATGGGCGGAGAGTCATCCGGCCGGTCGCCTCAGCTGCCGGGAGCGTGGCGTTGAGCGCACTGAAGTACGAACGCGTCACGCAACCCCGATGACACGGTCCGCAGTAGTGACAGGCGGCCCGGCCGTTGAGGGGTGCGGTCAGCACCGCGGCGCGGCCGATCGTCATCAACCGCTCGCCGGGAAACGATGAGCGAATGCGCTCGGCGACGTGCGTCTCGACGCAGTTCATCGTCATCGGCGGCAGAAACGGACCATCAGGCAGGTGCGCCAGGCCCTCGCGCTGGCCGCTCACGCCAATGAACGACTCGACACGGTCGTACCACGGCGCGAGGTCCTGGTAGCGAATCGGCCAGTCAACGGCGATGCCGTCGCGGGCGTTGGCTTCGAAGTCCAGGTCGCTCCAGCGATAGACCTGGCGGCCCCAGATCGTCGACTTGCCGCCCACCTGCCGCGATCGAAACCAGTCGAATGGCTTGTCTTGAGGAGTCGTGTACGGATTGTCCACATCGTCGGCCCACGAACGATGGCTCCATTCATCGAACGAGACCGATCGGCGTTGCTTCGGCTGACGGCTCTCCACGTATCGGCGATCGCCCAGGCCCCGAAAGGGCATGGCCCAGACGGGCTTGTGCTCCGAGTAGTCCTCCGAAGGGACCAGCAGGCGCCCGGCCTCGAGCACGAGGGTGCGCAGCCCAAGCTCGGTGAGTTCCTTGGCGGCCCAGCCGCCGGTCATGCCGGAGCCGATGACGATCGCGTCGTAGTCCGGAGCGTTCTGTTGGCTCATGGCTGAACCTGTGCTTTCCGAGGCCGGGGCGCGTACGGCGCGCAACCGTCATAACGTCCAGGCAAAGGCCATTGGCCGAGCTCCCGGACGACACCGACCTCGGAAGTGAAGTAGCCCCAGATGGTGAGGTACTTCACCGCTCCGAACCAGTGAGTGGGCCCTTCTCGATCCAGTTCCAGAAGGAGCGCGTCCTGCTCGGCACTCGGGCATGCGGCGAACGAGCGGCCAAATCGTGTTCGCGCCAGCGCGTCGAGTGATTCGAGCCCGGCAACGACGCGGGTTCGTTCCGCCTGGTCGTGCCAATCCCGGAGCATGCGGTCGATGAATGCGGGCACGCCGGCGGCCGTGGCGCCAGGCGTGTCGTCGGCGGGGATGATGCGCTCGCACGCGGCGGTGAGGGTCTGCACCACGGATCCCGGCAGTGAGTCGGCGGCCGGCTGGCCGGCACCAACGGCGAGATGCACTTCCCTGCCCCACGCCAGCAACTCGTCTGGAAACAGCGATCCCAGGAGCGGTGCCGCCGCGCCACTCGCCAATCCCCGCAGCACGTCGCGACGGTCCATCGAACTCTGCCTATCTCGGAGCGATCGCTCCGCTCAAATCGTTTGACCCAGGCGGTCGGTGAGGTAGCGGCGATTCAACTCCGCCGCTTCTTTCGGGCTGCGTGCGCCATCGGGGACGGCATCGAGCTCGACGACGATCCAGCCCTTGAATCCGACTTCCCCGAGCGCCTTCATGACTGCTGGCAGGTCGACGCGGCCGCGGCCCAACTCGACGAAGCGATATGGCCGCAACTGGACTAGACCGGGTTCCGGTGAGCGCGTCTCGACATCCTTGAGGTGCAGGAACAGGATCTGCGAGCCGTACTTCCGGATCGCCGCGGCCGGATCGCCACCGCCCTGAAGGTAGTGAGCCACATCCAGTTGCAGCCTGACGTAACGGGGATCGGCCGCGTCAAGAACGCGGTCAATCTCGTCGGGCGCCTCGCCCAGGCTCGCCATGTGATGGTGATAGCCGAGTGGGATGCCGACGTCCGCCGTTCGCTTTCCAAGCTCGGTGAGCCGGCTGCCCAAGGTCCGGTAATCGGCTGAAGTGATGGCACGCTTTGGGCGTGAGTCGATGATCTGCAGATAGAGGCCGCCAACGTCGCGCACAAATCGCGCGTGACGCGTGTGCCTCGCCATCTCTTCTGCTTCAAGAGTCGGATCAATGCCGAGGTTGCCGCTCGAGAGCGCCACCATCGTCAAGTGGTGACGCGCGAGCAATTCCTTGAGCTCGGCCGGACGGTCGCCAAAAACATCAACGGCCGCGGTCCGCAGTTGAACTCCGGGAAACCCGACGGCTTCGATATCGGCCAATGCCTGGCGATCGTTGCCACCCCACGTGATGGCCGCATAGCCAAACCGGAAGGGCTGTTGGGCCGCCCCTGACCACGGCACCGTCGTCGCCATGGCCGCCGAGGCCAACGTTCGGATTGCCTCGCGCCGATTCATGATCGCTCCAGTCGATGCGCGACCTGCGCCCCTCATCGCGACGACCGGTCGTGGTCGCGGGCGAATGATACACGAGGATGGCCCGGTATCGCCGGCCCCAGGCACCCAAACAGGTGAAGAACGTGGGTCGCGTAGCTCGACGAAGAAGAGGTCCCGCTACTTGCGCAGCACGAACCCTTCCATCGCCAGCAGATCGAGGCCGGTGCCGTAGAACACGCGGATGGCATCCCGGGGCGAGCACACCAGCGGCTCGTGAAAGCCGTTGAACGAGGTGTTCACCAGCGCCGGCGTGCCAGACAACTCACCCCAGCGCTCCAGCAGCCGCAGGTAGCGCGGCTCGTCCTCACCGACCGTATGCACCCGCACGGTCGTCGCTCCATTCGGCAGCAGCGTGCGGAACCGTTCCGGATCGCGCGGCGTGTACTCGTACTGCATGAACGGAGAGGGCTGCGGAGGCCCGGTGAGGCCGGCCGGCACCACGAACAGGTCGCCGAGGCGAGACCGCGGGACGCTGACGCCGTAGGTCCGAAACGCGGCTCGCTTCTTGAGATACCCGTTCAAGTTGTCGAGCACGTACGGCGAGAACGGGTCGGCCAGCACGGTCCGGTGCCCGAGCGCGCGCGGACCCCACTCGAGCCGCCCCTGAAACCAGCCCACCAGCCGCCCGGCCGCAATGGCTTCCAGCACGGTCTCCACGACCTGCTCGTCGCGCTGCAGGTCAAACGACAGCTTGCAGTTCTCGAGGGTGGCATTGATCTGCGCGGCGTCATACGCCGGCCCCAGGTAAGCACCTGAGGTGCCCGACACAGCAGGAGTACCGGCCGCCGCCGCGGCCAGCAAGGCCGCTCCCATGGCACTGCCGTTTCGTCCCGGATGCGCCGGCAGAAACGTGCGTTCAAACACCCCGCAGTGCGCCGCCGTGGTGTTCAGGTCGGTGTTGAAAAACAGGCCACCGCTCAGGCACACGTCCTTGGCTCCCGATGCTGTAGCCAATCGCCGCAGCAGCTCCACGAGGCATTCGCCGAGCCGGCGTTGCACCGACGCGGCGACGTCGCGCTGGCGCGACGCGTCACCCCGGGCGGCGTCGGTCACCAGCTCGCGAAAACGGGTGGGGACCTGCATGCCGGCGTCGGCGACGGCAATGGCGTCAGCGAGGCCGTGCTGGCGGTCCACGCCGGCGCGCGCCATGGCTTCGGTCAGGTGTTCGTCGCGCGCGGGCAGGAGACCCAGGGCCGCCGTGAGCTCGCTGTAGATGCGCGCGATCGGAAAGTTGCCGGCATCCACGTCGAGCGGCACGGCATCGGTCACGCCCGTGCCCCGGTAGTGCCACGCGCTCCAGCCCTTTGGAACGCTGGCGTCGCAGATGACGACCAGGGCGGAGCCGAAGCCTGAGGCGCGAAACGCGTATTCCGCATGCGCCTGGTGCGCCGCCACGTCGCGCCGGCCGGCCACGGCCCACGGCGTGGCGTCCTCGTCCCTGACCACCGCCGTGGCGGTGATGTCGCGGTCCTTGCGCCCGAGAAAAGTGAGCAATTCGGCGATGGCCAGATCCGGGCCGCCCAGGGTGGGTGCCTGCCGCGCCCGCGTCAGGCGATTCTCTTCGCACGCCGCAAGGCCGCGTCCGGTGTCGATTAAGGCGGCGGCCGGTCCCAGCCGCGCGCGGGCGATTCCAAGGTAGAGCGTTGCCATCCTGAATGAATGTTAGCGGGTATCTCCGCGTGACGCGGAGGACATCGCATTCCTCGAGGGGAGACATGAGCAACGTTCGCTCAACTTGACGGCGCCTTTCGAGCTGATTATTTTTATTTTCCAGAACAGTTCGACACCTGCTGCGGGAGTCTTTTCAAAAGGAGGGACGACTACCATGCGCCAGGCGATTACCACCGCCCTTGCTTGTTTACTGACCGCCGCTGCCGGCCACGCGCAGGGCGGCTCACCGTCACAGCAGCCTTCAGCCACCTTCAGGACCGACGTCAACCTGGTCGAAGTCCACGCGGTCGTCACCGACGCCCGCGGCGAGTTCGTGAGGGACCTGACCCGGGACGATTTCAAAATCTTCGAATCGGGCCGGGTGCAGACGCCGTCGGTCTTTCAGCTCGTCGATACGCCGATGGCGGCGCAGACGCGGAAGACCACCTCGCTCACCGCGGAACCCGACGTCCGCGCCAGCGCGGCCCGGTTCGAAGGCCGGCTCTATGTGCTCGTCCTCGACGACCTGCACACCAACGCACTCCGATCGCAGTCGGTCAGGCGCGCCGCGCGGCAGTTCATCGAACGCCATCTCGCCGATGGTGACCTCGCCGCGGTCGTGCATACCAGCGGCCGCAGCGACGCCGGCCAGGAGTTGACGCCCAGCCGGCGGCTGCTGCTCGCCGCCGTGGACCGGTTCCACGGCCAGAAACTACCGTCCATCACCGCCGAACGGCTCGCGGTGCACCTGAACGATCGCGACCTGGAACGCGCCATGAACTCGAGCGGCGACACCGGCAGTGCCTCGTCGTCGAACGCCACGTCGCGGACGGAGGATCCGCGTGACGCCGAGCGGGGCATGAATGCGCAACGCGCGCTGGGCGCCATCCGCAACATCGCGAAATGGATGTCGGACGTGCCGGGCCGCCGCAAGTCGCTCGTGCTGTTCAGCGAAGGCATCGAGTACGACATCTACGATGTCTTCAACAACCGCGCCGCCTCGAGCATCATGGCCGACGCGCGCGACGCGGTTGCCGCCGCGCAGCGCGCCAACGTGACAATCTTCGCAGTCGATCCGCGGGGACTGACCCAGCTTGGTGATGAGGCCATCACGATCCAGAGCCTCTCGGACGACCCGCAGGTCGACTACGGGACTTCGCGCGGGTTCGCCAACGAGTTGCTGATGGCGCAGGAAAGCCTGATCTCGCTCGCGCAGGAAACCGGCGGCCTCGCCGTCGTCCGCCAGAGCGACCTCGCCGGCGGCCTCGCGCGCATCGAGCGTGACACCAGCCGCTACTACATCCTGGGGTATGTGGCCGACCCCACGACCTCGCCCGGGAAGTTTCGAAAGATCGAGGTGAAAGTAAACCGGCCCGGCCTGACGATCCGGGCACGCCGGGGCTATGTGCCAGCCGACTTGAAGTCTGCTGAACGCCGCGACACCGGCGTCAAGGCGGGGACATCGCCGGCCCTGGCGGCCGCGTTGGGCAACCCCGTGCCGGTGGGCGACGTGCCCATGCGTGTCTGGGCCGCGCCGTTCAAGGGCACTGGCAAAAGCGCGTCGGTCGCGCTCGCGGTTGAAATCGACGGTTCGGCGTTGCAGTACCGGCAGCAGGGCGATCGTTTCCTGGAGAATCTCGAACTCTCGATTGTCGCCGCCGATCACGACGGCAAGATCCGCGGCTCGGATCGCCAGACGCTGAACCTCAAGCTGAAACCGGAGACGCACCAGCGGCTGACCTCGGGCGGGGGGGTGCGCATGCTGTCGAGAATCGAACTGCCGCCAGCGCGCTACCAGCTGCGGGTCGGCCTGCACGAGTCGAACGGCGGTGCCGTCAGCACCGTGCCACTCGACCTGAGGTTCCCGACTACGCAAAACTGCCGTTTGCGCTCAGTGGACTGGTGATCACGTCCACCGCGGCGCCACGGTTGATGACGCCGCGGCCGGATCCGCTCCTGAAGGAGGCGCTGCCCCTGCCGCCGGTGGCCACCCGGTCGTTCGACCCGACGGAGACGATGGCGGTGTTTGCCGAGATCTACGACCGGTCGGCGCCGTCGCCGCACGAGGTCGACGTCAAGGTCGTGGTGGTGCCCGATGGCAGCTCGAGCCCTGTCTTCGCCGCCACGGAGACGCAGACGATGGCCGCCTCGGCCACCACCCGGACGCACGGCTACCGGGCCGAGATTCCGCTGAACGGCATGGCGCCCGGCGACTACGTGCTGCGGCTCGAAGCCTCGTCGCGGGCCGGCAACCACACGGCAGCTCGTGAGATTCCGTTCACGGTCGGCCGGTCGTTGGCCGTACCGACGCACTAAGGCCGAAACAGGCGGGTCAGTCGTACAGGAGGGCGGTCAACAAGGTGGTGTTGACCGTGAGCGGCTGGCCCGCCTGGTATTCGATGAAGCCAAGGCTCTTGAACCTGTTCAAGAAGAAGTTGACCCGCGAGCGGGTGGTGCCAATCATCTCTGCCAGCGTCTCTTGCGCGATCGGCGGCACGGTGACTAGCGGCGCGCCCTCTGACAGGTCCTTCGCCAGCAGCAGCAGCGTCCGAGCCAGTCGCTTCTCGGCCGGGTGGAAGAGATGGTCGATCAAGTCGTCTTCGATCCGGACGTTGCGGTTCAGGATGTGAGCGATGAACCGGCTCGAGACGTCGTCCGGCCGGTAGAGCAAGGCGGCCATCGCGGTCTTGGCCACTGAGATGACCGAACACTGGCCGACCGCGCGGGCGGTCGCCGTCCGGTACGGCTGACCGGCGAGGGCGCCCTCGCCGAAGAATTGGCAAGAGTTCAGCATCGCGATGACCCCAAACTTGCCGGCGCTCGACAACACCGACAGCTTGATGCAGCCCGACTCGAGGTACATCACCTGCTCCGCGCGATCACCTTGACTGTAGATAACCTCGCCCGGTGCGTAATGGGTGGCGCTCTCTGCGAGCGGCTGCACACGAGGCAGGTCTTGAGTACAGAGGGCAAGGGGGCCCTGACGAGGGGCAAGGGCCGTGTTCATGTGCCGTTAGCTCATGCATACCTGATGCCGCCCAAAACAGCCCGTTATTATCGTGCGGCGGCATTTCGGGAAGGTCTGGAGTCGCGCTGCTACCACTTCTAGGCTGCGGCAAGCTCAGTTAGAGCGATTTGTCCGTGAATCAGCCTCTTGAGTGGCTCTCCTTGACAACTTAGGAGAGGCCGGCATATCTTCCTATACCAACTTAGGAGAGACCGCCGTGTCTAGATCTGCCGACCTTCTGCCGGGGACCCTGGATTTGCTGATCCTGAAGTCCGTCTCGCTTGGAACCCTGCATGGCTACGCGGTGCTGCTGCGCATTGAGCAGATTACCGGCGGCGCCCTGCAGATTCAGCAGGGCGCGCTCTACCCGGCTCTGTATCGGCTCGAATCGCAAGGGCTGATCGAGAGCGAGTGGGGCCTCTCTGACAACAATCGCCGCGCCAAGTACTACAAGTTGACCACCGCCGGCAGGCAACGACTGCGCGACGAGTCGGCCGGCTGGAACCGCCTGGCGGTGGCGATGGCCTCGGCCCTGCGCGCGACGAGCCAGGAGATCTGACATGCGCCAGCTGTTCTCGTGGGCGCGGATCCTCTGGCGCGGCCTGCGACGCCCGGCACAGCTCGACGCGGACATGCGCGACGAGATGCGGTTTCACATCGAGATGGAGACCGAACGCAGGATCCAGCAGGGCCTTGACCCGGCCGAGGCGCGGCGGCAGGCAGCGATCGCGTTTGGCGGCATCGAGAAGTACCGCGGCGCCGGCCGCGATGTCCTTGGCGTGACGTGGCTGCGCGGGCTGTCGACCGACACCAGGCTCGGAGTCCGCATGCTGATGAAGCACCCGGGCCTGACCCTGGTCGCAGTGTTCGCGCTCTCGCTCGCGATCGGCGCCGGCGCCGGCTATCTCGAGTTCACCCGGGATCTGATGCATGGCCGCCTGCCCTTCCCCGACGGCGAGCGCATCGTCGGCATCCAGAACTGGGACCAACAATCCGGCGACCCCGAACACCGGGCGACGTTCGAGTTCGTCAGCTGGCGGGGCCGCCTCGCCTCGATCGAAGATCTCGGCGCCTACCGCGCGCTCAATCGCAACCTGGTCGCGGAAGATGGCCGCGCGGAACCGGTGCGCGGCGTCGAGATCAGCGCGTCGGCGTTTCACATCGCCGGGGTCCCGCCCTTGCATGGGCGCCCGCTCGTCCCGGACGACGAGCGCGCCGGCGCCGCCCCGGTCGTCGTGCTCGGCTACGACGTGTGGACCGGGCGCTTTGGGTCTGACCCATCGGTCGTCGGCCGAGCGGTCAAGCTTGACCAGGCACACCACACGGTCGTCGGCGTGATGCCGCCCGGCTTCGGCTTCCCGATCAGCCACAACCTGTGGGTGCCGCTGCAACTGGGCAACACGGCCCCGCCCGGACGCTCCGGCGCGCCCCTTCGGATCTTCGGCAAGCTTGCGGCGGGCTACGGGACAGCGCAGGCGCAGGCCGAGCTGACGGCGATCGCCCTGCAAGCCGCCACTGCCTTCCCGGAGACACAGACGCACATCCGGCCGGTGGTGAAGCTCTACGTCCAGTCGCTGTGGTCGGCGGTGGAAGACTCAGAGATCCAGACGATCGTGTTCTACGCCGCCAACCTGTTCTTCGTCGGGTTGCTCGTGGTGTGCGGCGCGAACATCGCCACCCTGGTGTTCGCGCGCACCGCGACCCGCGAGGCCGAGATCAGCGTGCGCACGGCACTCGGCGCCAGCCGCGCGCGCATCGCGGGACAACTGTTTGCCGAGGCCCTGGTGCTGACGTCGATGGCGGCGGTCATCGGCCTGGCCGTGGCCTATTTCGGCCTGCTGTGGGTGATGCAGGTCGTGGCCGAGGGCCAGGGGCAGCGCACCTGGTTCTGGTGGAATGACCAGCTGTCGCCGGAGACCTTCGCATATGCCGCGCTGCTGGCGATCGTCGCGGCGGTGATGATCGGCGTGGTGCCGGCGCTCAAGGCCACGGGCCCACGGGTGCAGGATCGGCTGAAGCACGCCACCGGCGGCTCGGCCCCCGGACTGAAGTTCGGCGGCATCTGGACGGGAGTGATCGTCTCGCAGGTCGCGCTGACGGTGGTCTTCCTCGCCGTGACCGGCACGCTCGGCTGGGGCCTGTTCTTCCAGAATGCCGGCGACCGGGAGCTGACCTTCTGCGCCGACCAGTACGTAGTCATGCGTCTCAACATGGACCGGGAGGTGCCGAATGGGCCGGCGACTGATCCCGAGGAAGACGCGCGTTTCCGGCGCCGATTGGGTGCACGGTACGACGACTTCGCGCGGCGCGCGACCGCGGAACCGGCGGTCCGGGGCATTTCATATGGGTCGCGCGTGCCAGGGATGAATCACCTTTCGCTGCCGATCGAAGTGGAAGGTCTCGCAGTGCCTGACGAGGGCGTGATCGTGAAAACCGCGGCGACGGGCGTGCGCTTGTTGACCACGTTCAACGCGACCGTGGTCGCCGGGCGGGCGTTTACGGAAGCGGACCTCGCCCCTGGGCGCGAAGTGGCCGTGGTTGACCAGAGTTTTGTTCGCCACGTGCTGGGCGGCGGAAACGCCGTTGGCCGCCGCTACCGCAAGGCGGCAGGCCGGGAGCACGGCGCCGAGGCGGGCCCCTGGGTCGAAATCGTCGGCGTCGTCGGCGACCTGACCTCCGAGACGCACAAGAAGGCGAGCGATGCGGTGGTCTATCGACCGACGCCGGCTGACGCGACCTACCCCCTGTATGTCGCCGTTCATGTCGCTGGCGACACCACACCGGTGATGTGGCGGCTCAGGGTGCTCGGGGCGGAGGTTGACCCTTCACTCCGGCTCGACGAGGTCCAGACCCTCGACCAGCTGAAAGTGGCGGATCGCGTGGCAATCGATTTCTTTCTCCGTTTGTTGGGTGGCATCGGATTGGTGGCCCTCGTGCTGGCGACCGCCGGTGTCTATGCCCTGATGGCCTTCACCGTGTCGAGGCGGACCACGGAGATTGGTATTCGCCTCGCGCTCGGCGCCTCGTCCGGACGCATCGTGATGACGACATTCTCCCGGGCACTGGCGCAGGTCGGCCTGGGCGTGTTGGTGGGCAGCGTGCCAGCGGTCGCGATTGCGGCGTCGCTCGGGCCGGAGGTGGCGGTCAGCGCCAGTGCGACGACGACCGCCGTGATCTGCATCACGGCCGCAGGGGTGGTGGCGGTTGTGACGCTGCTCGCCTGCTACGTTCCTGCTCGCCGCGCGCTCGATATTCAGCCCACCGACGCCCTCAAGACGACCTGAGTGCGATTGCACGTTTTCTGGAACCAATGGCGAAATCAAGCCTGAATCAGCCTGTATACTGGCTGCATTCTGGCTGATACCTCCCAGGTCGACCGCGCCTACGCCAGCATCAAGGCCGCCATTATTGACGGGCGCTACCCGCCGGGTGCGCCGCTTTCGGAACCGGTGCTGGCCGGCAGCCACGGCATGTCGCGCACACCAATCCGAGAAGGCCTGTCCCGCCTGTGGCAGGAGGGGTATCTCGATCGCATCCAGGGACGCGGATACTTTGTCGCGCGGGTCACGCTGCAGACTGTCCACGACAACTTCGATGTGCGCCGCCTGCTCGAAGGCGCGGCGGCCGCCCGGGCGGCCGAACTGGCCACGCCCGATGAGATTGCGCTCTTGCGCGAGCTCGCGGCGCTGCCGGCCCGGGACTACCGCGAGGCGGAAGCGGCCAACGCCCGGTTCCATCTCGCGATCGCCCGCGCGGCCCGCAACACGCTGGCCACCGAACTGATCGAGCGGTGCCTCGGACAAATCGATCGCTTCCTGTCGCTCGGCGTCTCGCCCGGCCAGTTTCAGTCGGGCGCCGCCGAAGCGCACCTCCAGATTGTCCATGCCATCGCCGGCCGCGACGCAGCGGCCGCGAAGGCGTTGATGGAAGACCACCTCGACTGCGGCAGCGATCGCATGAAGCACGCGTTGCTGCGGGGCGAGATTTCCGGCGTCGGCGTGAAGTAGCAGTTTGGATTGTTGTTCTTGGTTGTCCTCCTGGAGGCTTCAAATGAGATCACGAATGTGGATAGGGCTGGCCGTGCTGGTGCTCACGGCAACGACAGCAGCGGCCCAGCAAGGCACGTCCGAACTGCGCGGACGGGTCGTCGATGACCAGGGCGGCGTGCTGCCCGGCGTGACGGTCACGGTCACCAACCAGGCGACCGGCATGTTCCGCGAAACCGTGTCCGCCGGCGACGGCTCGTTCATCGCCAGCGGCCTGGTGCCCGGCACCTACCGCGCCACGGCGGAGCTGCAAGGCTTCAAGAAGTTCGACCGCCAAGATTTGCGACTCGAAGTCGGCCGGACCACCAGCATCGAGGTCACCATGTCGGTGGGCGGGCTCGAAGAGACCGTCAACGTCACTGCGGTCTCGCCGATTGTCGACCTGACCTCGAAGGAACTGGGCGGCAACATCACCAGCGACACGCTGGTCAAGCTGCCCAGCGTCAACGGCAACTTCGTCGGCTTTGTCGGCCTGCTGCCGGGCATCGTGCCCTCGGTCAGCACCGAATCGTTCGGCAGCGACTCGATCTCGGCGAACGGCCAGGATCCGCGCAACAACAACTACATGCTCGACGGCAGCAACAACAACGACGACGTGATCGGGCAGCGAGCGGGCACGCAGGCGCGCACCCCGATCGAGGCGATCCAGGAGTTCCAGGTGATCACCGGCCAGTACGACGCGCAGTACGGCCGTACCTCGGGCGCGGTTGTCAATGCCGTAACCAAGGCCGGCACCAACAACTTCCGCGGCGTGGTGTTCGGGTTCGTGCAGGACACCAAGCTCACCAGCAACCACTTCTTCGCGAAGCAGAACAACCTGCCCAAGCCGGAAACCAAGTACGAGCGCTGGGGCGGCACCTACGGCGGCCCGATCGTGAAGAACAAGGTCCACTTTTTTTCTAGCGTGGAGCGATTCTCGATCGACCGGCCGAACGCCATCAATATCCCCGCACGCCCGGAGTTCAACGGCACCCAGGTGACGGCCGACCGGGTGTGGAACACCATCATTCGCGGCGACCACCAGGTCAGCAACAACACGACCTACAGCATCCGCTGGCTCCGCGAGCAGTCGCCGCAGGTGAACCAGATCATTGGCGCCGTCACGCCGGCAGCCAACCGCGAGGAGTCGGACGTCGACCAGACGGTAGCGGGCAGCCTGAACATGGTGCTATCGAACACCAGGGTCAACACCCTCCGCATCAGCTGGACCCGCGAGAACGTCACCTTCGCCAACAACTGCTTCAACACCAACGGCCGCGACATGACGAAGTGCCCGGTCACGTTGCAGTTCCAGGACTACACCGACCAGCAGAGCAACACCGCTTCGTCGCGGATCAACGACGCCATCCAGGTCGAGAACACCCTCGCCTGGTTTATTCCGGGCCGGGGCGGCGACCACGATTTGAAGCTCGGCGCGCAGTATTCGTACTCGACCGCCTACAACACCAACGATGGCAACCTGAACGGGACCTTCCAGTTCCAGCGCAGCAATGTGCCGTTCAATCCGGGTATTCCGTCAACCTATCCTGATCGGCTGCAGGTTCGCGTCGGGGGGGCCAACATCTTCTACCAGAAGGCGCATTACATCTCGGGGTTCGTCCAGGACAAGTGGCGCCTCGGCAACAACGTGACGCTGAACCTCGGCGCCCGCTACGACGTCGAGTTGATCCCGTTTCCCGATGAAGACGACGACCCGCTGGTCGACAAGCACCCTGTCGACAAGAACAACCTGGCACCCCGCCTCGGCTTCACCTACGACATCGGCGGCAAGAGCGTGGTCCGCGTTGGCCTCGGCCGCTTCTACGACAAGACGCACTTCGAGGTGATTGGCGGCCTCTACACCGGGACACCGTTCACCAGCTCATTCCTCGTGAACTTCCCGACCGCGGCGGCCGACAACGGCCCGCGCAACGGACAGCTGCCGACTGACCCGTTCCTCGTCAACGGCCCGGTGCTCAACCGGGCGCTGCTCGACCAGCTCTACCCTGGCGGACAGCGCCTGCGAAATACCGGCGCCACCTGGGACAACCCCGACCGCCGGACCCCCTACACGGACGAGGTCAGTATCGGCTACGAGCGCCAGCTGCGCGCGGAACTGAGCGTGAGCGCCGACTACATCTACTCGCGCGGCCGCGACCTGCTGATGCAGCGCGTCCTCAATCCGCAGATCCGCTCGAACGCCACGGTGGCGGCCTCGACCCTGACGCGCGTGCCGAGCGCCGACCTCACCGCCGCGGTCGCCGACCTGGCCGCCAAGTACCCCGGCTTCGCCCCGTTCACCACCAACGTGATTCAGTACGTGAACGTCGGCGAGCTCGATTACAACGCGTTGATGCTCCAGTTGAAGAAACGCTTCAGCAACAATTACAGCGCGCAAGTGTCGTACACGCTGGCCAAGTCGAACGGCAACACCTCGGGCAACGGCGCGCCGCAGAGCGGCTTCCAGGTGCGCGACGACTTGCGGCTCGACTTGAACGAGGGTCCCACCGACTTCGACAACCGCCACAACCTCACGATCAGCGGCACTGCTCTCATCCCGCGGACCGGCGGCCTCAACATCAGCTGGGTGGCGCGCGCGTTGAGCGGACGGCCCTTCTCGCTGACCAATGCCAACGTCGATCCCGACCTCAACGGCGTGCAGGCCGAGCCGCTGCCGGCCGGTGACTACAAGGGCAACGGCAACAATGCCTACACGGTCAGCGGCTACACGCCGACGCGCAACGGCGCCCGCGGTCCGGGGTTCTTCGGCCTCGACATGCGCGTCGGCTATGCCTTCAAGGTGGGGGGCCAGCGCAAGCTCGAGATCTCCGCCGACCTGTTCAACCTGACCGATCGCACGAACTTCGCCAACCCGACCGGGAACCAGGCGTCGCCGCAGTTCCTCCTCCTCACGGCGTATAGCACCAGCTATTCGCCCCGGAAAGCACAGCTCGGCGTGCGCCTGGAATTCTAGGGGCCACCGATTAGTCAGTGAACCGCAGAAGGCCGGGATCATTCCGGCCTTCTCAATTTTCATGGCGGGCCCGGAGTTCAAGCTCATCGCTACCAATTCGATGAGTGAGATGTTGATGGCGACGCCAGCCCTGTCGGAGGGCGTGATGTACGTCCGCGCCTTGTCGACGCTGTTGGCGACCGGCAGACGCTGATCGCCCGTCAGTTACGCGGCCGGAGTGTCATGGGCGGCGTGCTGCGCCCAGAAGGCATGGCGCCATGCGCGGTGTAGCTTCTCCATGTCGACATCTGTCAAGGTGCCGCCCGACTCGAAGTGCTCGATCAGGGTTCGGCCCAGGCCGTAGGTGACGACCGCCGACCCCCCCGCCATGGCGACCCACCCAACCAGGCCGGTCATCACGGGAAGGCGCTTGAGAATGGTGTTCTGCAAGCCGAACCCCAGCCACCCGGGCACGAACGCCGCGCCCAGGGCGAGCAGGATGCCGCGCGCGCTTTCCTTCGAGAACTCGACGCCGTACAAGTGCGACAGTTCCCGAATCAGGGCGAGATGCAAGGCCGTGAGGGCCGCCATGCCCAGGAACGGGGCGGTGATCAGTCCCGCGCCACCGGAGGTGAGTGCGTACCTCTTCAGAATGGACGAGGCCGTGGCAGCGCGCGACATGGTGCTGGCACAAACTTTACAACGGAACCGGAACCGCAACCACCGCAGCCATGCGGCCGGCCCGCTCGCCGACCAGCCGGTACGAGTCGAAGATCTCCGGGTGGGCCAGGGTGCTGAGACCGCAAACGAAGATGCGCCCGGCCGCGACCCCAGCATCGATCAGCTGGTCGCGGTTGGCCGCCCATAGGTCCAGGGTCAGCCGCGCATCGCCACGATTGAACCATCGCGCCAGGTCGCTGGCGCGGTGCCCGGCCTGCTGGAACATCTCGATCAGCGACTCACCCACGTCGTAATCGCCAGGCCCGATGCTGGGGCCGATCGCGACCGTCAGGTCCGACGGCTCGGTCCCGAAGTGGTGGCGCATGGCCTCGACCGCGGCCGGTCCCACGCGCGCGCAGGTGCCACGCCAGCCGGCGTGAATGGCGCCGGCGGCGCCGCTTGCGCGATCGGCCACGATCATGGGTACACAGTCGGCGACCATCACCGCCAGCACGAGACCCGGCACGTTCGAGACGACGGCATCGCCATCGGGCTTCACGTCGCCATCGGGCTTCGCCGTGGCATCGGCCCCGGTCGTGCTGCCCCGCGCCAGCACGCGGACCACGTTGCCGTGGACTTGCTTGACGCGGCGCACGTGTTCTGGTGCTCCGCCTACCGACGCCGCGGCCGCCGCCCACCCCTCAGGGTTCGGCAACTGCAGTTGCTTTGATGTGAACACGTGTTGCGCGCTCGTCTCGAGCGGCGTGCACCTGAGCGCGTGCCCCCAAGGCTCGACAGTCCAACGAAATGCGGGCGCGGGCGGCGGCAGGCTCATTGGACGACCGCCGGCCACGCGCAACTGACGTTACCGTCGGCGCCGCGATGATCACGATCTTGCGCCTGATTCGATGCCTTTCGCCTTGGCATCGCCCTTGATAGCTCCCATTGCGTGAACGAACACAACAAGACGGGCCGCTCGCCACTGGTGGCCGCTGCCCGCGAACTGGAGAGAACCATGGTGGTCAAGATCATGCCGAACGACAAGGGAACACCGTCAGGGAAACTGGCCGATGCGGAAGTGCACTTCACCGATGGCGAGATGCAGGGGCTCAGGCTGCTCGGGTTCGCGGTGTGGGAACGCCGCACCGGCGTGGGCCGCAACGTCACCTTTCCCTCCCGCACCTATTCGGTCAACGGCGAGCGGCGCAGCTTCTCGCTGCTGCGGCCGGTCACCGACCAGACCGCGCAAGACAAGGTGCGCGACCTGGTGCTGCAGGCGTACTCCGAGTTCGAGTCGCAGGCGGCCGTCGCCAGTTGAAGGACGCCGCACCGCCGCCGGCTGTCGTGCCGGGTGATCAACTGATCACCGGCAGCAGGCGCGCGTTGTCCTTGGCGCGCTTTGGCGGCAGGGTCCACTCGGCGCGCGTGCTCTTCTCGAACTCGGCGCGGAAGAAGGGCTCCTTCATGCCGCCGTCGATGATGTTCCAGGGCAGCACCGCGTCGTTGGTGCGGTCGCGGTAGATATAGAAGTCGCCGTCGAGGCCGGCGTCGGCCAGGGCCTTGCGCCATTGGCCGCCGTTGGCTTCGGCCTGCTCGATGGCCGCGGCAATGCGCCGGTCGCCGAGCGAGAGCAGGGCCTGGTAGTACGAGTGCCGCTCGCTCTTGATGTTGAAGTAGACGTTGTCGACATCGGCCACCAGGGCGCGCAGCCGCTTCATCTTGGCCTCGATGACGTCGGTGCGTTCCATGGGCAGCCACTGGTAGGCGGTGCCCGGCTTCGGGACGAGCGGGTTGACGCTGGCGACAATGCGGCCAATCCGGCCGCGCGGCCGGGCGTGCTTCAGCATGATCTCGTGGATTTGCAGCGTCAGGTCACGAATCGCCACCAGGTCGTCATCGTCTTCGGTGGGCAGGCCGATCATGTAATAGAGCTTGAGGCTCTCGATGCCGCTCGAAAAGATCAGCTCGGCGCTGTCGAGGATCTCGGCGTTGGTCACCGTCTTGTTGATGACGCGGCGCAGGCGATCGGATCCGGTTTCCGGCGCGATGGTCAGGGTGCGCTCGCCGCTCTCCTTGAGCAGCGACACAATCGTCGGCGTCAGGTCGTCGAGGCGCAGCGACGCCGGGCTGATCGAGTAGCCCATGTCGCGAAGACTGCGCAGGATGTGTTCGATGTCGGGGTGATCGCACAGCGCGATCGACACCAGGCCGGCCTTCGACGAATGGGCGCGGGCGGCCTGGGCCAGGGCCAGGATCCGCTCGGTCGGGAACGCGCGCACCGGCAGGTAGTTGTAGCCGGCCCAGCAGAACCGGCACAGGTTCGCGCACCCGCGCACCACCTCGATGAGGAAGCGCGATCCGAACTCGGTGTCGGGCGTAAAGATGGTGGTCGATGGCGGGTCCACCGCCTCGGTGGTCTTCAGTGCCGCCTTGCGCACGACTGGCGGCGCGCCGGTGCCCTCGCGCGGCACGTAGCGGGCAATGGTGCCGTCGGCGGCGTACTCGACGTCGTAAAACGACGGGATGTAGTAACCACGCGCTTGCGCCAGCCGCTTCAGCTGTTCGCTGCGCGACGAGGTCGACATGGCGTCCACCAGTGCCGGGACCAGCGCCTCGCCTTCGCCGGCGGCAATCACGTCGGCGAACAGCGCGAGCGGCTCCGGGTTGACGAACGTCACCGCCCCGCCGATCACGACCAGCGGGTGCGTGTAATCACGGTCGGCCGCGCGCAACGGCACGCCGGCCAGCCGCAGCATGGTGAGGACGTTGGTGTAGTCCCACTCGAACGACACCGAGAAGGCAATGACATCGAAGTCCGCCACCGGCGTCTGCGACTCGAGCGTGACGATGCGCGTGCCGGCTTCGCGCAGCGCGGCCAGTTCCTGCTTGGGCGGCAGGAACGCGCGCTCGCACACGATGTCGGGCTGGTCGTTGAACAGGCGGTAGATGGTCTGGAAACCGAGGTTCGACATCCCCACGAAGTAGCTGTTGGGGAAGATCAGGGCAACCCGCAGCCGGTTGGCGTGCGGCTTGCGCACGTAGCCAACTTCCTTGGAAAGGATCTCCTGTGCGATCTCGCGTTGCTGTCGAGGCTTCATTCAGAAACGGGGGAGTCGCCGAGCTGGCGTTACGCCGGCGCCGCTCGCGGCTCCCCTGGATCTGTCTACTGTATCAGCCCTACCCCTCGCTCCGGCGGAGGAAGGCCGGCACGTCGAGGTCGAGGTTCAGGTCGAATTCGCCCGGCGGACCCTCCGGTGCCGCCAGCGGCATATCCCCGCCGTTCTGCCCCACCGCCACCGGCCGCGCCACCGCGGCCGGCATGTCGAGCGCCGGCCGGCGGACGATCGAGGCCCGCGGCTGAGCTGCCGTCGAGGTGTCGACACGAATCGGCTGCGAATAGGCCGACATGTCGGTCGGCGTCTGCATCGGGGCATGGGCCGGTGTCGAGCGGTCGGTCTTGACGTGATCGAAACCGGTCGCAATCACCGTGATCTTGACCTTGTTGGTCAGCGCCTTGTCGACGACCGCGCCGAAGATGATGTTGGCGTCTTCGTGCGCCGACTCCTGGATGATGGTGAGCGCCTCGTTCACCTCCATCAGCGACATGTCGGGGCCGCCGGTCACGTTGATGATTACGCCGCGCGCGCCCCGCACCGACGCGTCCTCGAGCAGCGGGCTCGAGATGGCGCGGTTGGCGGCGTCGACCGCACGCGACGGCCCCTCGGCCATGGCCGTGCCCATCATCGCCACGCCCATGCCCGACATGATGGTCTTGACGTCGGCGAAGTCGAGGTTGATCAGACCCGGCACCAAAATCAGGTCCGAGATGCCCTGAATCGCCTGCCGCAGCACATCGTCCGCGGTGACGAAAGCATCGAGCATCGAGGTGTCGCGGGCGATCACCGAGAGCAGCCGTTCGTTCGGAATGGTGATCACGGTGTCGACCGCGTCACGCAGCGACTCGAGGCCCAGCTCGGCTTGCCGATAGCGCTTCTTCCCCTCGAACTTGAACGGCTTGGTGACGACGGCAATGGTCAGCGCGCCGAGCTCGGTGGCGAGGCTGGCAATGACCGGCGCCGCGCCGGTGCCGGTGCCGCCGCCAAGGCCGGTGGTCACAAACACCATGTCGGCTCCCGACAGCGCCTGGATCAGCGCGTCGGTGTCCTCGAGCGCGGCCTGCCGGCCGACGTTCGGATCCGCGCCGGCGCCCAGCCCCTTGGTGAGCTTGCCGCCGATCTGGATCTTCACCGGCGCCGGGTTGGCCTTGAGGGCCTGGGCATCGGTGTTGGCGACCATGAACTCGACCCCGGAGATGCCGGCCTGCACCATCCGCGACACGGCATTGCTGCCGCCACCGCCCACCCCGACCACCTTGATTCGCGCGCCCATCCGCGCTTCTTCGTCGAGCGTGAGCCGCAGCGCCTCGAAGCCGTCTTGATCCGCCATCGTGCCTCCTCCGTCTATGTCGTTTCGCGTCGTCAAATCGCTGTATCCAGCAATCCCAAAATCCCTGGCCTCGATCGCCAAGTCACCAGATCACCACTTCACGAGATCCGGTTAGAAAAACTCTTTGAACACCGTCCGTAACCGTCCCATCACCCGCGTCAGCGCGCCGCCGCCGCTGGCGCCCGCTGCCGGCCCGCGATGGCGGGCGGCGTACAACACCAGGCCGACGGCCGTGGCAAACGCCGGGTTGCTCACGTGATCGGCCAGGCCGCCGACGCCGACCGGCGTGCCGCGCCGGATCGGCAGGTCGAAAATCTGCTCGGCAATCTCGGACATGCCCTCGAGCTGGGCGCCGCCGCCGGTCAGCACGAGGCCCGAGTTGAGCGACTTCTCGTAGCCGGCCTTGCTGATCTCGTCCCAGATCAAATGGAACATCTCCTCGGCGCGCGGCTGCAGGATGTCGGACAGGATGCGACGCGCCATCACTCGCGGCCGCCGGCCGCCGACGCTGGCCACCTCGATGGTTTCGTCTTCCTCGACCATCGACGACAACGCGCAGCCGGCCCGCCGCTTGACCTTCTCGGCGTCCGGGATGGGGGTGCGCAGGCCGACCGCGATGTCGTTGGTGAAGTGATCGCCGCCGACGGCAATCACCGCGGTGTGCCACAGGCTGCCGCGCTCGAAGATGGCCAGGTCGGCGGTGCCGCCGCCGATGTCGACTACCGCCACCCCCAGTTCCTTTTCGTCGGCGGTCAGCACGGTCTCGGACGCGGCCAGCTGACCGATCACCGTATCGATGACCTCCACGCCGGCGCGGTTGACGCAGGCGACCAGGTTCTGGGTGGCGGTCTGGCTGCCGGTGATGATGTGGACGTTGACCTCGAGCCGGGCGCCGGTCAGGCCCACCGGCGCGCCAATGCCCTCCTGCTCGTCGACCACGAAGTCCTGCGGCAGCACGTGCAGGATCTCGCGGCCTGCCGGCAGCGACACCGCCCGCGCCGCATCGATCGCACGCCGCACATCGTCGCGGGTCACCTCGCGGTTCTTGCCGGCCACCGCGACCACGCCGCGGCTGTTGAAGCCCTTGATGTGCGGACCGCTGATGGCGAGGTGCACCGAGCCGACCTCGACGCCGGCCATCAGCTCGGCTTCCTCGATCGACTTCTTGATCGATTCGACCGCCGCCTCGAGGTTGACGACCACCCCGCGCTTGAGGCCCTTCGATTCGGCCATGCCGATGCCGATGACATCGGCGCCGCCGTCTTCGAGCAGCTCGCCGACCACGGTGCACACCTTGGTCGTGCCGATGTCGAGCCCCACTACGTAGCGTTCCTGTCGTGCCACGAATCCTCCCCGTCCTCTACCGTCTCGCCGTCGCCGGCAACGCCTTGACCGGACGCACGTACAACCGTTCATCGAACCGCAAATCCACGTAGTCGATACTCGCCAGCCGCTCGCGCAGCGTCGGCTGCAGGTCGACGTACTGCTGCAGGCGGGCGGCGAAGTCGCCGTCGCCCAGCCGCAGCAGCGCCGTGTCGTCGTCGAGAATCACGACTGCGTCGTGCAGGTCCGAGACGTCGATCTGCGAGACCCGCTTGCCCAGTTCCGGCCGGGCCGCCAGCGCCGAGATGACCCGGCCGGCAAATTCAGTGCGCGCCACGTCGATCAGCGCGCCATCGCCGGACGGCGACGCGGCCAGCCCGTCGATGATCGGCAAGTCGATGTCGGCGTATGCCGGGCCGTACTCGTCAACGATCACGCCCTGGTTGTCGACCAGGTAGAGCGCCGTGCCGATGCGGCCAATGCCCATGGGCTCGCGCTCGAGCACCGTGATCTCCAGCGTCGCCGGCAACACCCGGCGAATGGTGGCGCTCTCGACCCACGGCGAGGCGAGCAGCCGCCGCTGCCATTCGCCGATCCGAATGGTCAGGATGTTCTGGCCGCGCAGCCCATCGACGAGCGCCAGCACCTCGCCGGTCGACAAGCGGTGGTGGCCGCGAACCTGCAGGTGGCTCACCTGCAAGGCCTGGGCGGCGGCCATCAGGTTCACGCCGCGGTAACCGCCGTAGCCCAGCACCGCGATCATCACCAGCAGGCGAATCGCCAGCCACGCGTGGCGCCCGGCGGACGGACGCTTGCGCGACGGCTTCACGTGGGCCCGCTTGAACCGCTTGTCGGTCTGGGCGGCGCCGGCGGCGGCGCCGGTGCCGGGTCTGGGGAGTCCCGCCATTACCGGGCCTCCCGCGGGCGGTGCCGCCGTTCGAGTTCTGCCAGTAACGCCGTTGCGAGGCCGCCAATCGACCCGGCACCCAGCGTCAACACGAGGTCGCCCGGACGCGCGAGATCGGCGACTGCGGCCGCCACGTCCTCGAGCCGCCTGACTACGTGAGCCGCCCTGGCGCGACCCGTGCTGACCGCCGCGGCCAGTGCCTCGACGGTGATGCCTGGGATCGGTTCTTCGCTGGCGGCGTAGATGTCGGTCAGCACCACTTCGTCGGCCGCCGCCAGGGCGGCACCGAACTCGGCCATCAAGTCGCGGGTGCGCGTGTAACGGTGCGGCTGGAACGCCACGACAATGCGCGCCGGACGGGCCGCGCGCGCCGCCGACAGCACGGCCGCGATCTCGGTGGGATGATGACCGTAGTCGTCAACCACACTGATGCCGTTGACGATGCCGCGCCGCTCGAAGCGCCGCTCGGCGCCGTGAAACTCCGCCAGCGCCGAGGCGATCTGCGGGAACGGCACGTCCAGCTCGAGGCCCACCGCCACGGCCGCGAGCGCGTTGCGCACGGAGTGCAGCCCGGGCACCGCCAGCGTCATCGGCCCAAGTTCAGTGGCGCGATTGGTGTGCAGGTCGCGCTGGACGACGGTGCACCGCGATCCGAAGCCTTCCAGCATGACGCCGACTGCGCTGATGTCGAATGGTCCGGCTGAAGCCGGACGCCACATGGCACCAGTGCCGGACGCATCCCCACCAATGTGGTGTCCGGCTTTAGCCGGACCATCAGCAATACCGTAGGTCACGACGCGGCGAGTGAACCGCGGCAGGACGTGCGCCAGCTCCGCATCGTCGGCGCACGCCACCACGGCGCCGTAAAACGGCACCTTGTTGGCGAAGTCGACGAACGCTTGCTGCAGGTCGGCGAAGCCGCCGTATGCGTCCATGTGCTCGCGATCGATATTCGTAATCACCGCCACCGCCGGCGAAAGCTTGAGAAACGACCGGTCGCTCTCGTCGGCCTCCGCCACCATGTATTCGCCGCGGCCCAGCCGCGCATTGCTGCCAAAGGCGCTCAGGCGCCCACCAATCACCGCCGTCGGATCCAGTCCCGCCCGCTCGAGCACCAGCGCGATCATCGAGGTCGTGCTGGTCTTGCCGTGGGCGCCGGCCACCGCGATCCCGAAGCGCAGCCGCATCAGCTCGGCCAGCATTTCGGCCCGGGGAATTACCGGGATTCGCCGCGCCTTGGCTTCGACGACCTCAGCGTTGTCCGGTCGCACCGCGGACGAGTAAACGACGACATCGGCGTTGCCGACATTGGCCGCCGCATGCCCCGCGGTCGCGACCGTCACGCCCAGCGATGCCAGCCGGTCGGTGACGCTCGAGCGCCTGGCATCCGATCCCGAGACCGCGTAGCCGAGATTGGCGAGCAGCTCGGCGATGCCGCTCATGCCAATTCCGCCGACGCCGATGAAGTGAATGCGCCGCGTCTTACCCAGCACGGTTCACTTCTTTCCCTGCCCCAACTGCTCCACCCGATCCGCAATCCGTGCCGCGGCATCGGGCCGCGCCAGCCGCCGCGCGGCCGCCGACATCCGCTGCCGCTTCGCGGGGTCGCCGATCAGCCCCGCGATCGCCGCGGCGAGCCGCGTCCCGTCCAGCTCGCGTTCTTCCAGCACCACGGCCGCTCCGGCGCGCCCGAGCACCTCGGCGTTCTTCCGCTGGTGGTCGTCGGTCGCGGTCGGCAGCGGCACCAGGACCGCCGGCCGACCCGACGCGGTCAGCTCGGCGAGGGTGGTCGCCCCGGCGCGGCAGATGACCAGGTCGGCGGCCTTCATCGCTCCGTCGATTTGGTCGATGAATGCTTCGACTCGGGCCGCGAGGCCGGCGCGGCCGTACGCGGTCCGCACCAGATCCAGATCGCGCTCACCGGTCTGGTGGGTGATCGCAAGTTCGAGCCCGGTGGCTGCCAGCCGCGACGCTGCCTCCACCATGGCCACGTTGATCGCGTGCGCGCCCTGAGAACCGCCAAAGATCAGAACCCGTGCCGCTGCGTGCGGCCTGTTGGTGAGATCATTCGCCTCCTCGTTCTGCGCCGGGAAAAATTCCGGTCGCACGGGGTTGCCGGCCACAAATCCCGTGCGGGGGAAGTACGACAGCGAGTCCTCGAAGTTCACGGCCGCGGCGCGCACCAGGCGCGCCAGCAGGCGATTGGTGATGCCCGGCACGGCGTTCTGCTCGAGCAGCATGGTCGGATAGCCGCGCACGGCCGCCAGCGCCAGCACCGGCCCCGAAGCAAATCCGCCGACGCCGATCACCACGTCGGGCCGGCGGCGCGACAACACGCGCCAGGCGTCGGCCGCGGCCGTCGGCAACAGCAGGAACCCCTGCAACCGCTCGGCGCGGCCCTTGCCCTTCAGCCCGGCGACCCGAATCAGGTCCAGGTCGAAGCCCTCGCGTGGCACCACTCTCGACTCGATGCCCTGCGCGGTCCCGACAAACGACACCTGCACCGACGGGTCGCGGCGCTGCAGCTCGCGCGCCAGCGCGATTCCCGGGTACAAGTGCCCGCCCGTCCCCCCGCCCGCGATCAGGATGCGCACCGGTCACGCCGCTCCCGTCTCCATCTGCTGGTGCTGCGAGATGTTCAGCAGCACGCCGACCGCCAGCAGGTTGATCAGCATCGACGAGCCGCCGTTGCTGACGAGCGGCAGCGGGATGCCCTTGGTCGGCACCAGGCCGAGCACGACGCTGATGTTCACGAACGCCTGCAGGACCAGCATCATCGTGATGCCCAGCGCGAGGTACGCGCCAAAGCTGTCGGGTGCGCGCAACGCCGTGCGCATGCCGCGCCAGGCGATCACGCAGAACGCTAGCACCACCATCGAGGCGCCGAGCAGGCCGGTCTCCTCGGAGATCACGGCAAAGATGAAATCGGTAAACGGTTCGGGCAGGTAGAACAGCTTCTGCACGCCGCTCATCAGGCCCTTGCCGAACACGCCGCCGGTGCCGACGGCGATCAGCGACTGGATGATCTGGAAGCCGTCGCCAAGCGGGTCGGCCCACGGGTCCATGAAGGTCAGCAGGCGGCGCCGGCGATAGTCGGCCTGCATCAGGATCACGTACAGGGCGGGCAGCGCCAGCAGCAGCCCTCCGGCAAGATACCGGTAACTGAAGCCGGCGGCGAAGATCATCACCCCCACCACCGCCAGCACCGAGACCGCGGTGCCGAAGTCGGGCTGCAGCAGGATCAGTCCGACAATGCCGCCGACTATCAGCCCGATCGGCACCAGCGAATAGCTGATCTCGTTGATCCGGTGACGGCGCCGTTCGAGCACGAGCGCGGTAAAGAAGATGGCCGCCAGCTTGGCTAGTTCCGACGGCTGAATGCCGAAGCCGCCGACGCCGAACCAGCGCCGGGTCCCATTGATCGGCCGCGAGAACAGCACCGCGACCAGCATCAGCCCGACCACGCCGAGCCCCACCCACACCAGCTTGTCGTTCTTGTAGGTGCGGTAGTCGATGCGCATCACGATCGACAGCACCGCAATACCGACGCACGCCCACATCAACTGGCGGGTCACGAACAAGTACGGCTGTTGAAAGCGCTCCAGCGCGACGAGCGCGGAGGCGCTGTAGACCATGACCACGCTGGCGCAAATCAGCGCCAACGTCGCCAGGAACAACCACTTGTCAGATTGCAGCTTCCTTGCCATACTCGCGCCCCCTCCTTTTCCGGGGGCGCCCCTGAGCGGGCCGGCTTCGCTTGCGAAGCGGGCCCAGTCGAAGGGCACTAAAGTTCGACGTTCTCGGTTCGATAACTAGCTTGCACGTCGCCTGTCCGCCGCAGTCCACGAGTTCCGCGGACGAAGGTGGAAAGCAGTCAGTAGTCGCCAGTCGTTCAGGGAATTGAGACACCAGCCTCGCAGACCGGGGCAGCCTGCGCTCCCAGCGACCAGCTCTCAATTGCCGCCAACCGGCTGACGACTACTCACCGCTCCCGCCTTCGCGCTTCGCGCTTCGGCGGGGCAAGCCCACTGAACGCGAACAATCGGCGGCGGTGCACACCTACCCTTCGGTAATCAGCCGCTGCACCTCCTCCTTGAACCGCGCGCCGCGGTCGGCGTAATCGCGAAACATGTCGAAGCTCGAACAGGCCGGCGCCAGCAGCACCACGCCGTCGGGCACCGCCAGGTCCCAGGCCCGCCGCACTGCGTCGGCAAAGTCGTCGACCTCCACCACCGGCACGACCCCGGCCAGCGCCGCGGTCACCATCGGCCGCGCCTCGCCAATTGCGACGACCGCCCGGCCGTGCGCCCGGAGCGGCGCCGCAAGATCGGCGAAATCGCCGCCCTTGTACTTGCCGCCGACAATCGCCACGACCTTGTCAAAACTTTCAATCGAGCGCGCCGCGGCCTCGACGTTGGTCGCCTTCGAGTCGTTGACGAACCGCACGCCGCCACGATGGCCCACCGGTTCCATCACGTGCTCGAGACCGGTGAACCCGTCGAGCGCCTGCGCCAGCGACGCCTCGGTGGCGCCGGCGAGGTGGCTGATCGCGGTGGCGGCGACGACGTTGCTCAACATGTGGTGGCCGGCGAGCTGCACGGCCGCCAGCGGCAGCAGCGGCACGTCGCCCTCCGAGGTGCGGTGCCAGACGAACCCGCGATCGGCATGGACCTCGGCGCCATCGGGATGGTCAACGGCGTAGCGCACCACCTGCGCCCGTGTCTCGGCCATCGCCAGCGCCGCGGCGTTGTCGGCGTTCACGACCGCCCAGTCGTGCGGCTGCTGGTTGGCGAAGATCCGCGCCTTGGCCGCGGCGTAAGACGCCTCGTCCGGATGGCGATCGAGGTGGTCGGGCGAGAAGTTCAGCAGCGCCGCAATCCACGGCCGGAACGTGTCGGTCGCCTCGAGCTGGAAGCTGCTGGCTTCAATCACGTGGACGGTGTCTGCGGTCGAGTCCTCGACCTGCGCGCTCACCGGGTAGCCGATGTTGCCGCCCACGAGCACCCGCCGGCCCGCCGCCGCGAGCATGCGGCCGACCAGCGTGGTCGTGGTCGACTTGCCCTTGGTGCCGGTGATGGCGACGATCGGTCCGCGCAGCCAGCGCGAGGCCAGCTCGAGCTCGCCGATGACCGGGATGCCGAGCGAGCGGGCGCGCCGCACTTCCGGCAGGTCGAGCGGCACGCCCGGGCTCATGACCACAAGGGTCGCGGCTTCGAACGACCGCAGCAGGTGCCCGCCAAGCTCCAGGCGCACCCCGGCCGCAGCGAGGTCGGCGGCCGCGGGAATGTCCGGCTTGCGATCGGTCAGCGTGACCGTGGCGCCGCGGCGCGCGAGCAGGCGGGCGGCGGCGACACCGCTCCTGGCGGCGCCCACGACCAGCACCGGTAAGCCGCTCACCGAAAAAGCAGGCGTCGTCATCTCAGCTTCAACGTCGTCAGGCTGAACAGGGCGAACAGGATGGCGATGATCAGGAACCGGGTGATCACTTTGGGCTCCGCCCATCCGCTCAGCTCGAAGTGGTGGTGCAGCGGCGCCATCTTGAAGACGCGCTTGCCGCGCAGCTTGAACGACGCCACCTGGATCACGACCGAGGCGGCCTCGATTACGAAGACGCCGCCGACGATCACTAGCAGCAGCTCCTGCTTGATCAGGATCGCGACGGTGGCGATCGCGCCACCGAGGGCCAGCGAGCCCACGTCGCCCATGAAGATCTCGGCTGGGTGCGCGTTGTACCAGAGGAAGCCGAGGCTGGCGCCGACCAGCGCGCCGCAGAAGATGGTCAACTCGCCCGCCGGCGCGAAGCGCACCAGCAGCAGGTACTCAGCAAACACGCGATGGCCGGTGATGTACGCCAGCGCCGTGAACGCCGCCGCCGCCACCGCGAACGTGCTGATGGCCAGGCCGTCGAGACCGTCGGTCAGGTTCACGGCGTTGCTCCAGGCCACCAGCACGAAGGCGGCGAAGGGCACGTAGAACCAGCCGAGATCGGGAATCAGCTGCTTGAAGAACGGGAAGATCAAGCGCGTGTTGTAGAGGTTGCGATCGGCCAGCCACATCAGCACCAGGCCGACGATCACGCCGACCAGCACCTGCAGGCCGAACTTGTAGCGCGGCGCCAGGCCGCCCGAGGAACGGCGGGTGACCTTGAGGTAGTCGTCGAGAAAGCCAATGCCGCCGAAGGCCGCGGTCGTGACGACGGCGATCCAGATGTAGATATTGGTGAGATCGGCCCACAGCAAGGTGGGCACGAGCGCCGCCGCGAGGATCAACAGGCCGCCCATGGTCGGCGTGCCGGCCTTCGCGCGGTGCGATTCCGGTCCCTCCTGGCGGATGACCTGACCGATCTGAAACTCACGCAGCCGGCGGATCAGCCACGGCCCCAGCACCAGGCTGACGACCAGCGCGGTCATGCTCGCCGCCGCCGTCCGGAACGTGATGTAGCGCGCCACGTTGAAGACGGGAATCTCCGGGTAGAACGAGAGGAGGAGGTGATACAGCATTAGCTGAACACCGCCTTGAGCTGGTCGACCACGAGATCGGTGCGGGTGCCCCGCGACCCCTTGACGAGCACCACGTCACCGGCCGCGATCTGACCCGGGATCGCCGCGGCGGCATCGGTGCTGTTGTCGAAATGCATCACCGTGCCCGCCGCCAGGCCGGCGGCGACCGCCGCCTCGCCGAGCGCGCGGGCGGACGGGCCGCCGACGGTGAACAGGCGCGCCAGCCGGCTGGCGGCCGCGACGCGGCCGCACTCCTGGTGCAGCGTCGCCGACAGATCGCCAAGTTCCAGCATCTCGCCGACCACCGCAATCCGGCGCGTCGCCCACGAGCGCGACACCACCTCCAGCGACTGCGTGAGCGCCGACGGGCTCGAGTTGTAGGAATCGTCGATGACAGTAACGCCCTTCGGCAGCTTCACCAGCGCGCCCCGCTTCGACGAGGGCGTCAGCCGTGACGCGGTGTCGACGATGTGATCGAGATCGACGTGCATGTGCAGCGCCACCGCCGCACCCGCCAGCACGTTCATCAGGTTGCCGCGGCCGAGCAACGGCACGCGCAGGTCGCGCTCGCCGGCCGGCGTAATCAGGCGGCTCCTGGTGCCGTCGAGCCCGAGGTCTTCGACGTCAACCGCGCGCACGTCGGCCCGCGGCGACAGCCCGAATCGGATCTGGCGGCCGGGGAATGCGCCGCTGCGCGCCATCACGCGCTCGTCGTCGGCGTTGGCCACCAGCACGGTCTGCTCGCCGGCGCCTTCGAGGATTTCGGCCTTGGCGTCGGCAATGCGATCGGCTGAGCCGAAATGACCGATGTGGGCTTCGCCGACATTGGTCCACACGCGCACCTCCGGCGTGGCCACGTCGACCAGCACCCGGATTTCGCCCGCGTGATTCATGCCCAGCTCCATCACCGCCACATCCGCCCCATGCCTCAGTTCCAGCAACGACAGCGGCAACCCCAGGTGGTTGTTGAGGTTGCCCTGGTTCTTCACCACCCGGTGCGTGCTGCCGAGCAGCTCCGCGATCACGTCCTTGGTCGTGGTCTTCCCGGCACTGCCGGTAATGGCCACGACCGTCGCTCCCGACTCGCGCCGCACGTGCCGCGCGAGGTCCTGCAATCCGCGCGTGGTGTCGGCCACCTCGATGACGAACGACTCGCTGTCGTCCGGCAAAGTCACGGGCCGGCTGACCACCACGCCGGCCGCGCGCCGCCGCGCCGCCGCACCGACAAACTCGTGACCGTCGCGCGCCGCACCAATCGCGAAGAACAGGTCACCGGTCGCCAGCGTGCGGCTGTCGATCGAGAACCCGGTCACGTAGTGGTCGCTGTCGCCAGCCACCAGGCGGCCGCTCATCGCCGCCGCCAACGTGCCGGCCGCGAGCGGTATGGCTGCCGCCACTAATTGCCCTTCGCGCCGGCGCGCCGCTTCGCCAACGCCGCTCGCGCCACCTCGCCGTCGTCGAACGGCAGCACCCGGTCGCCGATCTGCTGGTACTTCTCGTGCCCCTTGCCGGCGATCAGCACGACGTCACCGGACTCGGCCATGGCGATCGCGCGGTCGATGGCCTCGGCGCGGTCGACCACCGACACCACGGTCGGCGTCCGCGACTGGCTGCCGGCAGAAATGCCGCGCTCGATCTCCTCGATGATTCGCTTCGGGTCTTCACTTCGCGGGTTGTCCGACGTGATCACCACGACGTCGCTCAACCGGGCGGCGACCATGCCCATCAGCGGCCGCTTGGAACGATCGCGATCGCCCCCGCAGCCAAACACCGTGACCAGGCGCCGCGCGCCCAGCGGGCGCGCGGTCTCGAGCAGGTTGCGCAGCGCGTCGTCGGTATGGGCGTAGTCGACCACCGCGGTCACGTCGTCGCCGGCCGCCGAGACCACTTCGAAACGGCCCGGCACGCCGGCCAGCCCGGCGACGCCGCGTTCGATGGCGTCGATCGGCACGTCCAGCGAGAGCGCGGTGGCGGTGGCGGCGAGGATGTTGTAAACGTTCGGCCGGCCGACCAGCTTCGACTGGATGTGGACCGTGCCTTGGGGAGTGGTCACGTCGAAGCGCAGACCGGTGAGCGTCATTGCCACCGGGCCGGGACGCACGTCGGCGGCCGCGGTGATTGCGTACGTCACCGGACGGCCGCAGATCTCGACCAGCGAGGCGCCGCGCGGGTCGTCCAGGTTGACGACGCCGGGGGCATCGCGCGGCAGCATCTCGAACAGCCGCCGCTTGGCGGCGAAGTACGCCTCCATGTCTTCGTGGAAGTCGAGGTGATCGCGGGTGAGGTTACTGAACACGCCGGCCGCGAATCGCATGCCGTCCACCCGCTTCAGTGACAGCGCATGTGACGACACCTCCATGACCGCCGAGCGGTTGCCGTGGCTCAGCATCTCGCTCAGCAGCTGCTGGACGTCGGGCGCCTCGGGAGTGGTCCGCGAGGCCTCGCGGTCTTCGCCGCCGATGCGATAGGCGACCGTGCCCAGCATGCCGGCGCGCAGGCCCGCTTCGTCGAGCATCGCGGTGAGCAGGTAGGCCGTGGTGGTCTTGCCGTTGGTGCCGGTGACCCCGATCACCGGCATGCGGCGGCTCGGGTGGTCGAAGCAGCGATCCGCGAGCAAGGCCAGCGCCAGGCGCGCATCGCGCACCACGATCCACGGCACGGCGATGCCGGCCGGCGCGGCGGCTTCGGCGACCACGGCTTGCGCGCCCCTGGCGATGGCTTGCTCGGCGAAAGCGACCCCGTCGGCCTTCTGTCCCTTGAGCGCTACGAACAACGCCGCCGGCGCGACCCGCCGCGAGTCGTAGGCAATGGCCGAGAGCGGCCGGGCCACGGCGGCGCCGGCCAGCCCGGCCGGCAGTGGCTCGACCAGCAACGGCCGCAAGGTGTCGATCGCGTCAGTGAGGGTCACCGCGGATCTCCAATGACCGAAGCCGGTCGCGGGGGCGGGCGGCGATTGAGGATTAGGGAGCAGGCGCCGCCTGGCTCGATCGGCGAGCCCGGGGCGGGGTCCTGTTCGATGACAACGCCGGCGCCTTCCATGCGCGCGGTCAGGCCCAGGCGGGCCAGTTCGCGAAGCGCGTCACGGGCGCTCAGGCCGCGCAGGTCGGGCAGACCACCGCCGTCGGTCATGTTGGCCGTCATGGTCACGATCGACCGGGCCATCGGCGCCGCGGTGGCCGTCACCGGGTTGTCGCCGCGGCGGGCAATCAGCACCGGCGGCGGCTGGTTGACGGTCGGGGTCACGCCCAGAATGCGCAGGCTGGCGTCGGCAATGCGCTTGAAGATCGGCGCTGCGATCGCGCCACCGGTGTCGCCGCCAACGCGCGGCGAATCGACCATCACGATCAAGGTCATCACCGGGTTGCGCGACGGCACGAAGCCGACGAACGAGACGTTCTGCTGCGACGCCGAGTAGCGGCCGTTCACCAGCTTGTCGGCGGTGCCGGTCTTGCCGGCCACCGTGAAGTTGACCAGCCGGGCGGCCTTGGCGGTGCCGGCGCTGACGACGCCTTCCATGATCGAGGTGAGCGTCGCGGCCGTTTCGGGAAGAATGGCGCGCCGCACGGCCTTGGGCCGCACCGGCGTGCGCACACCGCCCTTGACGGTGGCGCGCACGACGTGCGGTTCGTACAACGTGCCGCCGTTGGCGATCACGCTCGCGGCCGCCGCCATCTGCAGCGGCGTCACTCCGATCTGGTAGCCCATCGACACCGACGCCAGCGCGCTGTCGTTCAGCTTCGAGGCGCTCCAGACAATGCCCGGGCTCTCGCTTGGAAAGTCGGGCGACGACGGCCGGCCGAAACCAAAGCGGCGGATATACAGGCCCATCCGCTCGGGCCCGACCTTGAGGCCGACCTTGATCGCGCCGACGTTGCTCGACTTGACGATCACGTCGTTGAACGACAGTGGCCCGTAGCGGTACATGTCTTTGATCACGCGGCTGCCGAACCGGATCATCCCGGCGCTCACGTCGATGACCTCGTCGGGCGTCACCACCTTCTCTTCAATGGCCGCCGACGCGGTCACCAGCTTGAAGGTCGAGCCGGGCTCGTACAGGTCCTGCACGCCGCGATTACGCAGCGCGTCGCCGGCGCCGGCCCACTGGTTCGGGTTGAACGTCGGCCAGCTCGCCATGGCCAGGATCTCGCCGGTGTGCGGGTCCATCGCCACCACGGTGCCGCCATCGGCGCGGGCTGCCTGGACGCCGTCCCGCAACTCGCGCTCGACGATGAACTGCAGCTGTTCATCGATGGTGAGTTCCAGCGAGCCGCCGGTCGTGGGCGGGCGATCGAGCCGGCTGAAGGCCCGGCCGCGCGCGTCGGTCTGCACCAGCATGGTGCCCTCGCGGCCGCGCACGGTCTTGTCGTAGGTGGCTTCGAGACCGTGCAGGCCGGCATTGTCGGTGCCGACGTAGCCGAGCAAGTGGGCGGCGAGCTCGCGGTTCGGATAGAACCGCTTGCTCTCTTTCATGAAGCCGATGCCCTTCATCGCGAGCGCGGCCACCCGCTTGGCCTCGAGTGGAGTGGCCCGGCGCTTGACGTATTGGAACGAGGTGAGTGAGCCGTTCTTGCGCTTGCGGCCGAGGCGGTCGACCAGTTGCTCGCGTTCAGGCTTGCCGCATTGATCGAAGGCCGCGCACAACTGCGCGGCCGCGGCGGCGTGGTCGGCGATATCGGTCGGGACGGCGTAGATAGTGTCGGCATCGACACTGTAGGCGAGCAGGCGGCCGTGGCGGTCGACGATCTCGCCGCGCTTGCCGGGCGTCTTCTGGGTCTCCGACTGCTGGCGTTCGGCGCGCGCCGACAGCTCCTCGAACTGCACCACCTGGAGCACGATCAGGCGGACTTCAATGGCCACCACCCAGCACGCCAGCACGACGGCCGCCACCATGAGGCGGCGCCTGAGCACCGGACGCCAATTGAGGTCAGGCTGGACGGCCACGGCTGTTTACGTCCTTACCGGCTGGCCACGACGGAACGGTCGGGCGCCGGCGCGGGCAACACCCGTTCCAGGACCACGGCTTCAGTCTCGCCGGGGCTCACCATGCCGAGACGCTCGGTCGCGAGTTTCTCGATGCGCTGCGGCGCGCGCAGCGTTTCCATCTCGAGCCGCAGGTGCCGGTTGATGTCGTTCTCGGCAGCGCGGTCGCGCTGCATCTGTTCGAGCCGGTAGCCGTGGCGCAGCAGCTCGAAGTGCTGCCAGGCCGAGAACAGCAGCACCATGACCAGGACCACGCCGACGCCGAGCGACATCCACAGGTCGCGGAGGCGCCGTTCGTCCACCTCGCGCACGATCTGGTTGTTGCGGAAGTCCTTGCGAATTTCGTATTCGAAGGTTCCTTTCTTGTCCATCGCCCCTCCCCGTTACCTGATTCGCACCGCCGCGCGCAGCTTGGCGCTGCGCGCCCGCGGGTTGACGGCCGCCTCGGCGTCGCCCGCGATGACCGGGTGCTTGGTCAGCACCTTGATCGCGGCGTCGTCGCCCCGTGCCAGGTCGCGCAACGTGTGCTTCACCACCCGGTCTTCCAGTGAGTGAAACGAGATCATCGCGAGTCGCCCCCCGACCTGCAGCCGCGAGGCCGCCCGGCCGATAAACGCATCGAGTTCATCCAGCTCGCGGTTGACCCAGATGCGTAGCGCCTGGAAGGTGCGCGTCGCCGGGTCGATCCGCTGCCAGCCGCGTGCCGCCACTCCGCGCCGCACGATCTCCGCCAGCCGCCCGGTGGTCGTGATCGGCGACTGCCCGCGCGCCATGACGATGGCGCGCGCCACTTGCCGCGACCGCCGTTCCTCGCCGAAGCGATAGATCACGTCGGCCAGTTCCGTTTCGTCGACCCGGTCGAGCAGGTCGGCGGCGGTCTCGCCGCGGCTGCGGTCCATCCGCATGTCCAGCGGCTCGTCGCGCTTGAAGCTGAAACCGCGGCCGTCCGCGTCCAGCTGCATCGACGACACGCCGAGGTCGGCGAGCAGGCCCGCCACCTCGATGAGTCCCTGCGCGTCGAGCACCTCGGCCACCTCGCGGTAGTCGGCGTGCACGAACGTGACGCGGTCGCCGAACTCCGCCAGCGACTCCTTCGCGATCGCGATCGCATCCGTGTCGCGATCGATCCCAATCACGCGGGTCGCGCCGCTCTCGAGCAGCATGCGCGAGTGCCCGCCGAGACCGAGCGTGCAGTCGACGAACGTGCCGCCGCGCCCGGGTTCGAGCAGCGTCCGCACCTCGTCGAGCAGAACCGGAACGTGCGTTGCTCGCTCCACCTAGATCCCGAAATCGGAAAGGGCACGCGCGTCGTCATCGGTGAACGGCTCGGTGAGCAGTCGGGCGACGAAGCGTTCGTGGTTCCAGACCTCGAGATAGTTTTGTTGCCCCAGCACGTCGACCTCGCCCGTCATGAGGGCGCTGTCGCGCAGCCGGGGCTGGATCAGGACGCGCCCTTGCGGGTCGAGTTCCGCGACCTGGCCGTAAAAGTTCACGCGGTCGAGGTACTTCTGCCGCGCGGGGTGGGTGGAGGGCATCTGCCCGATGCGGCGCTCGATGTCGAGCCATACCGGCATTGGATAGATGCGTACAGACTGCCCCGTCAGGCTCGTCACGAACAGTTCCGGGCCGTGATCCTTCTGGATCACGGCGCGAAAGCCGTTCGGGACCTTGAGCCGGCCCTTGTCGTCAATTTTCGCCGGCGAGTTACCCCGGAGCACGGTTATCTCTCCACTTCACTCCACAAAAATCCACTCGGATAGTAGACGGGCCTAACGGTCTTGTCAACGCGCAAGTGCTTCAAATGATTAGCTGTCTATCGTTTACGCCTTTGTTTCGCCAACAAGACGAAGGTGTGTCAAATTTTTGACTACCACCGAAAGCGGACAGGGGAGGGCGGGGGTCGCATGCTACGATTGCCGGTTCCTGACCGCAAATATTTTTCTTCATCCGATGGCCGAGCCCCAGAACGTCACCATCGTGGTCCCCGCCTTCAACGAGCGGGAGAGCATTGCTGCCGTCGTCACGAGCCTGCTCGCGGCAGCGCCCTGGCGCGAGGTGCTGGTGGTGGACGATGGCTCGACCGACGGGACGGGGACGGCGGCGGCGGCGGCCGGCGCCCGCGTCGTGACCCATCCCTACAACAAGGGCAACGGCGCCGCGGTGAAGTCGGCGATTCGCGCGGCCACCGGCGAGTGGCTGGTGATCGTCGACGGCGACGGCCAGCACCGCGCCGCCGACGCGATGCGGCTGGTCGCGCGACTGGGCGACTACGACCTGGTGATCGGCGCCCGCTCGGCCGACAGCCAGGCCACCACCGGCCGGCGGATCGGCAACGCGGTGCTCAACTGGCTGGCCACCTACCTGACCGAGCGGCCGATCCCCGATCTCACCTCGGGATTCCGGGCGGCGCGACGCGAATACCTGCTCGAGTTCATTCACCTGCTCCCGAACGGCTTCTCGACACCGACGACGACCACGCTCGCCTTCATCAAGGCCGGATACAATGTGGCGTTCGAGCCCGTCGGCGCGTTGCCGCGGGTCGGCACCTCGAAGATCCGGCTGGCCAGCGACGGCGCGAAGTTCCTGTTGATCTTGTTGAAGGTCATCACCATCTTCAGCCCGCTCAGGATTTTTGCCCCGGTCGGTGCGGCAGCGTTCGCGCTCGGCTTTGGGTACGGGCTCTGGAACTTTGCGTATCACGATCGCATTCCCAATGGCGCGGTGTTATTGCTGATGTTCTCGGTAATGGTCATGCTCGTCGGGCTGGTGTCGGAGCAGGTCGCGTCGTTGCGCTTCGAAGGGCGGCGATAGCGGGATGAAGACGCTGGTCCTGGTCCCGACCTACAACGAACGGGAGAACCTGCCAATCCTCGTTGCCGACATCCTGGCGGTGCCGGGCACCGAGGTCATGGTGCTCGACGATCAGTCGCCCGACGGCACCGGCGCGGTGGCCGACGCGCTGGCGGCGCAGTATCCCGGGCGGGTGCGCGTGCTGCATCGCCGCGGACCGCGGGGCCTGGGGGTCTCGTACCTGGAAGGGTTCCGCCACGCGATCGCCGGCGATGCCGACCTGGTCTGCCAGATGGACGCCGACCTGTCGCACGATCCGAAGTACCTGCAGGCAATGATCCAGCTGGCCACCGACGGCGCCGACCTCGTGATCGGCTCGCGCTACCTGAACGGCATCAGCGTCGTCAACTGGCCGCTGCGCCGCATCATCCTCAGCTCGTTCGCGAATTTCTACATCCGCACGGTGACCGGTCTCGGCCTTCGCGACATCACCACCGGCTATCGCTGCTGGCGCCGCACCTCGCTGGCCCGGTTGCCGCTCGATCAGATCGTGTCCGAGGGCTACGCCTTCCTGCTCGATGTCACGTTCATGGCGGCCAACGCCGGCCTGCGCATTGTCGAATCGCCGATCATCTTCATCGAACGCCGCCAGGGGGCGTCGAAGCTGTCGAGCGGCGTGCTGCTCGAGTCGTTGATCACGCCGTGGAAGCTGATCTTGCGGCACGGCCGGGTCGGACGACCTCCGGGGGGACCGCGCTAGTGGCGGCGCCGCCCAGCCTGAGCGTGTTCTTTCCCGCCTACAACGACGCCGGCACCATCGCGAGCCTGGTGATCAGCGCGGTGCAGGTCGCCGGCACGCTGACCCCTGATTTCGAAGTAATCGTCATCAACGACGGCAGCCAGGACGACACGCCGCGCATTCTCGACGAGCTGGCGCGGGTGTATCCGGAGCGCGTGCGCATCGTGCACCACGCCCACAACCGCGGCTACGGCGGCGCGCTGCGCTCGGGGTTCGCCGCGGCGACGAAGGACTGGGTGTTCTACACCGACGGCGATGCGCAGTACGATCCGGCGGAGATGGTCCTGCTCTGGCAGCAGATGCGCGACGGCGTGGACTGGGTCAACGGCTGGAAAATCAGCCGCTCGGACCCGCTGCACCGCATCGTGATCGGCCGTCTCTACCACCATTTCGTGAAGCTGCTGTTCGGGTTGAAGGTCCGCGACGTCGATTGCGACTTCCGGCTGATGCGGCGTAGCATCTTCGACGTGGTCCGGCTCGAAAAAGACAGCGGGGTGATCTGCCTGGAGATGATGAAGAAGTTCCAGGACGCCGGCTTCCGGGTCGCCGAAACGCCGGTGCGTCACTTCCATCGCGCCCACGGCAAGTCCCAGTTCTTCAACTTTCCGCGGATCGCCCGCACCCTCGCCGACGTGTTCAAGCTGTGGTGGGCGCTGGTGATTCGCCGCGAGCACCTCAAGGATCGGCCGCGATGACGCCGCCGGACTTCTACCGCGGCCGGCGGGTGATGATCACCGGCGGGCTCGGCTTCATCGGCAGCAACCTGGCGCACCGCCTGGTCGGGCTCGGCGCCGACGTGCTGCTGGTCGACTCGCTGATCCCCGATTACGGCGGCAACCTCTTCAACCTCAGCGGTATCGAGTCGAGGGTGCGCGTGAACGTGGCCGACGTGCGGCAGGCCAGCACCATGAACTACCTGGTCCGCGATCGCGAGGTGATCTTCAACCTCGCCGGCCAGGTGAGCCACATCGACAGCATGCGCGACCCGCACACGGATCTCGACATCAACTGCCGCAGCCAGCTGACGCTGCTCGAAGCGTGCCGCCATCACAACCCGGCGGCCAAGGTGGTCTACGCCAGCACCCGCCAGATCTACGGACGCCCCGACACCTTGCCGGTGACCGAACGGCAGCTCGTCAGGCCCACCGACGTCAACGGGATCAACAAGGCCGCCGGCGAGTACTACCACCTGGTCTACAACAATGTGTTCGGCGTGCGCGCGTGCGCCCTGCGCCTGACCAACGTCTACGGCCCGCGCCAGCTGCTGCGGCACAACCGCCAGGGATTCATCGGCTGGTTCATCCGCCTCGTGCTCGAGGACCGCGAAATCGAAGTGTTCGGCGACGGCTCGCAGGTGCGCGACTTCGTCTACGTGGACGATGCGGTGGAGGCGTTCGTCGCGGCCGGCGCCAGCGACGCCGTGAACGGCGAAGCCTTCAACGTGGGCGGCGACGAACACCTCGCGCATCGCGACCTGGTCGCCCTGCTCGTCGAGCTGGCGGGCCAGGGCCGCTACCGCTTCGTCGACTGGCCGCCGGAGAAGAAGGTGATCGACATCGGCAGCTTCTACGCCGACTCGACGCTGTTCATGACCCGCACCGGCTGGGCGCCGACGGTGCGGCTGCGTGACGGCTTCGCGCGGACACTGGCGTACTACCGCGCGCACATGGCCCACTATGTCGACCCTGGTTCCGTTTAACGCGCTCCGTCCAGGCGCCGACGCCGCCGTCGTCCGGGCCGCGATCGATCGCGTGATTGCGAGCGGCTGGTTCGTGCTGGGACCGGAGGTCGAGGCGTTCGAGGCCGAGTTCGCCGCTGCCAGCCAGGCGCCTTACGCGGTCGGCGTCGGCACGGGCACCGACGCGATCACCCTGATCCTGCGCGCACTCGACATCGGGCCCGGCGATGAAGTGATCACGCCGCCGCTGTCGGCCGCGTATTCGGCGCTCGCGGTGATGATGGCCGGCGCCCGGCCGGTGTTCGCCGACATCGATCCCGAGCGCCTGACCCTGGATCCGCGCGCCGCGGAAGCGGCCATCACCTCGCGCACGAAGGCGATCATGCCGGTGCACCTGTACGGGCAGGCGGCGGACATGCTCGCGTTTGCGGCCATCGCTGCGCGGCATGGCCTCGCGCTCGTCGAGGACGCGGCGCAGGCACACCTCGCGACGGCCGGCGGCCAGCCGGTCGGCACCATCGGCATTGCCGGCGCGACCAGTTTTTATCCGACGAAGAATCTCGGCGCCCTCGGTGACGGTGGCGCCGTGCTCACGCGCGACGCGCAGCTCGCCGCGCGCATCAAGCGGCTGCGCAACGGCGGCCAGACGTCGCGCTATCACCACCTCGAAGCCGGCGCCAACAGCCGCCTCGACGAAATGCAGGCCGCCATCTTGCGAGCGCGCTTGCCACTGCTGCCGGGCTGGACGGCGCGGCGCCGCGCGATTGCGGCCGGCTATCGGGCCGCCGCCGTGCCGCAATCGCTGACGGTGCCGCGCCAGTTCGACGAAGGGCACGTCTACCACCTGTTCCCGGTACTGACGCCGGACCGCGATGCTTTCCAGGCCCACTGCACGGCCCAAGGCGTCGAAACGCTGATCCATTACCCGGTGCCCATCCCCCGGCAGCCGGCGCTTGCCCCAACCAGCCCAGCCATGTGCCCGGTGGCCGACCGCATTTGCCACGAAGTCGTGTCGTTGCCGATGTATCCGGGCCTGTCAGACGACCAGGTGGCGGCGGTTGCGCAGGCGTTTTCGTCGTTTAACGGCCGAGACGGCCGCACCGGCGTCTGAATCAGCAAGGGCGTATACTCAAGTCAGGCGTTTTTCATGCGTCGCATCCTTCTCACCTTTGCGCTGTCGCTCGTGGCGGTTCTGCCTGCCTCGGCGCAGCAATTGAAGCTGGCCTTCAATGACGGCCTGGTCTCGCTCGACGCGACCAGCGTGCCGGTGCGCACCATTCTCGGAGAGTGGGCCAAGCTCGGCGGCACGAAGGTGATCGGTGGCGAACGCATCACCGGAGGCCCGCTCACGCTCAAGCTCGAGAACGTGCCTGAGGCGCGAGCGCTCGAAATCGTGCTGCGCAGCGTCGCGGGCTACATGGCCGCGCCACGCAGCGCCACCGCCGCGCCCGGTGCCTCGATGTACGACCGCATTCTCGTCCTAGCCACAAGCGCGGCCCCGGCGCCCGCAGCCGCCGCCCGTCCGGCGCCAAACCAGGGCGGGGGCACCAGCAACCGGTTTGTGCCGCCGCGTCAGCCCGTGCGCCAGGTGGAGAACGACGTCGAACCGGAAGAAGAGCTGGATCCCAATCCGCCCGACGCCCCGGTCTTTACGTTTCCGCAGCCGGGTCAACAGAACGGCGCGCAGCCGGGCATGTTCCAAAACCCGGGCGCCAACGTGCAGCCGCCATTCATCAACGGCAACCCGAACACGGGCACGCCACAGAACATCACCATCAGCCCGGCGGCTCCGGGCACGGCGCCGTCGTTCGGCGCGCCGTCTCCGGGCATGATCGTCACGCCACCGGGGCAACCAAGCACAGGCCCGCCCGGACAACCGGGCCCCATGGTCCGGCCCCCCGGGGGGGCCTAGCCCACTCTCATGCGGTGTCGGGCCATTCCTACGGAATGGCCCCCGTCTTCTCCGGTAACGCAAACCCTCAGTTTCACGGCCTCGAAGCGCCGACCACATTGAATGGTCAGCGTCTCGTCGCGTCCCTCGCTTACAATTGAAACTTCCCTCGCAGCACTAACTGGCGCGGCTTGTTTTGCCCATGGCAGAAATCGAACGCTACACCCCTGACGATCGACGGGGCATAGAACAGCTCTATCGGCGGACGCTCGGCAACGAGGCGGCGGATCGCCTTCGCTTGCGTTGGGACTGGGTCCGCCGCAATCCGGCCGGCAGCCTGGAGCCGCCGTACTGGGTCGTCCGTGAGGGACCGACGCTGATCGCCGCGATTCCGCTGCTGCCCGTGCTCGTTACGGTCGGCGGACAGGAGGCGGCGGGTACGTGGAGCACCGACCCGCTCGTGGTCGCCGAACGCCAGCGCCAGGGCCTGGGCGGGTCGCTGCTGCGGGCCTGGGATCGCGGCACCGGTGTGGCGCTTGGCGCGGGGCTGTCGCCGGCGACGCGGGCGCGGCTCGACGAAATGCGCTGGCCGAAGGCACAGGCGCTGTCGTGCCTGGTCAAGCCCATCAGCCGACGCGCGCTGCGCATTCCGACCTGGCCGGTCGCCATCAACCGCCTGGTCTCGGCGCTGGCCTTACCGGTGGTGCGGCTGGTCTCGCGCGCGCAGCCGCTGCGCGAAGAGGTGGAGGTCGTGCGGCGGTTCGACGAGCGCTCGGATCGGCTCTGGGAGCGCATGGCGGGCCGGTTCGCGATTGCCGTCAAGCGCGACGCGCGCTACCTGAATTGGAAATACATCGAGCCGCCCCACGTGCGCTACACCGCCGCGCTGCTGCGGCGCGGCGACGAGGTGGACGGCTACGTCGTCTACCGGCACCTGCGCGAGCCGCAGGGACGCGTGACGCAGATTGTCGACCTGCTTGCCGACCCGGGCGACGAACGCGGGTTGAAGACGCTGGCGCGGTGGGTGGACCGCGAGGCCCGGGTGGCTGATTCCGACAAGATTCGCTGCTATGCCACGCACGCCGCGTTCCGGCGCGTGCTGCGGCGCTCGGGCTACTTCATGGTGAAGTCGGGCATCGACCTCACGCTGAAGGTCAATGCCGTGCCGGCGACGAAGGGCTTCACCCAGTCCACCGACGACTGGCATTTCACGCTTGGCGACGGCGAGCTCGATCACTAGCGGGTTCGCGGGTTCACAGGTTCACAGGTTCAGAGGTTCAGAGGTCCAAGAAGATGTCGTTAGAACAAACGCTCAGTGCCGACATCGTGACGGCGATGCGGGCGAAAGATGCGACGCGGCTCACGGCCCTGCGCATGCTGAAGACCGCGCTCACCAACAAGAGCATCGAGAAAGGGCGTGCGCTCGAGGCTGCCGAGGAGCTGCAGGTCGTGTCGATGCTGGTCAAGCAACGGCGCGACTCGATCGAGCAGTTCACCAAGGGCGGACGGGTCGACCTCGCCGACAAGGAGCAGGCCGAAATCGCCGTGCTCGACGCCTACCTGCCGGCCGCGGCCAGCGACGACGAGATTGCGGCAGCGGTGGCCGCGGCGGTCGTTGAGACCGGCGCCAGCACCGCGAAGGACATGGGCAAGGTGATGAAGGCGGCGATCGCGGCGCTCGCGGGCAAGACCGTCGACGGCAAGAAGGTCAATGACGCCGTGCGCCGGTCCCTCGGTTAGTCACAACAACCGTGCAGATTCCCGGGCCGGGTGCAAACATTTTCCCAGGGTGAGCCGTCTATATATTTGAAAGGCCTAGTCAGCCTCTCACCATCCTCCTGAGGGCTCGAGCCGAACGGCTTGAGCCCTACTTTTTTGTGCCGGCACGCTGGTAAGTCGTCAGCCGGCAGAACGCCGTTTCACCAGCGCACACTAACCGCCATGCTACGCTTGCGCTGACTGATGCCCGACTCCCAACCACGCCTGGCCAGGTCTGCCGGGGTCTTCGGGCTGGCCACTTTCGCAAGCCGTATACTCGGGCTGGTTCGGGATCAGGTTCTCGCCTTCTACTTCGGCGCCGAAAGCACGGCCGACGCGTTTCGGGTGGCGGGCCGCATTCCCAACCTGGTCCGCGACCTGTTTGCCGAAGGCGCCATGAGCGCGGCGTTTGTGCCGACTTTCACAAGGCAGCTGACGCTTCATGGGCGCGAGCGGGCCTGGACCCTGTCCAGTTCGGTCATCAACTCCCTGATCCTGGTCACCAGCGTCCTCGTCCTGGCCGGCATCGTCTTCGCCGAACCGCTGGTACGGACCTTCGCGCCGGAGTTCAGCAAGGTGCCCGGCCAGGTCGAGCTGACCGTTCACCTGACGCGCATCATGCTGCCGTTCCTGACGCTGGTGGCCGTGGCCGCGGCGTTGATGGGCATGCTCAACTCGCTCGGACACTTCTTCGTCCCGGCGTTGTCGCCGGCGATGTTCAATGTTGCGGTCGTCGCCATCGCGATCGTGTTCATCCCGCTGGCACCGTCGTTCGGCATCGAACCGATCACCATGGTCGCGATCGCCACGCTCGTCGGCGGCATCGGCCAGTTGCTGATCCAATGGCCGCCCCTTCGCAAGGAGGGTTTCCGCTACCGCCCGATCATCGACGTCCGCGATGAAGGCCTGCACCGCGTGTTGCTGCTGATGGGGCCCGGCACCATCGGCATGGCGACGACACAGATCAATGTGTTCGTCAACACCATGCTGGCGACCAGCGCGGGCACCGGCGCGGTGACCTACCTGGATCTCGCGTTCCGGCTGATGTACCTGCCGATCGGCCTGTTCGGCGTGTCGATTGCCGCCGCGTCCACGCCGGCGGTGTCGCGGCTGGTGGCGGAAGGCAACTTCGCCCGCATCCGCTCCACGCTGGCCGGCGCGATCTCGTTGATGCTGCTGCTGAACGTGCCGGCGACGGTCGGCCTGATCGTGCTGGCACAGCCGATCGTCGCGGTCATCTTCGAGCGCGGCCGGTTCACCGCGGCCGACACGATGGCGACCGCCGCGGCCCTGCAGTTCTACGCGCTGGGACTGGTGGGCTACTCGATCGTGCGCATTGTCACGCCGACCTTCTACTCGTTGCAGAAGAGCCGCATCCCGGTGATGGTGAGCATGGCCTCCGTGGTCGTGAACGTCGCCCTCAACTGGTGGCTGGTCGGCGTGCTCGGCTTCCGCGGCCTGGCGCTCGGCACCGCCACGACCGCCCTGCTGAACGCGGGCGTGCAGTTGTGGCTCGTGCGCCGCGAGTTGAGCGGCATCGACGGTCACCGCATCATCGGTTCGCTGGTCCGGATCGTCGCCGCGGCCGCCGCGATGGGGGGAGGCGCGTGGGGCGCGAACGAGCTGCTGACCCAGTGGCTGCCGGGCCAATCGTTGGCGCTGCAGGTCATCCGCTTGACCCTCAGCATCGGGTTCGCCCTGCTGACGCTGGCGACCGCATCGCAGGTGCTGCGCATCCCCGAGTTCGGCGAGGCACGAGACCTCGTGATCGGACGCTTCAAGAGGATGGCCAGGTGAAGGACCGCGGCTGGCTGGGTCTGCACACCTCGATCTGGAAGATCGCCTCGACCCACGTCGTCGTCGACGGCTACACGAACATCTACGCGCCGCTGTTGCCGTTGCTGATCCCGCACCTGGGCATGTCGCTCGCGACCGCCGGTACGGTCGCGATGTGTTTCCAGCTGGCCAACTCGGTGTCGCAGCTGGGCTTCGGCGCGCTGGCCGATCGCTGGCGCCCGCGGCTGCTGGTGATGGCCGGCCCACTGGTCGCAGTCGTCCTGTTGAGCTTCATCGGGCTGGCGACGTCGCCGTTCATGCTGGGCGTGATCCTGGTGGCGGGGGGCCTCGGCGGCGCGGCGTTCCACCCGCCGGCGGCGGCGCTGGTCTACCGTTTGTCCGACCATCGCAAGGGTCTCGCGATGTCGACGCACCTGTCGGGTGGCTCGCTTGGTTTCTCCGCGGCGCCGATCCTGTTCGCGCCGTTCATCGCCTTCATGGGCCTGCAATGGTCGCCGCTGATCATGATTCCCGGCCTGCTCGCGCTGGCGTGGACCCTGCGGCACGTGCCCACGTTTACGCTGCCCGCCGCGCACGAACGCTCGACCTGGAAGTCGCTGCGCCCGGCGGCGGTGCCGCTGTCACTGCTCTATTTCACGATCGTGCTCCGCACGGCGACCAGCTACGGCTTCATGACGTTTACGCCGACGCTGCTGACGCAGCAGGGGTACTCGATCGGCGAAGCCAGCCTGGCGGTGTCGCTGTACCTGTTTGCCAGCGGCATCGGCGGGTTCATCGGCGGTCCGCTCGCCGACCGTGTCGGGCCACGGCGGGTGATCGTGTGGTCGCTCGTGGCCGCGGTCCCATTCATGGCCACGGCGCCGTGGCTGTCGCCGCTCGGCTTCACCGTCATGCTGGCGATCGGCGGCCTGCTGCTGCAGTCGACGCTGCCGATCAGCGTGACCTTCGCGCAAAGCTTCGTGAAGGGCGGCGCCGCCACGGTGTCGTCGTTGATGATGGGGTTTGCGTGGGGTGTCGGCAGCCTCGCCGTCCCGCTGATCGGAGCCGGCGCCGACCGGTTCGGGATCGAGCGGACCCTGGCCACGCTGGCCTTCCTGCCGCTGGTGGCGGCGGCGCTGGCGGCCGGGCTGCCGGCGACCGGCGCGGCGCGCCGCGCCCCGGGAACGCCGCTCGAGGCGCTCCCGTAGTACGATTCGAGGACGCGCATGGCTCGTTATCCCTCTGCTTCGGGCGCTTCGTTCTCGTTCGGGCCGGGCCGCATGACGCCGGCGGTCAAGCTGCTCGTCATCATCAACGTGGTGATGTTCGTGCTCAACCTGATCGTGCCGGCCATGACCTTGCGGCTCGGCCTCGAACCACGCGCGGTGTTCGAGGACTTCGCCGTCTGGCAACCCGTCACCTACATGTTCCTGCACAGCACCGGCGGGGTCGGCCACGTGCTGATCAACATGCTCTCGCTGTGGATGTTCGGGACCGAGCTCGAGCGCACGTGGGGCACGCGGTTCTTCACGAAGTACTACTTCGTGACCGGCATTGGGGCGGCGGTCACCAGCCTGCTGCTGTCGCTGTTCGTCGACGGCATCTACTACTCGGTCACCGTTGGCGCCTCGGGCGCCATCTACGGGCTGCTGCTCGGCTACGGCATGTATTTTCCGAACCGGCCGATCTATCTCTATTTCATCTTTCCGATCCCGGCGAAGTACTTCGTCATGATCGTCGGCGCGATCGCCTTCTTCTCGGCGCTCGGCGGGCCGGGCGGCGGGGTCGCCCACGCCGCGCACCTGGGCGGGCTGGTGGTCGGCTACCTGTACTTGAAGGGGCTGCGGGTCCGCCCGCTGGATGGATTGAAGTACCGGTGGCTGCGGTGGAAGATGGGCCGCGCGCGCAGCAAGTTCGACGTCTATTCCGGCGGCCGCGCGTCAGACGACGACTGGAAGAGCGACTGGAAGAAGCACATCCACTAACTGCGCCTGGAAGTTGATAGTTGAAGAGTGGACAGTTGGCAGTTACGGTTTGGTGCTGACGAACTTCTGCGCGGCGCGAAAGCCGGCGAGCCCGGCGATCACGTTGTCGGGGAAGGCTTCGAGGGCCGCGTTGTACGCCGTGGCGAGCTGGTTATAACGCGAGCCGTCGAGGCCGGTCTCCCCGGCTTTCTCGCGGGCGTCCAGGGCCTTCCACTCGAGCAGGATCGCCCGGCGCAGGCGGTGCAGGCGGCGATAGACCGCCAGCCCCCACAGCGCCAGGCCCGCGAGCAGCGCGAGAGTGAAAAGAACGTTCACGGTTCGTGAATTCTTGTCATTTCTTGTCGTGGAAGTAGCTGTCGGTGCCGTCCAGCCAGTCCTGGCGGATGGGGCTGAAGATGTCCATCTCGAACGTGTCGTCGATGGCCTCGGCCTGGTGCGGCAGCCATGACGGAATGTGCAGCACCTCGCCCTCGCGCACGGTGATCTCCTCACCGTTAATCACGAATCGCAGCCCGCCCTGCAGGACGTAGGTCATTTGCTCGCTTTCGTGCGAGTGCATGGGCACGAGCGCGCCACGCTTGAGGTAGATCTGGGTAACCATCTCGCGTTCGCCGGTGATGATCTTGCGGGAGATCATTTCGGTGACTTTTTCGAGCGCGATCTCGTCCCAGCGATAGAGGCGTACGGATGGTGAAGGCATGCGTTTGCCGCGGATTATAGCATTCGGCCGGATGGTATAATTTTCGACGACATGAAGGCTTCGACGCTGGCATCCAGACCCGATGCGCGCACGGCCCCGGCCGCCGGCGCCGACGCGCAATGGGGCGGTCTCACACGCGATCAGCTGGTGCGGGCCTACCGCACGATGCTGTTGTCGCGCCGCATCGACGACAAGGAGATTCAGCTCAAGAACCAGAGCCTGATCTTCTTCCAGATCAGCGGTGCCGGCCACGAGGCGGTGCTGGTGGCGGCGGGCCTGCACCTGCGCCCAGGCTACGACTGGTTTTATCCGTACTATCGCGACCGCGCGCTGTGCCTGCAGCTCGGCATGACGCCGCTCGAGATGCTGCTGAGCGCGGTCGGCGCGAAGGACGATCCCAACTCCGGCGGCCGCCAGATGCCGTCGCACTGGGGTCACACCGCGCTCAACATCCCATCGCAAGGCAGCCCGACCGGCACCCAGTGCCTCCAGGCCGTCGGCGCCGGCGAGGCCGGGATGCTCTACGAGCGACTGACCGACATCCCCGATCGCGACGAGCACTACCACGCCGACGAGATCACCTACATGTCGATCGGCGAAGGCGCCACCAGTGAAGGCGAGTTCTGGGAAGCGCTGAACACCGCCTGCACCCGCAACGTGCCGGTGCTGTTCCTCGTCGAGGACAACGGTTACGCGATTTCGGTGCCGGTCGAAGTGCAGACCGCCGGCGGCGACATCTCGAAGCTGGTCGAGTCGTTCCCCAACCTCGAAATCTTCCGCTGCGACGGCACCGACTTCGTCGATAGCTATCGCACCCTCGGCGAGGCCGTCGCGCGGGTGCGCCGCGACCGCAAGCCGGCCTTCGTGCATGCGAAGGTGATCCGGCCGTACTCGCACTCGCTGTCGGACGACGAGCGGTTGTACAAGACGCCGGACGAGCGCACGGCCGAGGCGCTGCGCGACCCGCTGACCAGGATGCGGGCGTTCCTGCTGGCAGGGAAGCTGGCCACCGATGCCGACCTTGATGAGATCGCGGCGTCGGTCGATCGCGAGATCGCCGAAGCGACCGAGGCGGCGCTCAAGGCGCCCAAGCCGTCGGTCGAGACCGCCGATCACTTCGTGTTCTCGCCCGACGTGGATCCGACCTCGGCCGACTTCGAGACGCCGGCCCATTCGGAGGGCAAGCCCGACACCATGGTGGCGGCCATCAACCGGACGCTCAAGGACGAGATGACGAAGAACCCGCGCATTGTCGTGTTCGGCGAGGACGTCGCCGACGCGAGCCGGGCGGCGGCGCTGGCGCACGTGCCCGGCAAGGGCGGCGTGTTCAAGGTCACCCACGGCCTGCAGAAGGCCCACGGCCCCGAGCGGGTCTTCAACTCGCCCCTCGCCGAGGCCAACATCGTCGGCCGCGCGGTCGGCATGGCGACCCGCGGCATCAAGCCGGTGGTCGAGATCCAGTTCTTCGACTACATCTGGCCGGCGATGATGCAGATCAAGGACGAGATGTCGATGCTGCGCTACCGCTCGGGCAATCACTGGTCGTGCCCGATGGTGCTGCGCGTGCCGATTGGCGGCTACCTGCGCGGCGGCGCGCCGTACCACAGCCAGTCGGGGGTCAGCATCTTCGCGCACTGCCCGGGCGTCCGGATTGTCTTTCCGAGCAACGCCGTGGATGCGGCGGGCCTGTTGCGCACGGCGATCCGCTGCGACGACCCGGTGCTGTACCTCGAGCACAAGCACCTCTATCGCCAGACCTACAACAAGGGCGCCTATCCAGGCGCCGAGTTCATGATTCCGTTCGGCAAGGGCTCGCTGCGCCGCGAAGGCACCGACATGGTGGTGCTGACGTGGGGCGCGCTCGTGCAGCGCTCGCTGCTGGCGGCCCAGCAGGCCGAGAAGGACGGCATCAGCGTCGCGGTGTTCGACCTGCGCACGATCATGCCGTACGACTGGGACGGGATTGCCGAGCTCGTGCGCAAGACCAGCAGGGTGATCATCGCGCACGAAGACACCCTGACGTGCGGCTTTGGCGCCGAGATCGCCGCCCGCATCAGCGACGAGTTGTTCGAGCACCTGGATGCGCCCGTCAAGCGGGTCGCCGCCATGGACTGCCCGGTGGCGTACTGCCCGGAACTCGAGGAGGTCATCCTGCCGCAGTCGGCGGATGTGCTCGCCGCGATCAAGGCCCTTGCGGCGTATTAGCGCGGCGTTACTCGTCTTTCTTTCGGCCACCACGGCGGCACTGGGCGACCAGGCCGCCGTTCGTGTTTCGCCTGGCCGCCTCGAGGTGCTGAGGTCCGTGAACACGCTGGCCCCCGACGTGGTCGGCCAGTTCCGCGAACCCCTCGGCTTCAAGCAAATCGCCAGCGGCGACTACTACGTCTTCGATCGGCGCGCACATGCCGTGTACACCGTCGACGAAAAGGGCCGGACCAGCCGCAAGCTCGTGCAGATCGGCGCCGAGGACGGCCGCGTGATCGAACCAAGCGCGTTCGATGTCGCCATCAACGGCAGCTTCGCGGTGGCCGATGCCCCCAATGGCCGTGAACGGGTGCAGTTGTTCGACGCCACGGGTGTCCGGACCGGCGGGTTTCTGCTGCCGGGCCGAGGCGCGGCGCGCGTCGTACTGGGCTCGCTCAGCCTCAACGGCGTCGGGACGCTGACCTACACCGGCCGGTCGCTCGTGATGAGCCAGCCCGACTCGGGGTGGCTGATTACCGAGTACGGTCTCGCCGGCACACCAACCCGGACCATCGGCCAGCTACGCCGCACCGGCCACGAGGCCGATCGCCAGGTGCACCTGGCGCTGAACGCGGGCATACCCATTCCCGATCCTGCCGGCGGCTTCTTCTTCGTCTTCATGGCCGGGGCGCCGGCGTTCCGCAAGTACGACGCGGCGGGCGAGCTGGTCTATGAGCGTTCAATCCAGGGCCGCGAGATCGATCCTGTGGTCCAGGCGCTCCCTACCCGCTGGCCCCGCCGGGCGGCCGGCGATGGCGAGTTGCCAATGGTGACGCCGACCGTGCGCACGGCGGCGGCGGATGGGGCGGGCCGTCTGTGGGTGTCGTTCGTGGTGCCGTTTACCTACGTCTACGATTCTGACGGCGAGAAGGTACGCACGGTGCAATTTCGCGGCGCCGGCATCATCGCACCGTCGAGCTTGTCCTTCACCGCAAGCGGCCGGCTGCTGGTTACGCCGGGCTGCTACGAGTTCCTTCCCGGCTAGCGGGGATACAATCGACGGTCAATGAGATACGTGAAATCGAGGCGCCGGAGGGGCGCCCGTTGGGTCCTGCAACTGGTCGGCGCGGCGGCGCTCACCTCTGCCATGGCGGCTGGGTGCGGCAGCCCGACCTCGCCGACATCGACGCCGACGCCAACCCCGACCCCGACGCCCATTCCTGATCCGCCGAGCCTGACGTGTCCGGCAGCGATCACGGCCAGCACCACGTCAGCCAGCGGCACCGCCGTTACCTTCACGACGCCGTCGGCGAGCGGCGGGCAGTCGCCGGTTACGGTGTCGTGCACGCCCGCGTCGGGTACGACGTTCGCGCTTGGCACCACGTCGGTCTCGTGCACCGCGAGCGATTCCCTGAGCCGCACGGCGACGTGCAGCTTCCCGGTCACGGTCAGCCGCATACCGCAACTCACGGCGACGAAGTTCCTGGCCTTTGGCGACAGCATCACCCAGGGCGAAGTGACGTCGCCGATTGCGGGAGTCACGGCGCAAGGGTTCCCGAACTTTGTCCTCCGGATCGTGCCGTCGGCGGCGTATCCGACGGTGCTGCAGGGCTTGATGGGCGCCCGCTACACCACGCAGACCTCGTCGATTATCGTGATCAACGAAGGCCTCGCCGGCGAGCGTGCGCGCGAATCGTCGTCGCTATTGCGGCTTGCCCAGGCGCTGTCGACGCATCGTCCCGACGTCCTCCTGCTGATGCACGGCTACAACGACATCGGCGACCCGTCGGCGCTGTCGACCACGGTCAGTGCCGTGGGGGCGATGGCCGCGGAAGGGCGCCACCGCGGTGCCCGGGTGTTCATCGCCAACCTGGCACCGTCGCGAAGCAGCGGCTCCAGCGCGCGGCCCTCGTCTTCGGTGATCGGGTTCAACGAGCGCCTGCTGCCGGTGGTTCGCGGCGAGGGCGCCACGCTGGTGGACATCTACGGGGCCTTGCTGCCGGCGGTGAATACCTACATCGGCATCGACGGGCTGCACCCGAACGAAGCCGGTTACCGGAAAATCGCCGAGACCTTCATGGCCACCATCCAGGCCACGCTCGAGGTCCGGTAATCCCCAATCGCCGGTTGACAGCCGCCGGGCCCGGGCGTGACAATGAATGAATGTTCATTCATTTACGGCTATGGCGGTAGCGGCGCGGCGGCTCACCGCCGTCAAGCCGGCCGGTACCACCGACAAGCGCGACCTGATTCTGCGGGCGGCCACCCGCGTGTTTGCGCAGAACGGCTTCTTCCAGTCGCAGGTCGCCGATGTCGCCAAGGTGGCCGGCGTGGCGGCCGGCACCGTCTACCTGTATTTCAAGGGCAAGGACGACCTGCTCGTGTCGATCTTCGAGCGCTCGATGAGCGAGGTGATTGCCGAGGGCCGCGCCGCTGTCGACGGCGTCACCGACCCGGCCGCCCGTCTGCGGCGCATCGCCCACTTGCACCTCGGACGGCTCGGCCGTAACCGGGACCTGGCGGTGGTCTTCCAGGTGGAACTGCGGCAATCGGTGAAGTTCATGGAGCGCTTCTCCGCCACCTTCCTGCAGGACTACCTGAAGCTGATTCGCGACGCGATTGCCGATGGCCAGCAGGCCGGCGTGTTCCGCAAGGACGTCAGCCCAACCACCGCCACCAAGATCTTCTTCGGGGCGCTCGACGAAATGGCCACCAACTGGATGTTGAGCCGCCGCAAATACGACCTCGCCGCGGAAGCTGACGCGGTCGTCGACTTGTTCATCAACGGGCTCGGGAGGCCGCACACGCGATGATCCCCATCAACTCCGTGACCGTGCTCGGCGCCGGCACCATGGGCGCCCAGATTGCCCTGCACTGTGCCAATGCCGGCATTCCCGTCCTGCTGCTGGACCTCACTCCCGAACTGGCGCGCCAGGGCCTCGACAAGGCCCGCAAGCTGAAGCCGGATCCGCAGTTCACGCCGGACGCCCACACGCTGGTGACCACCGGCGGCTTCGACACCGGCCTCGACCAGATCGGCACCTCCGACTGGATCATGGAAGCGGTGATCGAGCGGCTCGACGTCAAGCAGCAGCTGCTGGCGCGCGTCGACGAGAAGCGGCGGCCCGGCTCGATTGTCAGCACCAACACCTCGGGCATTCCCATCGCCGCGCTCGCCGAGGGCCGATCCGACGACTTCCGCCGGCATTGGCTCGGCACGCATTTCTTCAACCCGCCGCGCTACCTGCGGCTGCTCGAGATCATCCCCACCGCCGAGACCGATCCCGCGGTCGTGGCCGCGGTCACGCGGTTTGGCGACCACCGGCTCGGCAAGGGCGTGGTGGTGGCGAAGGACACGCCGAACTTCATCGGCAACCACATCGCGCTGTACGGCGTGGCGCGCACGCTCGAAGCGCTCGCCACAGGCAAGTACACGATCGAGGAGATCGATGCGATCACCGGCCCGGCGCTCGGCCGTCCAGGCAGCGCGACGTTCAGGACCATGGACATCGCCGGCATCGACATCCTCGCGCACGTGCTCCGCAACCTGAACGAACGGCTCGAGAGCGTTGCCGACCGCGCCGCGTTCGCGGTGCCCGGCCTGGTCGATGAATTGATCAAGCGTGGGCAGCTCGGCGAGAAGACCGGCAAGGGGTTTTACGAGCGCCGCAAGAACGCCAAGGGCGAAAGCGAAATCTGGACGCTCGATCCGGCGACCTTCGAGTACCGGGCCAAGCAGTCGGCGCGGATCGGGTCGATCGAAGCGGGCCGAGCGATCGACGACCTGTCGGAACGGGTGCGCGCGCTGTTCAACGCCAAGGACAAGGCCGGCGAGTTCCTGCGCGCAACCCTCGCGCCGACACTGGTCTACACGGCGCGGGTCACGCCGGCGATCGCCCATTCGATTGACGATGTCGATCGGGTGATGCGGTGGGGCTTTGGCTGGGACCTGGGCCCCTTCGAGCTGTTCGACATCATCGGCGTACGCGAAGTGCTCGCGGCGGCCGAGGCCGCCGGTGGCCATGCCATGGCCGGCGGCGTCCCGCCGCTGATCGCCAGCATGCTCGACGGCGGCCTGACCCGCTTCCGCGAGGGCGCCGTCAAGCCGGCCGCGGCCGACCTGCAGATCCTCCGGACGGCGAAGGAGCAGGGGCTCGTCATCAAGAAGAACGCCGGGGCCAGCCTGGTCGATCTCGGCGACGGTGTCATTGCGGTCGAGTTCCACTCGAAGATGAACGCGATCGGTGCCGACACGGTTCAGATGCTGCACGCCGGCGTGAAGGAAGCCGCCAAGAGCGGACAGGCGCTGGTCGTGGGCAACGACGCGCCGAACTTCTCGGCCGGCGCCAACCTCATGCTGGTGTTGCTCGAAGCCCAGGAAGGCAACTGGGACGAGATCGACATGATGGTCCGCGCCTTCCAGCAGGCCACCATGGCGCTGCGCTACAGCCCGGTGCCGGTGGTCGTCGCACCGGCGGGCCTGACGCTCGGTGGCGGCGCCGAAATCGCCTTGCACGGCGACCGCGTGCAGGCGGCGGCTGAAACGTACATGGGCCTGGTCGAGGTCGGGGTCGGGCTGATCCCCGGCGGCGGCGGCACCAAGGAGATGACGGCGCGGGCGATGGCCGAACTGCCGACGCCGCACAGCGATCCGTTGCCGTACATCCAGAAGGCCTTCGAGACGATGGCCCTGGGCAAGGTCTCGACGAGTGGTCCCGAGGCCCGGCGCCTCGGCTACCTGGCGGTGACCGATGGCATCTCGATGAACCGCGAACGGCTGATGGCCGATGCCAAGTCCAAGGCACTCGAGCGGGTGCGCGAAGGATACCGCGCGCCGGCGCCGCGCACCGCGATTCCGGTGGGCGGCGAATCGGTCACCGCGGCCCTCAACCTCGGCGTGCACTTGATGTGGCGCGCCGGCCGCGCCAGCGATCACGACGCCGTGGTCGGCCGCAAGCTCGCGCACATCATGGGCGGCGGCAACCTGCCGCATGCCACGACGGTCAGCGAGCACTATTTGCTGGACCTCGAGCGCGAGGCGTTCATGAGCCTGATCGGTGAACGCAAGACGCTGGAACGGATCCAGCACACGCTCAAGACCGGCAAGCCGCTGAGGAACTGAGGGTGATTGATGTCGGCACCGGCTCACCGATTGTGCTCATCCCCGGCCTGCAAGGCCGCTGGGAGTGGATGCGTCCGGCCGTCGAGGCGCTGGCGCGGCACCATCGCGTGATCTCGTTCTCGCTCTGCGACGAGAAGACCAGCCCGTTCCCGTGCGATCCGGCCAGGGCCTTCGACAACTACGTCGCCCAGGTCGGGACCGCCATGGATCGGGCCGGGCTGTCGCAGGCCGCCATCGTCGGTGTCTCGTACGGCGGGTTGATTGCGGCGGAGTTCAGCGCGCGATCTCCCGCGCGCGTCTCGTCGCTCGTGCTGGCCTCGGCGCTACACAGCGGATGGCAGCCGAACGAGAGCCAGCGGCGCTACCTGAGCGCACCGCGATTGATGAGCCCGATGTTCGTCGTCACGGCACCGGGGCGAATGAATCCGGAAGTGGCGGCGGCGATTCCGAAGATCGGCGCGCGGCTCAGGTTCATGGCTGGCCAGGGGGCGCGCATCGCGATGGCGCCGGCCTCGCCGACGCTCATGGCGCGGCGAGTGACATGGGCATCAGGCCACCAGTTTGCGGATCCGCGTACCATCCGGGCACGGGCGCTGGTCATGACCGGTGAGGCCGGACTCGACCAGGTGGTCCCGGTGCAGGTGACCGAGGAGTACATGCAAGAGCTGCAGTCGGCGCAACGGGTGGTGCTGGAACGCACCGGCCACATCGGCCTGGTGACGCGGCCCGACACGTTCGCGGAGATTCTTGGAAGGTTTGTGGATGACACCCGAATTCCTGCGTGAAATTCCCGGGCCCGCCGGCCCGCTCGAAGCGCTGCTGGACGAGCCCGAGGGCGAGCCGCGGGCGGTGGCCGTGTTCGGCCACCCGCATCCGCTGCACGGCGGCACCATGCACACCAAGGCGCTGTACCAGGCCGCCAAGGCCATGCCGCGCATTGGCGTCGCCGCCCTGCGCTTCAACTTTCGCGGGGTCGGACAGAGCGCCGGGACGTTCGACTCGGGCGCGGGCGAAAAGGCCGACTTCACGGCCGCCATCGATTTCGTGGCCGAACGCTTTCCGGGCCTCCCGATCTGGGCTGCGGGCATGTCGTTCGGGTCGTGGATTGCCATGACCGTCGGCGCCGAGGATCCACGCGTGTCGCTGCTGCTCGGCATTGCCCCACCGGTCGACCGCTACGACTTCGGCGTGCTGGCCACCTGCCCGCTGCCCAAGTTCATCGTCCACGGCGAAGACGATGAACTGATTTCGATCAAGGAGGTCCGCAAGTTCTACGGGCAGATCCCTGAACCGAAAGAGTTGATCACCATCGAAGATGCCAACCACTTGTTCGAGATGAAGACGTCGCTCGTCGGCGATGCCGTCGAAGGCCTGCTGGCCGACGTCATTGCCCCGGCGAAATAGGAATCACCATGCAGGATGCCGTCATCGTTTCCGCCGTTCGCACCGCCGTCGGCAAGGCGCCCAAGGGCACCCTCAGCGTGATGCGCCCAGACGAACTGGCCGCCGCCGCCATCACGGGCGCCCTCGCCCGCGTCCCCGGATTCGACGTCGCCGCGATCGACGATGTGATCCTCGGGTGCGCGATGCCGGAAGGCGAACAGGGCCTGAACGTGGCCCGCATTGCCAGCCTGCGCGCGGGCATTCCGGTCGAGGCCTCTGCCGTCACGGTGAATCGCTTCTGCTCGTCAGGCCTCCAGGCCATTGCCTATGGCGCCGAGCGCATCATGCTGGGCCAGGGGCAGGCGGCCGTGGCCGGCGGTACCGAATCCATGAGCATGGTGCCGATGGGCGGCAACAAGGTGTCGCCCAATCCGGCGCTGGTGGCGACCTACCCGGATGTCTACCTGAGCACCGGCCTCGTGGCCGAGAATCACGCGCGCGAATCGCAGGTCTCGCGCGAGGCGCAGGACCAGTTCGCGCTGCGCAGCCATCAGCGCGCGGTTGCCGCCATCGACGCGGGCCGGTTCAAGGACGAGATTGTTCCGCTGATGGTTCGGGTGGTGGACCACTCCGCCAAGGGCGGGCCCAAGACCAGGGAACTCGTGTTCGACACGGACGAGGGACCGCGTCGCGATACCTCGATCGAGGCGCTGGCCAAGCTGCGGCCGGCGTTTCACGTCAGCGGCACGGTCACGGCCGGCAACTCCTCGCAGATGAGCGACGGCGCGGCGGCCGTGATCGTCACCTCCGCAGCGTTGGCGAAGGAACGTGGACTCACGCCGCTCGCGCGATTCGTCGGCTACGCCACCGCCGGGGTCAAGCCCGAACTGTTCGGCATCGGGCCGGTGCCGGCGATTCGCAAGGTCTTGAAGCTGACCGGGCTGACGCTGGACCAGATTGACCTGATCGAATTGAACGAGGCGTTCGCCTCGCAGGCGCTGGCGTGCATGAACGAGCTGGGCATGGATCCCGACAAGGTCAACGTCAACGGCGGCGCCATTGCCCTGGGCCACCCGTTGGGATGCACCGGCGGCAAGCTGACAGCGACCCTGATCCACGAGTTGCATCGCCGCAAGGCGCGGTACGGACTGGTCACGATGTGCGTGGGCGGCGGCATGGGCGCCGCGGGGATCTTCGAACGGATGTAAGGTCCGGCTAAAGCCGGACACCACATTAGTCAGATGTAGCGTCCGGCTTTAGCCGGACCGGTTGGGGAGAGACAATATGGCAAGCGCGACGACGGGGACGATGGCACGGGGCGGTTCGTGGCTGATTGAAGAGACGGCGCCGGCTTCGGTGATGACACCCGAGAAGATCACCGAAGAACACCAGCTGATTCGCCAGGCCGCCTCGGAGTTCATCGCCGGCGAGGTGATGCCGGCCAACGAGCGCCTGGAACAGAAGGACTGGGCACTGCAACGAGAGCTCATCAAGAAGTGCGGCGGGCTGGGCCTGTTCGGCACCAACGTTCCCGAAACCTATGGCGGCGTCGACCTCGACAAGATCTCGACGTTGGTCGTGTCCGAGGAGATCGCCGTGCATGCCTCGTTTGGCGCCACTTTCGGGGCGCAGGCCAACCTCACCATTCTGCCGATCTTCATGTTCGGCACCGAAGCGCAGAAGCAGAAGTACCTGCCGGGGCTGATCTCGGGTGACATGGCCGGCGCCTACTGCCTGAGTGAGTCCGGGGCTGGCTCTGACGCGCTTGGCGCGAAAACGCGGGCCATGAAGCAGGCCGACGGCAGTTTCGTGATGTCCGGCGAGAAGATGTGGATCACCAACGGCGGCTTCGCCGACGTGTTTGTCGTGTTTGCCAAGGTCGACGGGGAACACTTCACCGCCTTCATCGTCGAACGCCAGTGGCCCGGCGTCTCGAGCGGCAAGGAAGAGCACAAGCTCGGCCTGCACGCCTCCTCGACGACCCCGGTCATCCTGCAGGACGTGAAGGTGCCGGCCGACGCGGTGCTCGGCGAGATCGGCAAGGGCCACAAGGTGGCCTTCAACGTGCTCAACTTCGGCCGCTTCAAGCTGGGCGCCATGTGCTCGGGCGGCGCGCGCGCGGCGATCGGCGAGGCCGCCAAGTACGCGGTGTCGCGCAAGCAGTTCGGGGTCTCGATCGCGACGTTCGGCGCGATCAAGCACAAGCTGGGCGAGATGACGGCGCGGCAGTACGCGCTCGAAAGCATGATGTACCGGACCGCCGGGCTGATCGACCAGCGCATGGCCGGCGCGGTCGACAAGAAGGCCGACGACCCGGCGCCGATGCTGCAGGCGCTCGAGGAGTTCGCGGTCGAAGCGTCGATCGCCAAGGTGCTCGGCAGCGAAACCGTGGATTACATCCTCGACGAGAACCTGCAGATTCACGGCGGCAACGGCTTCGTGCGCGACTATCCCGCCGAAGGCCACTACCGCGATGCCCGCGTCAACCGCATCTTCGAGGGCACCAACGAGATCAACCGCCTGCTGATCCCCGGCATGCTGATGAAGAAGGCGCTGAAGGGCGAGTTGCCGCTGCTGGCGGCCGCCAAGCAGCTGCAGGACGAGATCATGAGCCCGTCGATGGCGATTCCGGAGGCGTCGGACGAGCCGCTGACAGACGAGGCGCGCGCCTGCGGCGTCTTCAAGAAGGTGGTGCTGCTCGTGGCAGGCACCGCGATGCAGCGCTACGGCACCAAGCTCGAGCAGGAGCAGGAGGTGTTGAGCTACCTCGCCGACACCCTGATCGACACGTATGCGGCCGAGAGCGCGGTCCTGCGGGCACAGGACGCCGCCGCGCGCAAGGTCGCAAACGCCGACGCGCATGCCGATGCCGCGCGGATCACCACCAACGAAGCGGCCGGACGCATCGAGCTGGCGGCCCGCAGCTGCCTCGCGGCGATGGCCGAAGGCGACACCCTGCGCACGCAGCTGGCGGCGCTGCGCCGGTTGATGAAGGTGACGCCCGTGAACACCGTGACCATGCGCCGGCGCCTGGCCGATGCCACCGCCGCCAAGGGCGGGTACTTGTTCAGTTAGGGGAGTGTTGTTCAGGGTGCCGGGGTGAACCGGTACTCTGCCGCAATCTGGCCGATGTGATCGCGCATGAGCCGCCGGTTCACGGTGCGAATCACATCGGTCATCGTCTGCCGCTCCAGTCGCCCATCCGCCCGCATCTCGAACGCCAGGTCCATGCCTTGCACGGCATCGGCGATATAGAGCGATCGCCCGTTGTGGCGGAGCAGCGCGTAAACGGGGCCATAGCTGGACGACAACAGGAATGAGTCGCGGCGCCGCACTGGCGGGGCCTGGCCCGCCGGCGTGAACAGCGGCACGCCGTACAGGTCGCCGAGATCGCGAGGCGGCTGGCCGGCAAGGGCATACAACGTGGGGGTGACGTCGGTCGACAGCGAGACGGCTGATGGCTCGGCGGTCATGGCCGAACGCAGGGCCGGCGGCAGGTGGATGATCAGCGGGATCTGCACCACTTCCGGATAGAGCGTGTAGGCATGACCCCAGCGGCCGTCTTCGCCTAGTGACTCGCCGTGATCCGAGGTCAGGATCACCACGCTTCTGTCATACCGGCCGGTCTGCTTCAAATAGCCGATGAACCCGCCGAAACAGCGATCCATCGCCGACACCTGCGCCGCATAGCCCGGCACAAACCCGGGATAAGCCGAGGCCGGGGTTGCGGGATCGCGAATCAGGCGCGCCGTGTGCAACTGCAGCGGCCGCGTCATGGCGAAGATGGGCCGTGGGTCGCCGGTGGTCGCATCCAGGCGGGACTGCAGCTCGCTGACGGTGGCGCACACCGTGTGATCCATCTCGTCGATCTGCTGATCCAGGAGTGTCGTCGCCGGCGTGGGCCGGAACAGGTTCACCAGGTGGTCGTCGCTCATGAAGCGCCGGTAGCCGGCGCCATCGAGCAGCTTCTCGAGCGTGTTCATGGGCGAGAACGGCTCGATGTATTGCTTGTGCAGCATCATCCCGCCGGTCCACAAGGCGGGCACCGACAACCCGGTCGCGCCGTAGCGGCTGAAGGCGCGCTCGAACACCACCGACTCGGCGGCAAACGCCTGCGTGGCCGGCGTAAAGGTGACAGCGGCGTTGTAGGGCGACAGGTAGTCACGCCGCAGGCTGTCAACGATGAAGAGGAAGACGTGAGGGGGCGGGGTGGCCGTGGCGTGGAAGGCATCGACGAAGTTGACGTCAACCGGCGACGCCGAAATTCGGCCAAGCGTCGAGTGGGCCTTGAGAAAGCGGTACAGGTCCGCATCGGCACCCGCGTTGGTCTTGAGCAGGCTGCGCAGCAGCTGATACGAGCCGTCGAGGGCCGAGAATCGGTCGAGGACGAACTCCGGATCGAGGGTTGCCTCGCCGCTCCACCGGGCCACGCGCGTGGCGGCCGGCGCCGCAGCCAGGCCCACCAGCACCATGGCGACGGCCAGCCGATCGCAGGTGCGGCGGCTGAGCGGCGGGACGATCCTGGCCAGCCGTGGCAGGGCGAGGCTGGCCCAGCCAAGCGCCAGCGCCCAGACCAGCGTGACACCAAGCTTCTGCAACAGGAAGTTCCAGTCAAAATGCGCGACCGCGGTCCTGAGCGCCAACGCGATCAGCGGCAACAGGATGAGGCCAGGGACGACCAGGAAGCGGTTGGCGATCGGGCGGAACCACAGGTCCACCGCATCCGGGGAAGCATCGCCGCCCCGCACCGTCTGTTGCCAGGCCACGCCGGACCAGATGGCGACGAACAACCCGCTGAGACCGCCAGACAGCACCCACGACTCGGCCGACTGGAACGACAGCGCCGACGCGACCACGCGGTGAAACACGAAAGCCAATGCGCCGGCACAGAGCGCCGCCAGCGTCCAGTACTCCGCCTGCGGCCGTCGTAGCAGCGCCGCCAGCGCGACGGCGGCAGCCGCGATCAGGTAGATGAGCGCAAACACCATCAGGTGCGACAACAGCGAGACCACGACCGCCAGCAGCAGCGCGGCCCACGACAACTCCACGCCGACCGTTCGCGGAATGTACCAGGGAATCAACCACACGTATGCGAGCCAGACCGCGATGGCTGCGGTCGCGGCGCCCCTGAACAGCCGCGACGGCTCGATTGGCTGCAACGCCGGCCGGACCGCCGTGAGGTGGTCGACCACGGCGAGCGCGAATGGCGGGACCAGGCAGAGCATGGCCAGCAGCAGCGTGCGGGAATTGGGTCCTGCGAGCAGCAATACCGGGTTGACGAGCAGCCAGACGCCAAGACACACGTTTGCGCCAAGGTAGATCGCCGCCACCACCCGCTGGGTGGACGTGCCTCGCCGCAGGGCGGGAACCAGCGTTGGCGTGGTGATCAGCACCGTCAGCCAGAACCATTGGTGGTGCGTCGCGGCCACGTCCGGAATCCAGCCGACCAGTTGAGGCTTGATGAACTGCGCGTACGCAAACGAGCTGTAGCTCAGGAGGCAATAGACACAGGTGCCGACGAAGTAGGTGGCATTCAGCAAGCGTGCGATGCCGATCACTGCGCCCGTCATGGCTGCTGGTCGAGGCGCCGTCGCGCGTCGGCGTCGCGTGGATCAATCGCCGCGGCGCGCAGGTACTGCGCGCGCGCATCGGCCGGCCGCCCGGCGGCGTCGTAGGCGGCCGCCAGGTCCAGGACCAGTTCCACGTCGCGAGGCGAGCGCGCCAGGCAAGCCTCGAGTCCGGGGATGTCCCGTGGCGGGTCGAGCTCGCACCGGACACCATCCGCCGACGCCTCGTCAGACTGCGAACGGTTCACCAGCACCACGAGGCCAAGAATCCCCAGCGTGCAAAGGAGCCTGGAAACCGCTGCGATCGCCTGTTTCATGTGATCTTGCTGATTATCGGGCCGTCGTGGCAATTCCGTGAGCCGCGCGGAAGGGCGCGGAGCGCCTGGAACCTGATTCGCGGCTAATGTCAGGTACACGCCGAACCGAAAGAGAAGAGGTGCGGAACCAGCTGGACGCTCCACCCGGGATGGCCGCGTGACGGACTCGATGCGTCGTAGCCGCGTGCTCTACGTGACCAGCCGGGAACGGACCTACGCTCGCAACCAGACGCTCGTCCGCGCCCTCGAACACCATGCCGAGGTCGAGGTGATCGCGCCGGCTGGAGACGGGCGCGGCGCGCAACGGCGCGTGGCGTACGCCTGGGGGCTGGTCCGCGTCATCATCAGCGTCCTGGTCCGTGCCCTGCACCCGACCCGCCGCCGGGACACGCTGGTGGTCGGGTTTCTCGCCCAGCCACTGACCGTCGCCCTCAGGCCTTTCTGGCGTGGACGGTTCGTCGCCGATGCCATGGTCTCGGTGTACGACACGGTCTGTGGAGACAAGCAGCTGGCGGCCCCGGATTCCACCCTGGGCCGCCTCGCCCGCTGGCTTGACTCGTACCTCGTTCGCCATGCGGACGTGCTGATCTTCGATACGCAGGCTCACCGCGAGTACTTCCAGACGCTCCTCGGCGCCCTGCCGTCATCAGTCATCGTCCCGGTCGGGTCCCGGCGGCTCAGTCCCGCCCGCAGCGCCACGACCCCCTCGGATCGGCTGCAGGTCGTGTTCGCAGGCTCCTATGTGCCCCTGCAGGGGGCGCGCGTGATCGCCGCGGCGGCGCGGTTGCTGAAGAACGATCCGATCGACGTCACGATGATTGGCACCGGGCAGGAGTTCGACGAGGTGGTCGCCATGGCGCGGCAGGGTGACCTGCCGAACGTGCACTTCGTGGGGTGGATCACCCTGGCCGCCCTGGACGACTGGTATCACCGCGCGGACGTCATTCTCGGGATCTTCGGGCCCACGGACAAGGCGCAGCGCGTCATCCCCAACAAGGTCTTCGAAGCGCTGTCGATCGGACGGCCGGTCATTACGAGCGATACGGCGGCCATCCGGGAACTGTTCGTCCCGGGCCGCGACCTGATCTGCTGCGCCGCCAACGACCCGGCGTCGCTGGCCGATGCCATCCGGTGGGCGGCTGCGCACCGAGCGGAGCTGCAGGCGATCGCGGACGCGGGTCAGGCAGCCTTCGAGCAACGCGCGTCCGACTCCGCCCTGGCTGCGGCCCTTCAGCCGGTGTTTGGGCAGGCTGGATGACGACAGGGCCGGCCAAGCGGGTGCTGATCATCAACCAGCACGGCGACAACCGCGGCGACGAGGCCGCGATGCGCGCCACGATTCGGGCGATCGACGCGCGCTTCCCGGGATCGTCGTTCACCGTGCTGATCCAGGTGCGCGAGCTGCCGGCGGCGATGACGACCCCGGCCGTCACCTTTCGATCGATATACCTGTCGCTGGCCGACGCCGCCAGGCTGGCCATCTACGCCGCGCTTGCCACCTTCGGCATGCGAGTGCCAGTGCTCCTCTCGGACGCGACGGCGGCGATGGTCGAAGCCTACCGTTCGGCGGACGTGGTGATCACGGCGCCGGGCGGCCCCTACTTCGGCGATTCGTACGTCGACCATGAACTGGTGCACTGGTTCCATGTCTACCTGGCCCGTCTTCATGCCACCCCGGTCTTCCAGTACGCGCCGTCGTGCGGCCCGTTCCGGATCCGTGCGATGAACTGGTTCAGGCGCCGCGCCTACCGGTGGATGGGCGTGCTGGTCGTTCGCGAAGAGGTGTCGAAGGGCTACCTGCAGACGCTGCTGGGGCCGACAGCGCCGATTCACGTCACCACCGACGCAGCCATCCAGGACCGTGTCCCGCCGGCCTCGCGCGAGACGTACTTCGGCGCTGACCGTGCGCACCTGCGCAAACGCTTCATCGTCGCCGTCACCTTGCAGCGCTATCGTTTCCCCGGCGACGCCGATCGCCTGGGCCGGCAGGCCGCGTTCGAGCAGGCGGCGCTCGCGTGTCTCGAGCACGTCGCGTCGCGAACGTCGTGTCACTTCCTGCTGTTCCCCCAACTCTGTGGCGTGGCCAGTAACGACGTCGCGTTCCACCACTACCTGGGCAGCCGGCTTTCGACGGGAATCAGTTGGGAGATCGTTGACCCGGCTCTCGACTCGGACCAGCAGCGGGCGTTGTTCGGCCTGGCTGATTTCTGTATCGCCAGCCGCTATCACCCGCAAATTTTCGCGACGAGCCACGGTATTCCAGGGCTCTTCATCGTGTATGAACACAAGCAGGTGGGCTACCTGCGGCAACTGGGACTCGACCGTTACACGTTTGATATTCGCCAACTTGACGTGGTTGCCATGACGGCGGCTCTGGACGAGGCGCTCGACCGGCGGGCGGAGCTGTCCGAGGGCTTGCGGCAGCGCATCGAGCCGCTGCGAGCCCTTGCGGGCCTGACCACGGATCTTCTCGAGGACTTCGCGACGGGCCGGCCCCTGCGGCCCGCTGACGGCGTCGCGATGGGAGCGAGGCCGTCATGATGTTGCTGGCGGGCTCCACCGGTACCACCATCGAGCAACTGCACGCGTGGCTCGATCGGCTGGACATTCAGCTGCCTGCGGCGCGCTCGATGTTCGGGGGCTCCACGGCGGGCCCGGCAATTTCTCTGGTGTCAGACGGCGGACCAGTTGGCACTCTCACGACGTTCGCGAACGGGTGCCTGGCCTACTCGGGCGTGTTCCACGATCCGCTCCCAGAGGGAGAGCCCAGGGCCGACCTCACCAATCCCGTCGCCGTGTCGGAGTGGCTGATTGACCGCTACCGGCGCAAGGGACCCCGGTTCCTGGACGGCCTCCTCGGACACTACGTCGTGGTGCTGGTGGATGACGCCCAAGGCGAGGTGCTGCTGGCCGCAGACCCCTACGGCGCACGGAAGCTGTTCGTGGCCGAGCGAAACGGAACGCTCACGTTCTGTTCATCGCTGGCTGGCCTCGCACGAAGCAGCCCGGCCGGCATTCCGTTGGACCGCTCGCTCGAGGATTGCCTGCTGTCGCTCGAGTTCCTGCCGTGGGAGCGCACGCCGCTGGCCGGGGTGAAATACCTGAAGCCGGGCACGATTCTGCGGGTCTCGGGTGGCCGCATCGCGCGAGACGAGGTGAAGGTTGCGGGGTTTGCGGACGCCGCGGCGGCCGCCGGTCTGCAATCCGAAGACGCGCTGTGCGGGGCGCTCGACGAGCTCCTCCGGACCTCGGTCCTCGATCAGGCCCCGGCCGGCCAGAAGGTCGCGGTTCTCCTGGGTGGTGTCGACTCCGCGCTGATTGCTTCCTACCTGGCACGCGCGGGTCGCGAGGTGGAAACCTTCACGTTTCACTTCGACGACAACCGCTACAACCAGGCATTCTGCGACGAGCTGGCCGCGTTGCTCGGCATTCGCCACAACTGGGTGGCGATCACGCCGGACGTTATCCGCCAGGGTTTGACGGGGTACAGCACCGTCTTCAATCAGGTGTCCGCCATTCCTCACTACCTGATCCAGACCGCCCATGTCTGCCGAGCGATCAGGGCCAGGGGCTTCACCCGCTGTCTTACTGGGGATGGATGCGACGAGATCTTTCTCGGCTATCCGTCGGTGTACCGGCGCGCGCGGCTGTTCATGCGGCTCCCGTCGGTGCCGCGAGCCATCACGCGCACCGCGGAGACCCTGCTCGCCACTCCGCTGGTCGAAGACTACGCCGGCCACGTGGCTCGCTTCTCCCGGAACTACCTTCATATTCTCAGCCGGGCACAGCCCGCTCGAGGCCACATCTCGAATCGCATCTTCGACGAGTATTCCCTGCGGCGGCTGCGCGCGGAGCCGCCGCCGCCTCAGGACGACGAGCCTGAAGGGATCCTCGGCACGCTGGCGCACGGCCTGGAGGGGCTGTCTCCGTTGCGTCTTGCGTATCACGGGAAGGCCGCGGTCGGCCTGAACAAGATCAAGCTGGAGGGCAGTGCCGGGGACGCTGGTGTCACGCTTCTGTCGCCATATCAGCATCCCCGCATGACCGCGTTCGGGCGAGCGTTGCCCGAAGCATTGTTGCGCAACGCCAGTGATGCCGGCACCGCAGCAACCGGGAAGTACATCTTCTTTCGTACCATTGAGCGCAAGGACCATCTGCCGCGACACATGGTGTATCAGCGCAAGGCCTCGCCGGTGAACGCACCGGTCGACTACTGGTACATGGGCGAGCTGCGCCCGCTCATCCTCGACATGTTGAAGGACCTTCCGTTTCCCTACGATGCGGCCTACGTCGAGCGCATGCTGACCATGAAGGGACCGGAGGAGTGGTTCCGCTCGCGGATCTCCCTGGCGCGTTCCGTTCTGCATCCCGTGGCGATGCTGGCGACCTATGCCAACCTGAATCGCACCATCCGTTCGGGGATCCGGTGACGGCGAAGCTTCGAATGTTGGCCCAATGGGGGCTCGGCATCGCGCTGGCCGGCTACGTGGTGTGGTTTGTGCTGGACCATCGCGAGGTGTTCTCGCAGCGATTCGCCGGCACCACCCGGCATGCGGTCCTGCTCGCCCTTGGCATCGTCGCGACCTATACCGTGAATTCCCTGCAGACGCTCTTGCCGCTGCGAGAGCTCGGCGTGCGCGTCGGCTTCTGGGAGAACTGGCTGTTGACGCTGGCAGCGGGCTTCGGTAACTACCTGCCCCTGCGCGCCGGGACGGTGCTTCGGATGCACTACATCCGGTCGGTGCACGGCGTGGGGTACCTGCAATACGGCGGCATCCTTGGCACTCGCGCCCTGCTGTTGCTCTGGGCGGCGGGCGGCGTCGGCCTGGCCGGTGCCCTCGCGATGGCGCTGGCGCAGCAGGCGCTCCGCATCGAGATCGTGCTGCTGTTCGCGGCGATTCTCGCTACCGGCATCGCGCCCTTCCTGCTGCCGCTCGATCGAGTGCTGCCGACCGGCGGCGGAGGCGGGCAAGTCGCCAAGCATCTGGTCGACGCAATTGCCCTGGTCCGTCGGAACCGGCGCATGACGGCGTGGTACCTGGCGCTCATCGTGCTGCAGTTCGGGATTCTCACGGCCCGCCTCAGCGTGGCGTTCGACGTGATCCAGCACCGCCCGGCCTGGTGGACCTACTTCTTCCTGAGCCCGGTGGCGGCGATTCTGTCCTTCATCAACATCACGCCCGGCAATCTCGGCCTGCGCGAATGGCTCATCGGCGTGCTGACGGCGTGGCTGGGTGCCGACTATGCAGCCGGAATCTTCGCGGCCGCGGTGGACCGTGCGATGCTGGTGGCACTGACGCTTGGTTTTGGCGGCCTGGCCTTCGCGATTGTCGCGGTTCGCCTCGGTCGGCATACCTCCGACCCCGCATCATCTTGAGACCATGGCTGAGAGCGGACCGACGGTAACGGCGCGCGTCAGGGCGCCGCTCTCCCCAAGCGCCCGACTGCGGTCCGATGTGATCTTCCGGGTGCTTGGCGAGATTCCCGCCGCCCGCTCGTTTCTCGAGGTCGGGTGCGGCCAAGGGGCGCTGGCGACGCTGCTGGCCGAGCGATACGACTACGTCGGCTACGAACCGGACGAGGCTTCGTTCGCCGTTGCGCGAGCGCGGCTCGCCGCTGGCGCGCGCGGTGCAGTGTGGAACACGGTGCTTCCAGAGCGCCCTGACCGGACCTTCGACGTGGTCGCCGCCTTCGAGGTGCTCGAGCACCAGGAAGACGATCGGGCGACGTTGGCGTCGTGGGCGCGCTGGGTGCGGCCGGGTGGCCACCTCATTCTCAGTGTCCCGGCGCATCCCCATCGTTTCGGGGCCGCCGACCGGGATGTGGGCCATTTTCGCCGATACACCCGCGCCGGCCTGCAAGCCCTCCTGATGTCGGTTGGCCTGACCGCGTCAAAGGTCGTCATCTACGGATTCCCACTGGGGTACGGGCTCGAGTGGGGACGAAACACAATCGCAGCGCGGCGAGCGACGAAGGTGCCCACGACAGCCGAGCAACGCACCGCCGCCAGTGGACGACGGCTGCAGCCGCACGACGGGTTGGCGCCGGTGATCTGGCTGGCGACCCTCCCGTTTCTGTTCATGCAGCGTCCCTTCGGCTCGAGCGAACTCGGCACCGGTTTCGTGGTGTGCGCTCAGGCGCCGGCGACGGGGCGCTGACCGGGCGGCTACGGGCGCGCCTGACGCTTCGCGTGATACCTTGCGAAGCGCTCCGCGGTCAGGCGGCGTTCCCTGGCCTTGCGAACGCTCAGCGGAACGAGCCGGTTCCACGCATAGCGGGCGACGAGCGGAGGCAGGCACTGCAGCGCGGAGAGCGCTCGCTTGAGCGCGTTCGGCTCGTAACTCAGCAGGTAGTTGGAACGCGTGTGCCGCTCGACGCGCATGCCTCGCCTGAACGCGAATAGCAGGACGTCGAGCGTTCCCGTTCTGCGTTGACGATCGCCGAACCACGCGATCTCGGTCAGGAATGTCGTGTGGCCAGACTCGATGTGCTTGGTCGCGCCCTTGAGCACCCGAAGCTCGGCGCCCTCGACGTCGATCTTGACCAGGGTCGGCACGCCCGGCCGATAGTAGTCGTCCAGCGTGACGAGCGGCACTGCCGTGGGCCGGTAGTCATCCGACCTCTCGGGAACGGCGAACAGGCCCCCCGAGATCTGCGATCCGGTGACGTAGAACGACGCTGATTCGGCTTGCCTGCGGTCGGCCTCATCGCTGGCCGCGGCGTGGACGCAAGCGATCGCGTTGGTGGACGTGCCCGACCACTGCTGGACGTTGTCCTTCAAGAGCGCGAAGCGGCTCGGATCGGCCTCGATGGCCACGATGGCCGCGTCCTGAATCAGCCGATTGACATGGAATGTGTAAACGCCGTGCGAGGCTCCCACATCAATGAACAACCTGGTCGAGTGCAGCAGCGACCGAAGCCGGGTGAACTCCCGCTGGTCATAGGCGTCCTCGCTGAAATAGGTCCACGCCAAATACTCCTCGTGTTCCTTCATCGCCTTCTCACTCATCAGAAGCCCCGGTAGAGCCGCCCGGTTGGCGGCGGATATGGAGGAACGCCACGTGCGCTGCTGGTGCGGAGCATCACGTCCTGGGCGACCTCTGATCGAAACGACACCACCCCGGCGCCGAGTTCCACCGTCGCACCAGGCTGGTGAAGCGCGTTGCCGACGGCGACGGGAGCGCGGCTATGGAGCTGATAAAGCCCCGCAATGAGTACCTCCCACGTAACCTCGCTACCAGGCTGAAGGTGCATGGCGGTACCCGCGACATGAATCGGTCCCCAGTACGGCACGAAGTGCGCGCGAAGCACGGCCGCGTCCTCGCCGAGCAGCACGTCGGTGCGCCCGCGACCGACCAGGGAGGGATCTGCCAGGGCAGCCGAGAGCGCAGGCACGTTCACCAACAGGAACTTCGGTCCGCGCGCCCGCAACAGGCTGGCGAACACCGGCCGGCCCTCTTCCCGATAGCGCTCGATTCCCCAGCTGCTCATGAAGAACCCGACCCTGGGAAATGACGCGATCATGCCATTGCGGTCGATGTAGGGAACGGGTTCGGGAAAGATCTCATGCACCGCACCAACGACCGCACGCTGTGCGGCGGTGTCGTCCCGCGGGGCTGTGGCAACGAAGGACCGCACGGACACCGCGAGTGCGAGCGTTGCGGCGATCGTGACGGCGACGCTGCGGTAGCCACTCATCCACCGACTACGTGCCAGTTGGTCGAAAGTCCAGGCGCACAGGACGAGCGCCGGGGCCATGACCACGACGTAGAAGTATGGAAAGGCGTTCCGATAGACGACCACCGAGAGCAGCGGCACCACCAGGACGAGCAGAGCCATGGACTCGGGTACTTGTCGTCGGGTCAGGATCCGAACAGCGAGCAGGACCACGGCGGAAGTCAGCGCCGTCCACTGGACCAGGTTGGCGATGACGGTCTCCCGGAACTCCCAGTACCTCGGGAACAGGACATCGGGTCGAATCGCCCGGCCCGCGGTCGATTGGAGAGAGGTGACCGCCGCCGATACGCTGGCGTTGACGACGCCTGACTGGTGCCAGAGGTACAGCCCTACGGCGGTTGCGACCGTCGCGCCCACGAAGAGCGCCGCCTCGCGACGGGCGTCAGCGCCGCGCCAGTCCCGCGAGTGATGGGTGAGCAGGACGAGGGCGAAGACCGGCAGGAACAACGCACTCTTGATGGTAACGAGCAGAGCGACGCCGACGAGGACGGCGGCGGCGCCGGCCGCCATCATCCGCCGAGCCTCGCTCTGCACGAGGACGAGTGCGGTCATGAGCAAGAATACGCTCAAGCCGTCGGTTCTGAACGAGGTGCCGTGGGCCAGGACGTTCGAGTAACCAGCGTAGCAAAGGACGGCGAAGAGCGCCCCGTTGACCGAGGCGACCCGGCGCCCGAGGGTGTAGACGCAGGTGCAGGTCCCGACGAGAAGGATCAGGTAGGCGGCGCGCGCGGCGACGACCTGGTCGACTTCGTGCGCCGCAATGCCGGTGAGCCAGCCGAACAAGTGCACGTGGAAGCTTTGACGGGTCGCCGACAGCGTGCCGCGCGCGTGGTCGTGGACAAACGAGAGAAACCAGAACTCGTCCCAGTTCACGTTCTGGTGCGGCAGCAGATAGGCGTGGGCCCCCAGCACCAGTCCGAGGGTGGCCACGATCAGGGCCCGGGTGGCGTGGTTACCGGTCATCCGCCGACGCGCCGCGCTCCGCGTCGAGTCGCGTCGCGCGTTCGAGTTCGCGCACTTTCTGAAGCGTGATCTCGATCAGCTGCCGGTTGAAGTTGATCAAGTCCGCCACCAGGCCAATGAGCAGCGTCACGCTGCCCAGGATCACCAGCACACCGCCGAGCACGAGCGACTGAATGTGTCCTCGCCCACTGCCATCCAGCCAGAAGTAGAGGAAGCGAAGAATGGGGATCGCGCCAATCGCAAACAGCACCGCACCGATCGACAGGAAGGTGGCGAGCGGCTTGTACATCGCGTACATGCGCACCATCGTGGCCAGGGAGCGCGCGATGAAATGCGGTATTCCCTTGAACAGCCGCGAGGGCCGCGTCGGCGCATTCGTGCGGACCGGGACCGAGGTGATCGCCAGGTTCTTGCGGCCCGCCTGGATCAGCATCTCGATCGTGTAGCTGAACGGCGACACGATATTGAGGTGCAGTGCGGCATGGGCCGAGATGGCCCGGAAGCCGCTCACGGTGTCGGGCACGTCGGTGCCCGACAGCGCCCGCACGACCTGGCTGCCCAGGTGCTGGAGCCGGCGCTTGAGTGGTGAGAAGTGGCCGACATCCTGGGTCCGCCGATCGCCGACCACGATGTCCGCCGTGCCATCCAGGATCGGTCGAATGAGGCGGGCGATGTCCTGGGCGTCGTACTGATTGTCGCCGTCGGTGTTGACAATGATGTCTGCGCCGAGCGACAGGCAGGCATCGATGCCGGTGCGGAACGCCCGCGCCAGCCCCTTGTTGTTCGTGTGCCTGACGATGTGGTCGACGCCGAGTTGCTGCGCGACCCCGACGGTGTTGTCGCTCGAACCGTCATCGATGACGAGAATCTCGACGCGATCCACGCCGTCGATATGGCGGGGAATGCCGCGGATGACCGCCGGGAGGGTGCCTTCCTCGTTGTAGCAGGGTACCTGAACGATCAACCTGACCGGCCGGCGCGGCGCCGGCGCGGTTGGGACCTGGCGCGAGTCAGGGCTGGTCCCGGCAGGTCGTTCGCGTTCTATCACGGCATTTCACTTATCGAACTGTGCGTCGCCCCCCATTAGCTGCTGCACATGACTGCACACGGACCCGTTCCGCGATCACAGCCTTTGACGCCGCGTGGCGCAGCGACTACTGTCGCCGGATGCGATCACTCTCCCTGCTGCTTTTCACACTGGCACTGGTCTCCGGCCAGCTGGCGGCTCAACCAGGCAACCTCCAGTCACTGCTCGAGACGGAACTGGCGGGGATCCCGGCGACCACCGGGGTCTACGTCAAGCACCTGGCGACGGGCGAGGCGGCGGGGGTCCGCGCGGATCAGGACTTCTCCACCGCCAGCGTGATCAAGGTGACCTTCATGGTGCGGGCCTACCAGATGGCCGATCGCAAGCAGCTCGATCTCGACCAACGCGTGACGCTGACCCGGGCGCACCTGCGCCATGGCACCGGCGTGTTCCAGTACCAGGACGCCGGTCTGCAGCCGACGCTGCGCGACGCCATCACCCAGATGATCATCACGAGCGACAACACGGCAACCGACCTCGTGTTGATGAAGATCGGCGGACCGGCCGCGGTCACCAAATGGCTGGCCGACACCGGCTACCCGCGGCTGGCTGCCTACGGGCGCCCGCACGACTACCGGCGCGACCTGCTGGCGATGCTCGACCCGGCCTTTGCGCGCCTGACGGCGGAGGAGACCTCGGGCTTGATGTACGCCTCGGACCGCAACCCGCTGTTTGGCCGCTACGGCGACCTGTTCACGGGACCGCGCGCCAAGTGGGTCGAGACGGTTCGTGCCCCCGCGAATCGGCAGCGGCTGGCACGGGAGCGCGAAGAGCGGACGTCCACGGATCGCAAGTTCTGGCTCGGCAGCATGACACCGCAGGAGACGGCGCGACTGCTCGAGAGCATCGAGCGCGGCACCGCCGCTTCACGCGAGAGCTGCGATGCCATGCTGCTCGCCTTGCGGCGGCAGCAGCTGGGGACCCGCCGGCTCCCGCATTTCCTGGACGTCCCAGTGGCGCACAAGACCGGCGACGGCGGCACGATCGCCAACGACGTGGGCATTGTCTACGCGCGGTCGGGGCCGGTCGTGGTGGCGTTCTTCGCGAACAGCGTGACCGGCTCGTACGCCGAGGCCGAGGATCGGATCGGCCGGCTGGCGCAGAAACTGGTCGACTACTTCGATCGGCGCTAGGGAATGCCGGGCGGCTACGCGCCCGCGGGGGTGGCCTGGCTGTTCAGCACCATGGCCAGCAAGGCGTAGTAGCCGCAGATGCCGATGGCGTCGAGCACGCCCTGCTCGCTGACGGCCTGGACGGCGCGGACGCGGACCGCCGCGGGCGGCTTGGTACGGTCGTGAATGGCTCGGCAGAGGTCATAAAGGGCGGTCTCGTCCTCGGCGAGGCCTTCCGGCCGCCTGCCGAGCGCCAGGGCGTCGAGCACGCCTTGCGGCACGCCCGCCTCGAGCGCGATCGGCGCGTGCAGGTCCCATTCGTATTGTTGCTGCCAGTGGGCGGCCGTGATCAGGATGACCAACTCGCTGAGGCGCGGCGGCAGGGCGCTGCGGTAGCGCAAGTACTCGCCCATGGCGCTGGCCCGGGTCAGCAGCTCGGGACTTCCGAGCAGGGTCACGAACGGACCGAACAGGTCGGTCCCCCGCAGCCGCCGGAACTCCTCGACCGCCTGCCGTTGCGCGGGTGTCACGCCGACGGCACGCCGTTCTTCAGCAGGTCTTCCATCGCCGCGGTAAAGGTGTCGATCTCCTCGAGCGGGGTGTAGATGTTCGGCGTCACGCGCACGCCGTTGTACTCGGGCCGGGAGATCGCCGCGGTGATGATGCGGTACTTGCCCCACAGGAAGTCGTAGATCTTCGCGGCGGGCACGTCCTTCACGCCGACGCAGGCCACTCCGTACACCTGGTCGAGGTCGGTGTGCATGATGATGCGAGGGTTGGTCTTGAGCTTGTTCGCCCAGCGCAAGGTCAGGTAGCGGAGGCGCGCGCCGACCCGTTCGGTGCCGATCGCCTGGTGGAACGCCAGCGCCTCGTTGATGGCCGCCTTGGTCGCCGCCGGCGAGGTGCCGATCTCCTCGAACTTGCGGATGTCGTTCTCGTTGCGCTCGGGCGCAGCCTGCAGCGGCCAGGTCTTCGCAATGCGATCCCGGCGGACGTAGAGGAAGCCGGTGCCGGTCGGCGCCAGCAGCCACTTGTGCAGGCTGGTGCCGTAGTAGTCCATCTCGAGGTCGCGCAGCTTGAACGGGAAGTGCGCCACCGCGTGGGCGCCGTCGACGATGGTGATGATGCCGCGGGCGCGCGCCATGCGCGCGATGTTCTGCACCGGGAAGATCTGGCCGGTCAGGTTGGTGATGTGGCAGAAGTGCAGCACCCTGGTGCGCGGCGTGATCGCGCCCTCGAGCATCGCGTACAGGCTCTCCCCCGTGGTCGGCACCGGGAAATTCACCTTCTTGATCGTGATCTTCTCGCGCCGCGCCCGCTGGTCCCATGTCGTCAGCATGCGGCCGTAGTCCTGTTCGGTAGTGAGGACCTCGTCGCCCGGCATCAGGTCCAGGCCGTTCTGCGCGATCTGCAGCGACTCGCTGGAGTTGCGCGTGATCGCCATCTCTTCAGGATCGCAGCCGAACTCCGCGGCCAGCCGGCGGCGCACCACCTCGATGTTCCGCTCGATCAGCCCACGGTGATAGACCGGCGCCTGGTTCGAGTAATCGAGGTACCGCTTGTAGGCCTCGTGCACGACGGTCGGGCTCGGGCAGCTGTTGCCGTTGTTCAGGTTGATCAGCGAGCGGTCCAGGGTGAACGCGTTCTGGATGTCGCGCCAATACCCTTCATCCGCGGCCACATCGTCGGGCGTCCGGTTGCCAAGCGCGCGAGACGCCTGTGCCACCAATTCGATGCTGTTGGAGCCAAGCGTCACGGCGGCAGCGCCGGCGGCGCCTGACAGGCGAAGAAAAGAGCGGCGGTCGGTCTTCATGGCGGGATTATAGCGGGTGCACGCACGGCCCAGCGCAACTTCGCCGACGAAGCCCGGCGATTGGCGAAGGTTTCCTCCTTTGTCGAACGCACGACCTCGCCGGCGATCCCGGCGTAGACCCCCGAGCGGTGACCGGCCTGGAAGGCCTTCTTGACGCGGCGATCTTCGCCGGAGTGGAAGGTGAGGATCGCGACCCGGCCGCCGGGGGCCAGGCACTGCGGCAGCGTCGCCAGCAGCGCGTCGAGCGCCGCGAACTCGTCGTTCACGGCAATGCGCAGCGCCTGCAGGGTCCGGCGGACCGACATTTTGACCTCGGCCTTCGACAGGTCCGGCAGCGCGTCGTGGAGCCCCAGCCGAACCAGGCGCGTGAGGGCATGCGTGGTGGCGGGGAGTTCTTGTTTCAGGATGCCGGCGATCACAGGCGCCTGCGGCTCGTCGGCATTGGTCGCGAGCAGGGCCGCGAGGTCGCCTTCGTTCAATCGCGCGATCAACTGCGCGGCCGTCTCGCCGCGAGATGGATCCATTCGCATGTCGAGCGGCCCGACACTCCTGAAACTGAAGCCTCGCTCGCCGCTGTCGTGCTGCATGGACGACACGCCAAGGTCCAACAGGATCACGTTCGCGGCGGCGACGCCGTGCGTTGCGAGCACCGCCGGCAGTTCCGAAAAGTTGGCGTGGTGGGCGACGAACGCGTCGACGCCGTACCCGGCCGCTCGAATGCGAGCCTCGGCACGTGGCAGCTCAATTGGGTCGACGTCGATGCCAATCAGCCGGCCGGCCGGCTGCACTCGTCCCAGGATCGCCAGCGCGTGTCCCCCGCCGCCGAGCGTGCAGTCGACCGCCACCTCGCCGGGGGCCGGTCCGAGGTGCCGTAAGACCTCGGCGACCATGATCGGCCGGTGGGGGGTCGGTGGCGTGATCATCGCCCTCGCGCGGGCTAGTGACAGACGTTGAGGCCGCGATCGAGCACGCTGCCCCTCGGGTCCATGAACTCCCACTCGTAGAGTGCCGGCTCCAGCTTGAGCCGCAGCAGGCCGTGCGATGAGATCAGCCGCTCTGAATGCTGCGCCGCCCGCGCGCGCGCGTACTCCGGGGCGCCGCCGGTGCCGGCAATGAACAGCCGGATGCCGCGGGCCGGATCGGATCGGCCACTGGCGTCCTGCGGCGCGTGCCGTTCGTACAGGTGATCGTGGCCCGCCACCACGACGTCGACGCCCTGCTCGTGCATCACACTCCAGAGGTCGCGCAATTGCGGATTCGGGCCGTTCGGTCCTGAACTGTCGAAGGGATAGTGCATCACCGCCATGGTGCACCGCGCCGGGTTGGCCACCAGTTCCGCGCGAACCCATTCGAGCTGCGGCGAGTTGCGACCAACCGGGATCTGCGAATTGAGCATCAACACCCGCCACGTCGACGAGCGCACTGAGTAATAGCCGCGGCGAACCGGGCCGGCGCGATCGGCGAAATACGTGAAGTAGCCATCCGCGCCCGCGGTCTGGTAGTCGTGATTACCGGGCGCCGCCCAGAAGCGCGAGCGGAAGCGGCCGAAGTCAGGATCGAAGCAGCGCTGGAACTCGTTTAGCGTGCCATCGGGATAGGCGAGGTCCCCGGCCAGGAAAATGTCGCCGCCGAGCGTGGCCATCAGCCGCGACAACAGGGGCATGGCGGGCGCGCCGCACCAGCCGGTATCGCCGACGACGTTGACCCAATTGGTGACAGGCGTCGCGGGCACAGTCGGCGTGGTCGGGACGGCCGGTGACTCGTTGACGGGAACCTCGATCGGGGTGTTGGGAGCGCCGGCCACCGGCGTGACCGCCGTGGGCGAAGCGGGTGTGCCGGCCGATCCGCCACACGCACCAATAGCGATGGCGCACCCCAGGAAAAGGGTGAGCCCGAAGGTCCGGGGCGTGGAGGGCCTCATCGTGATGTTTGACCTCAGACGGGGAAAACCCCGCCCTCCGTCCGTCTTACACATTGTGTCCCGTGTGTAAACACATCGCAACACTCGTCGTCCTCGCGATTCTGGCGGTCTCGCCGGCACAGGCTCAATCCGCCGACGAGCTTTTTGCCAGCGAAACCATCCAGCGGGTCGATCTGTTGCTGCATTCGGCCGACTGGGCCAAGCTCAAGGCCGACTTCAGCACCAACACGTATTACCCGGCCGACCTCGCGTGGAACGGCCAGACCGTGCGCAACGCCGGCATCCGCTCGCGCGGCCGCGGCTCTCGCAGCGGCACCAAGCCGGGGCTGCGCGTCGACTTCGACCGCTACGCGAGTGGCCAGACGTTCCTGGGCCTGAAGTCGTTCATCCTCGACAACCTGACGCAGGACCCATCGGGCATTCACGAGACGGTCGCCGCCGCCTTCTACGCGCGGCTCGGAGTTCCGGTGTCGCGCGAGATTCACACGCGCCTTTACGTCAACAACCAGTACGTCGGCGTCTACGCGATCGTCGAGTCGGTCGACAAGGACATGCTGGCGCGGATCTACGGCTCGATCGACGGCAACGTGCAGAACGACGGCTACTTGTTCGAGTTCAAGTACCAGGAGGACTGGCGGTTCAGCTATCCCGGCAGCAGCCTTGAACCCTACAAGTTGCTGTTCGATGCAAAAACCAACGAGACCAAGAGTGATGAGGACAAGTACCGCGCCATCGAAACCCTGGTGCGGCTGACCAACGAGACGCCGCCGGACCGAATCACGGATGCGATTGGCGGGTTGCTCGACATTCCGGCCTTCATCCGGTTTGTCGCCGGCCAGAGCTTTCTCGCCGAAACCGACGGGTTTGTGGGCGCCTACGGCATCAACAATTTCTATCTCTATCGTCTCGAAGACCAGAACGTGCATGCGCTGATTTCGTGGGACTCCGATCACACGTTCTGGGGCGCGGAGTTCTCGCTCGATCTGGCGTGGGCGGGCAACACGCTGATCGACAAGCTGATGGCGGTGCCCGAGTACCAGGCCCTTTACCTGAGCGAGGTGACGCGCGCCGTCGAGCTCGCCGAGGCCGACGGATGGCTCGACACCGAAATCATCAGACAAGTGCAGCGCATCGACGCGGCCATGAGGGAAGACCCTGCGAAGCCCTGGTCGAACGCCACCTACGAGGGGTCGGCCGGTGTGATGCTGAGCTTTGCGCGGGCGCGCCTGACGTTCGTGAAGTGCGAGCTCGAGCGAGGAGCCGGCAACAGCAGTTGCCGGACGCAATGATGCGGAGGGGTCAGACCCCTCCGCATTCATGTCTATCCGGCTAAAGCCGGATTCTACTTAGAGACGGTGACGACGACGTCCTTGGGCGTGTTGAGCGCGCCGTCTGACGCCAGGCAACGAATCGTGTAGGTGCCGGGGTCCTCGAAGGTCACCGACACGGTGTACTTGCCATCGGGCGGAATGGCCGGCGCCATCCAGCGCGGCGCCCACGGCGAGTTGGCACCGGCGCGCGTGTCTTCCCACACCTTGGCCTGTCGCGGCGTGAATGTCACTCGACCCGCGCCACGATACACGAAGCACGAGTGTCGCAGTCCGGTCTGGCTGCCGACGGTGATGGCGGTCGGCGGGCGCTGCGTCGCCGGGTCAAAGGCGACGGTGCCGCGCGGCGTTGGCGCCGGCGGCGTGCCGTTAGTGGCGCGGGCGCGGGCCTGGGCGATCAGGCGTGCCTCGCGCGAGTCGGGGCCGAAACGCGGCGCGGGCACGCCGTCATCCTGGGCAATGGCGACGAGCGTGAGGGGCTGGCCGACCTGGGCGCGGCGATCGCCGCCGTCCATCGACAGGGTGGGCGGCTGGTTGGCGCGAATCTCGGGGCTGCTGATGCCGGCGCCGATCGCGCCCTGCTCCGAGGCCTGGACCAGGTTATCGACCAGCGAGTCCTCGCGCAGGGTGCCGTACGCGCGCTCGGTCTTGCCCTTGGTGGTCAGCGTCCAGATCAGTTCTTTCTTACCCCAGTCGGCCGGCACGCGCACCTTGAAGACAAAGCGGTTACGCCGCGGCAGGAAACGCGTGGGCTGGCCCTGGTCAGGGACGCCGGGCGAGAAGCCGTTCTCCGGGCCCACCGGCACGTTCACTTCCTCTTCCCAGTTCCGGTTCATGTAACCAAACATCATGCTGAACGAGCCGTCGTCGTTCTTCTCCCAGCCTTCGAAGGCGGGCGACACGGTCTGCCCGCTCGAGTACGAGAGGCTCTGGGAACTGGCGGTCTGACAAGCGAGGACAATCGTGGCGGCGCCAAGAAGGAGGCGCGCGCTTCGTGAGCGAATCATTGGAGATCCCTACTACTGCTGCGCCGTCGGCTTGGCCGGCGGCGGAATCACGTTGCACAGCGGACAGCCGATGATCACGTCCGGCCGGTTGGGGCCGAGCTTGCGGCGCCGTTCGGCCATTTCTTCCTGGAACTGCTCGTCGGTCAGCGGCACCGACTGGCCGAGGTCGATGAACATGTTCGCGATCGAGCGGTTGCCCGAGCCCTGCCAGTTGCGGGGGTCGGGGATGTTCTTGTTGTTCGGCGTGTTGTCCATGTAGCCGATGATGTGCAGGATGGTGCCGCGCGGCAGCAGCGGCGCGTGGTCATCGTCGTATTCGTACTGGCGGACCCAGTTGTGGTCGTAGCCGGCGCAGGTCAGCGTCTGG